>JAXDHR010000055.1:0-19643 GCA_034664425.1 Solirubrobacteraceae bacterium
CGGTCGTTGCCCTGCGAGAGCACCGCGACCGTGCTTCCCTCGGCGATCCCACAGAGGCCGAGCTCGGCTCGGCACATCTCGACGAACGTCATCACGGTCACGGGCTCCTCCCGATTACTCGGTTGTCGTCGAATACGATATATCCCCGCCCGGGGCAAGCAGCGGCCGAACCGCGTCGACGAACCCGGCCAGGTTGTCCCAGGGGATCATGTGACCGGCGGCCGGGATGCGGATCTGGCGCGCTCGGGGATTGCGCTGCGCCGCCTCGGCAGCCCCCTTCGCGGTCACCATCGGGCTGTCGCCGCCGTACACGAACGTGACCGGCTCGGGCACCTGCGGCCAGTCGTCGAAGAAGTCCTCGGTGTGGAAGCTTTCGTGGGACTCGAGGACGGCGTCCTCCGCGCAGCTGGGCAGCCAGGTCACGCGCAGCTCGAGCTCGCGCTCGGGCCAGCGCGGGTAGCTGCGCCGGACCTCCTCGACGGTCGTGCCCGCCTGCGCCGCTCGCAACTGGCCGAGGAACGCCTCGCGAGTGATCGGGTACGGCGCCCGGCCCGGTCCGCTGAGCGGCGGGTCGACGGCGATGACGTGGCCGGCGAGCCCGGGACGGCGGGCGGCGACCGCCGCGGCGACGCGCGCTCCCATCGAGTGCCCCAGCAGCGCGGGGCGCTCGAGGTCCAGCTCCCCGATCAGCCCGGCGATGTCGGCGACGTAGTCCGACAGGGCGTAGCCGCGGTCCGGGCGCTCGGAGAGCCCCCGTCCGCGCATGTCGGGAACGACGAAGCGGCGCGGCACATCGAGGGCGCGGATCACGAAATCCCAGCTGATCGCGGGGCTCGTGATGCCCGGCAGGACGATCACGGCGGGATCGTCGCCGGGGTAGTCGAGCACGTGCAGGCGCAGGCCGTTCGCCTCGACCATCCGGCTGCCCACGCCGAGCGCGTCGACGTCGGCGTGCAGCGCCGCCTGCGAGGGGACGCCCATCAGTACTCCGCCGGAAGCTCGGCGTGGGACGCGGCCGGCACGGGCGCCGTCTGCGTCTGGCCGGCCGCGGCGTGCGGCGGCAGCCCGGCTACGTAGGCGAGCGCATCCTCGAGCGAGATCACATCGCCGTACTTTGCGTCGATGTCGAAGAGGTTCGCTTCGTGCGGTCCCTGCGCGCGATCGCCGACGCACTCCCGCGGGACGAGCGTCGTGAAGCCCGACTGCACGCTGTCGACTGCGCTCGCGCGCACGCAGCCGCTCGTCGTGGCGCCACAGAGCAGGACGGTGTCGACGTGCTGCGCAACCAGCACCGCAGCGAGGTTGGTCCCGAAGAACGCGGACGCCCCCTTCTTGGAGACGATGGTGTCGCGCGTGTCGCGCGGCAAGCGGGGATCCAGCTCGACGAGCGGCGTGCCCTCCTTCAGGATGCCGAGCCCCGGGGCCTTCTGCAGCCAGGCCCCGCCGTCCAGCCCGTTCGCGTCGTAGGCGATCACGGTGAAGACGACCGGCAGCGCGCGCTCGCGAGCCGCTTCCAGCAGCCTCGCAGTGGCGCGGACCTCGGCGGTCAGATCGGCGCCCGTAGCGTACTGCGCCTCCGTGAAGCCCCGCATGAGATCCACCACGAGGACCGCCGGGCGGATCCCTCGCTGCACGCGCTGTCCCCAGCCGGCGCGTTCGTAGACGCGATCGGTGTCCGGGTCGCCGGCCGGCCGGTCGGCTGCCGTCATGCCGTCGTCTCCTCGTCGATCAGCTCGACGACCCCGCGGCCGCCGTCCACCCGGATGCGCTGCCCGGTCCGGATCCGCGTCGTGCCGAAGCCGGTGCCGACCACGGCGGGCAGGCCGTATTCGCGGGCGACGATCGCGGCGTGCGACATGACGCCGCCGATGTCGGCCACGGCCGCGGTCACGCGGCCGAAGACCGGCGCCCAGCTCGGCGTCGTGCAGCGCGAGACCAGGATCTCGCCCTGCTGCACCTCGTCGAGCCGTGTCGCGTCGGCCACGACGCGGGCGACGCCCTCGACCACGCCCGGCGACGCCGCGATGCCGCGCAGCGTCTCGCGGCCGTCCTCGCCGGTTTCGTCGCCATCGCCGAGCCAATCGCGGACCGCCTCGGTGGTGATGCCGTAGAGCATGATCGAGTAGCTCTCGGTGATCTGCTCCGGCGGCGGCCCGAGCGCGGGGGGCGGACTCCACGCCGAGAGCCGCTCGAGGATGTCGCGGCGCACGTCGACCTCGGCCCGCCAGTGCGACGTCGGGCCGTCGCCGTCGATCGCCCAGTCGATGGCCAGCTCGTAGATCGCGTACGGGATCTCGAAGCGGTGCAGGTAGAAGATGTCCTCGGACTCGGCGAGCACGCCGCACGCCGCCAGGACGCCTCCGAGCTCCCGGACCTTGTTGAAGAAGATCGTGTGGTGCCAGTGCTCGACGTAGAAGTTGTGGTTCTCGACGTACGGGTAGACGGTGCGCGAGAGCTCGAGCAGACCGCGGAAGCTGTCGCGTTCCTCCTCAGATCCGAGCACGTCCTCGTACTCGGCGGCGAGCCGCTCGCCTTCGGCGCGCAGCTGCTCCGTCGGCAGGTCGATCTCCTCGCCGGCGTCGAGCCGGTGCAGGTAGCCGCGGATGGCCGTGAAGGGCACGCGCATGTCGTCCATCCAGGCGCGGTCCTGGTGCGAGTACCCCGCCCCGGTCGAGTACCAGAACCACGGCTCCTTCGCCGCCTCGAGCGCGTCGATCCAACGCCGCCCGGCCTCGCTGGCGCCGAGCCGCTCGAGCACCGTGTCCGGCCCTCCGTCGGAGCCGAACTCCGCCTGGAGCTCGAGTTCGTGGGCGAGCCGGGCGAGCTTGCGCAGTTCCGCGTCGGGGCGGAAGAGCACGAGCTCCTGCCCACTCACCATACGGGTGATCGTCTGGTTGTCGATGTCGGGGAAGAGCTCGGCGCAGAGGTCGCGGAACGTCAGGTAGGCCCCGTATCCGAGCGTGAGCATCTCGAAGTGGTAGTGGGCCATCTCCTGCATGTTCTCGATCAGCCGGTTGTAGTCCGCGAGCATCTGCCAGGCGCTCGTCAACGCGCGCCGCTCGCTGACCACCGCGTCGGGCTCGACCGTCGGCGGCACGGCGAACGAGATGGCCTTCAGCCGCTCGATGCAGTCGCCGGCCTTCGCGACCCAGGCGTCGTAGATGGCGGGCCAGTCCTCGAAGTAGGCCTGCGCGCGCTCGGCGAAGACGGGCGCGCGAGCCTCGAGCTCCTCGGGCTCGTGCACCTCGCGCGGGCTGCAGTAGAGGTAGCCGTTCAGCAGCCGCTGGTCGAGCCCGCGCGAGGGCGGCACGCGCCAGACGCGGTTGGCGCCCTGGTTGAGGGCGACCCACCAGCTCTCCGTCATGATCGTGTCGAACGGATACAGCGCGGTCGGGTTGTGCATCCCGTCGTAGAACCAGAACCGCTGCTCGTCCTGCGGGCGCCGCTCCTCGTCGAAGAGGTAGTAGTGCGGGTACAGCCGCCGCCACTCCTCGGCGCCGACGGGCGGCTCGACCTCGTACGGATTGGCGAAGGACCGGCCGTTGCTGTCGCTCATCGCGAGCTCCCGTTCAGGGCCGTGGCGACCCGGTCGACCTTCATGTCGGTGTGGACGACATCGCCGTCCACCAGGATCGGCTCGTCGTCGAGATAGAGGCTGCAGCCCCGCATCGGGATGTCGATGTGACAGGGGCTCGCGTTGCTCCCGCCGAGCTCCTGGTTGGGTCCGGTGGAGAAGAGGACGTTGCCGTAGAACGATCGCCCCTCGGCACCGATGCCGCGGCGATCCGTCGCAAGCGAGGACCACCGCGCCTTCTCGTTGAGCCCCCAACCGATGTGCGCGATGCCGTAGGCGTCCGTGTCCTCGAACGATGCCATGTAGTCGCGTAGGAGCGCGGCGTCGAGCCCGGGACCGCGCAGATCGACGATCCGGCCCTGCTCGATCGTGAGCTCGACGGGCGAGCTGACGTAGTCCTTGAAGGGGTAGACGATGTCTCCCGGCGCGATCACCACCCGCCCGTCGACGCCGTCGTCGTGGGCGCCCGTGAACAGGAAGCCCGAGGGCCAGTGGTCCCAGCGCCCCGGCGTATCGGTGTAGCCGTACTCCGTGATGGTCGGGTAGGCGCCCAGCTTGTAGGTGACGTCCGTGCCCGCAGTGTTGGTCACGCGCAGGGCCTGCGCCGACCCGAGCAGCTCGCCCCCCACCTCGACGCGCTCGCGCAGGTCACGGGTCGGGAACAGCCGAGCCAGCACGTCGACCGGCTCCACCGCGAGCAGGATGCGGGTCCCCGAGGCCTCGACCGCCAGCTGCTCGGGCGAGAACAGCAGGAAGATGAGGTCGATCACGAGGTCGGCGAGCTTGAGGGCCTCGACCGCTGCCTCGTTGCCCGCGAGCGGCGTGACGCCCACCGTCCACGCTCCGCCGTCCGCGTCCAGGTCGTTGGTGGCGGTGGCGAGGCGCAGATGATGCGAGAACGCCCCGAGGCGCGCGGCGGCCGCCATGAAGGCGTCGGCGTAGTCAAGCCGCTCGACGCCCTGCGAGACGATCACCACCGTCTCGCCTTCGTGGACGCCGCACAGCACGAGCTCCTTGAGGCACAACTCCGTCAGCAGTGCTTGCGACATCCCCAGGTGTCCCCTTTCTCCGTCCCGTCCGCCTGCTCAGGACTCGGCCGGAAGCTGGTCTTGCGCGCGTTCCGCCGACAGGCGGCGCGCCGCGTCGCAGAGCGTCGTGATCGCCCACTGCGCGGCGGTTCCCGCCTCCCTGCCGTCCATCCCCCAGTTGTCGTGCATCGTCAGCCACGCTCGCGTGCTCCAGAGCACCTGGACCGCCGCGACGAGCCGGCGCGCCTCGGCCGGCGTCAAATCCTGCGTGGCCTCCTCGAAGATGGCGCTGAGCGCTTTCGCGCGCCTGCGCCGCGCCCGGTCGTGCACGTGGCGGCCGGCGGCGGAGGCATCCGCCGCGCGCACGAGGTCGTCGCGGGCCGCGAATCCCTCGAACAGCGCCGGCGTGTTCTCGATCAGCTCCTCGATGCTCGCCGGGGGACCGCTGACGCCGAACTGCGCGTCGCGGAACTCGCCGACTCGATCGATGAGGTCTTCCTTGGTCGGGAAATGCCGGTAGACCGTCCGCAGCGATACACCCGCCTGCTCGGCGACGATCGGCACCGTGAGCTCCGCCAGGCCGTCCTCGGCGATCCGCGAGATCGCCGCCTCCAGGATGCGTTGACGCGTCTGCTGCTGCTGTGCCCCGCGCAGCGGGCTGCGGTATTGGCGAGCCCTCGAGGACATCTGCCGGCGACCCTATTCCGCGGCACGGACCGTGTCAAGAAAGCATCTCACATGCCTTCAATGACCGGCCGCCTACGTCCCCGGCGAGGCGCCACCAAGCCGCGCGGCGGCCGCTTCGAAGAGCGGCTCCGCGAGCCGCCGCGCGCTCGGGATGCGGATCCGGTCGCGCATGTAGACCAGCTTGTCCCGCGCCTTCTCGGCCGAGCAGAGGTTCGCAGCCACCCATCCCGCGGTCAGCTCCTGCAGCGTCTCCAGGTAGGAGAGCGAATCCGCCGCCTGTAGAACGTCCGCCTCGGCGTCGCCTCCCAGTTCGTGAAGCAGCACGAGCCGGCGCACGTCGCGGATGAAGCTCGCGTCGGGTGGCTCGGCTCCGTCCTCGAGCCAGCGCTGGACGAAGTCGGCCGATCGAGTGGAGTGCGCGAACAGGTAGTCGGGGTCGTCCCAGCGATCCTCGGCGAAGTTCTGCTGCGGGCCGCCGGCGAACATGCGCTCGACGTCATGCGTGAGGGCTGCCAGGCGGATCGCGAGCGACGCCGCGGGGTCGAGCCGGAGCACCCACGCTCGAGCCTGGATCAGATGCTCGGCCTGCGAGAAGGGTGCGATCCAGTCAAGCGCCCGCGCCTCGAGATCCGACGTCATGTCGGCGGGAACGGCGGTTCCGTGGGAGGCCATCGCGCCGAGATGCTAGCCGCGGGGCTCGCGCAGCTCGCTTGCGTTGATCGTGACACGCGCGCGTATCCGCCGCCCTGCGCCGCTAAGCCGACTTTGTCGGTAGACAAACCCGATTTGGAGCGTCCCCCAGTACGCGCTGCCGGTCTACGCGTTCGCGCCCGACCTGTGCGACAGCGGAACGCTCGCCGACTGCCCCGACGGCCTGGCCGGCGCCGACGCGTTCCTGCGCACCTGGGCGCCCCGCATCCCCGCCTCGCCCGCGTACCGGCACGATGGTGCGCTGCTCGTGCTCTTCCTCGCCCGGGCGCCGGGCACCGGTACGGCGACCGCGCCGACCCATGGCCTGGTCGTCTCGCGGTTCGCCAGGGCCGGCGCGACGCTGAAGGGCGCCTATGACCCCTACGGCGCGCTGCGCTCGATCGAGGACCTGCTCGGCCTCGACCCGCTCGGCTTCGCGGCGCAGGCCAAGGCGTTCACGCACGATGCGCTGCCGGGCGCATTCGCCAGGTAGCCGGCGCCGCGACTCCGCATCGCTCGCGGTGCGCCCGCGTATCGTTGCCGCGGTGCTCAGCCACCTCCTCTCCCCGCTGCGCGTCGGGCCGGTCGAGCTGCGCAACCGGGTCGTGTCGACTGCACACCAGACGACCCTCGTGGACGATCATCTGCCGACGGAGGACTTCATCGCCTACCACGCCGCGCGCGCTCGCGGCGGCACCGGCGCGATCTTCCTCGAGGCGACCGCCATCGATCCGACAGGGCTGCTGACGCCGCATACGCTCGGGGGCTACCTGCCTTCGATCGTCGACGGCTACGCGCGTGTGGCCGAGGCCGTCGAGTCGCACGGAACGCGGCTCTTCGTGCAGCTCTTCCACGGCGGCCGGGAGCTCTTCGGCGGCGCGCCGAGAGCCCCCGCGGTCGCGCCGTCCGCGGTCCCCAGCCCGCGCTTCCACTCCGAGCCGCGCGCGCTCACGCGCCGCGAGATCGCGGGGCTCGTGCGGGGCTACGCCGTGGCCGCCGCGCACGCGCAGCGCGGCCGGCTCGACGGCGTCGAGGTCTCGATGGCGCACGGCTACCTCCCGTCGCAGTTCTTCTCCCGGCGCAGCAACCGTCGCGACGACACCTACGGCGGAGCGCTCGACACGCGCATGCGCTTCGCGCTGGAGATCCTCGAGGCGATCCGCGCGCAGGTCGGCGGCGATCTGGCCGTCGGCGTCCGGCTCGCCGCGTCGGAGATGGCACCGGATACGGAGCCGGCGGACGTGGCCGACGAGATCCGCGCGCGCATCTGCGACAGCGGCCTCGTGGACTTCGTCTCGCTCGCCCTCGGCCACTCGGCGTCATACCGGGGGTCGACCTACATCGCCCCCCCGGCGCCGGTTCCCGAGGACGTGATCGCGCAGCACCTTCGCGCAGACGCCGGCGAGATCGCCGTGATCGCCACCACGCGCGTCGTCGACCTCGAGCACGCAGAGGCGATCGTCGCCTCGGGTCGCGCCCACGCGGTCGGCATGACGCGCGCGCTGATCGCCGACCCGGATGTCGTGGCCAAGGCGGCGGAGGGTCGCGCGGCGGAGATCATCGAGTGCATCGGCTGCAACCAGGCCTGCATCGGCCACTACCACGCCGGGCTGCCGATCGGCTGCGTGGTCAATCCGCGCACGGGCCGCGAACGTCGTTTCCCGCCGTTGCGCCGCGAGCGCCGGCGTGTGCTCGTGGTAGGCGCAGGGCCGGCGGGCATCACGGCCGCGGTGGAGGCGAGGCGGGCCGGCGACGACGTCAGGCTGATCGAGCGCGAGGAGGACATCGGCGGGCAGCTCGCGCTCGCCGGCCGGGCGCCCGGCCATGCCGAGAGCTGGCGGCGCTTCGCGCGCACGGCGCGCCGCAACCTCGAGCGCACCGGCGTCTCGCTGGAGCTCGGCACGGAGGCCGGCGCCGAGCTCGCCGAGCGATTCGATCGCGTGATCCTGGCCACGGGCGCGCAGCCGTACGAGCCGCCGGTGGGCGACGCGCCGTTCGCGATCGTGCACGCGTGGGACGCGATCCGCGCGCCCGGCAAGCTCGCCGGGCCGGTGCTCGTCGCCGACTGGGGCGGCGAGTGGGCCGGCCTCGACGCGGCGGAGGTGCTCGCGGGGGCGGGTCTGGAGGTGACGCTCGCCTGCGCAGCGACCGTGCCCGGCGAGACCCTGCATCAGTACCAGCGCAACAGCTACCTGGGCCGGCTCGACGACGCGGGCGTGCGCGTGCGCCATCACCTCGAGCTGGCCCGGCCCGCTGACGCGCTGGTGCTGCGCCACGTCTTCTCGGGCAGGACCGAGCCGCTCGGGGACGTGGCCACGCTGGTGCTCGCCCAGGGCCGTCGCCCCCGCGACGAGCTGTGGCTCGCGCTCGAGGGCCGCCCGGGGGTGAGCCGCGTGGGCGACGTCCTCGGCCCGCGGACCGCCGAGGAAGCGATCCTCGAGGGCTTCCTGGCGGGTCGCGAGGGGCCTGAGCGCGGCCACGACTCAAGTACGCCTGCCGAGCAGGACCCCCCGGACGGGCCCTCGGTCAAATGACGTATGGCGCCCCGGCCGGGGCGGCCATAGCGTGATCGCGGATCGGAGAGGGAGTGATGACGGAAGGTTCCGGAGGGCGACCCACGCGGGTCACGCGCCGACAGCTCGTCGGCGGAATCGGTGCCGCCACGTTCGGCGGGGTGATCGCCGGCGGCGCCGGCGGGTTCCTCGGCGGGCGCTCCACAGAGAGCCAGGCCGCGAGCACCGCCTCGGGGCAGCCGATCACGATCGGCGTGCTCGCACCGGTCACCGGCGCCGCTTCGGCAGACGGCCAGGAGATGGTCCGCGGGATCAGGCTCGGTGTGGCCGAGGTCAACGCCGCCGGCGGCGTGGGCGGGCGGCCGCTGCGCTTCTCGCTGCTGGACGCCAAGGATCAGACGCCCGAGATCATGACGAGCGCGATGCGCAAGTTCGTTGCCGACCGGGTCGGCGCCGTCTTCGCGCCGTTCCTCACCTACACGAACGTCGAGACGCCGATCGTCGGACGAGCGAAGATCCCGCTCTTCCATGTCAACACCTTCCAGGGCAACGTCGACTTCGCGATCAAGAACGGCTACCGCAACATCTTCCAGGGCTGCCCTTCGGAGATCTGGTACGCCACCGGCTTCGTGAACCTGGTCGGTGGCCTCATCTCCGGCGGCAAGTGGAAGCCGCGCGACAAGACCGTCGCGATCGTCAGCTCCAACGACGCCTACAGCATCTCGATCGCCCGCCGCTTCCGCTCGGACATCACCGGCCTCGGGTGGAAGGTCGTGCAGTTCGACACCTACACCGTTCCGCAGAGCGAGTGGGGCTCGACCTTGACCCGCATCCGGGCGCGCGACCCCGACATCGTCTTTCACAGCGACTACTTCGTGGGTGACGAGGCGTCGTTCATCAAGCAGTTCGCGGAGTCCCCGACGCGCTCGCTCGTCTACCAGCAGTACGCACCCTCGGTCCCCGAGTACCTCAAGCTCGCGGGCACGGCCGCCAACGGCGTGCTGTGGGCCACGACGACCGGGACGATCGTGGCCGACGAGCTCGGCAAGCGGTTCGTGGCCGAGTACGTGAAGGCCTTCCACCAGCAGCCCGGACTCGCCAACGCGGGCAACCAGCGCGACCTCGTGATGCTGTGGGCGCAGGCCGCCTCGATGGCCCCGACCCCGTTCGACTACGACCGCGTGGGCGACAACGTGCGGCGGATGGTCTTCCGCGGCGTCAACGGCGCCTACAAGCTCGGGCCCGACCAGCAGACGAACCTGCCCTATCCGGCGAAGGTCAAGGACCCCAGCCTCGGCGAGCCGCTGCTCACGTTCCAGATCCAGAACGGCAAGCAGATCCTGATCTCGCCGGATCCGTACACGCAGGGCGAGTACGCGACGCCACCATGGCTGACGTGATGTCGGTCGCGACCCCCGCGGCGCTCGAGCTGCGCGGGGTCGGCAAGGACTACGGCGGCCTGCGCGCCGTCGTCGACGTCTCGACCGTCGCGCGGCCCGGGGAGATCCTCGGCATCGCGGGGCCCAACGGCGCGGGTAAGACCACGCTCTTCGACGTCGTGACCGGACTCACTCCGGCGACGAACGGCGACGTCCTGCTCGGCGACGTGTCGCTGGCCGGCACCAGCGTGCACGGCCGCTGCCACGCAGGCATGGCGCGCACCTTCCAGCAGCCCACCGTCGCGACCTCGCTGAGCGCCTACGAGAACATCGCCGTCGCCTGCCGCAGCGGCCGCGCCCGGGAGCATTGGGCCGGCCTCGGCGAGGACCCGGGTGGCGACGCGGACCGGATCCTCGACTGGAGCGGCCTCGCACCCGTCGCCGACCGCCCCGCCGAGCTGCTCGGGGTCTTCGACCGCAAGCGGCTGATGATCGCGACCGCCCTGGCCACCGGCCCGCGCGTGCTCCTGCTCGACGAGCCCTTCGGCGGCCTCAACGCGGACGAGATCGACCGCACGCTCGCGCTCGTGCGCGGCATCGGCGGCTTCGGCGTCGCCGTCGTCTGCATCGAGCACGTGATGCGCGCGCTCGTCCAGCTCGCCGACCGGGTCGTGGTCATGCACCACGGGCGCGTGTTCTTCGAAGGCTCGCCGCAGCAGATGATGCGCGACGAGCGGGTGATCGAGGTCTACCTCGGCGAGAAGGCGGCGCGACGTGGCGGCGGCTGAAGCCCAGCCCGCCCTGCGGGTCGCCGGGCTGTCCGCCGGCTACGGGACCTCCGACGTCGTCCTCGACATCGACCTCGAGGTCGGTGCGGGGGAGACGCTCGTGGTCGTCGGCCCCAACGGGCACGGCAAGACCACCCTGCTGCGTGCCATCAGCGGCCTGATCGGCCTCTCTTCCGGGGAGATCGCCCTCGACGGGCGCCGAATCGACGGCGCGCGGGCCGAGGCCCGCAGCGAGCTCGGGTTGATCCACATCCCTCAGGGCGATCACCTCTTCCCCGAGCTGACCGTCGAGGAGAACCTGCTGATGGGCGCGTTCCCCCGCGGCGCGTGGAGCCGGCGCGACGAGGAGCTCGAGCGGGTCTACGGGATCTTCCCGGCGCTGCGCGAGCGCCGCGAGCAGCGCGCCCGCACGCTGTCGGGCGGCGAGCGCCGCCAGGTCGCCGTGGGACGCGGGCTGATGCGCCGCCCGCAGCTGCTGCTGATCGACGAGCCGTCGCTCGGGCTCGCCCCCGTGATCGTCCAGACCGTCTACGAGACGATCGGCGCGATCGCCGCCCAGGGCACGTCGATCCTGCTCGTGGAGGAGAACTTCACCCACATCGAGGACCTGGCCGACCGCGTGTGCGTCCTCGAGATGGGCCGGATCGTGCGCACGGGCTCGGCTGCGGAGGTCGCGGCCGACGCGACCGTCGCGCAGTCCTACCTCGGAGTGCTGCAGGGATGACCGACGTCATCTCGATCCTCGTCACCACCGTCGTCCTCGGATCGATCTACGGCCTCGTCGCGATCGGCATGACGATGATCTACGGGATCCTGCGGGTGCTCGACATGTCGCAGGGCTCGATGGTGATGGTCGGCGGCTTCGTCGGCTGGGGCATCATGACCAGCGCCGGCCTGAGCCCTGTGCTCGCCGTCGCCGCCGCCTTCGTCGCGACGTTCGGGCTGGGCGTCGTGACGCAGCTCGTCTCCGTCCAGCCGCTGCTCGGCCGCCGCGGGGTCGACTTCGAGATGATCACGTTCATCACGACGTTCGCCGTCGCGATCGTGCTCTCGAACGTCGCGCTGCAGATCTTCGGCGCCGGCCAGCGCAACGTGCCCAACGTCGTCGAGGGCTCCGTGAAGATCTACAACGGCGTCTCGCTGTCCTACCAGTCGATCGTGATGGCGGCGGTGGCGATCGCGATCATGATCGGCTTCGGCATCTTCCTGACCCGCTCGCGCTACGGCATCGCGATCCGGGCGATCGCGCAGGACGTCGACGCCGCCCGCCTCATGGGCGTCCCGATCCGGCGCGTGTTCCCACTCGTCATGGGCTTCGCCTCCTCGCTGGCAGGCATCGCCGGGGTCTTCCTCGCCGCGCAGTACTTCGCCTCGCCGGTGGCGGGTGACCAGCCGCTGCTGATCGCTCTCATCGTCGTCGTCTTCGGCGGTCTGGGCAGCCTGCCCGGAACGATCTACGCCGCCTACGTCATCGGCCTCGTCCAGGCCACCGCGTCGACGCTGTTCGGCACGACGTGGTCGCTGCCGATCCTCTACGCGGTCATCCTCGTCGTCCTGCTCGTACGCCCCCACGGGCTGCTCGGCCGCCCGATGGAGGCTCGCCTGTGACCCGCCGCCGCACGCCCGTCCAGGCGACGTTCTCGCCGTGGAAGCTGTCGATCGCCACCGGCGTCGTGGTGCTCGCTGCGCTCGTCCCGCTGATCTACCCGAGCGTGTACGGCACGGGGGTGATGGTGACGATGCTCATCCTCATCACCCTCAACGCGAGCTGGAACTTCCTGCTCGGCCATGCCGGCGTGTGGAACTTCGGGCAGCTCGCGCTGTACGCCGGCGGCGGCTACGGGTGCGGCATGCTCGTGCTGCACGCCGGCTTCCCGCCGGTGCTGGGGCTGATCGGCGGCGTGCTCGCCGGCGCGCTGCTCGCCGTCCTGCTGGCGATCCCGACGCTGCGGCTGTTCGGCATCTACACGTCGCTGCTCACCTTCGCGGCATCGGAGGTCGTGCAGCTCGTCATCCAGAACGACGACACGGGCGCGACCGGCGGCGCGTTCGGCCTGCCGAGCATCCCGGGGCTGTTCGGCTCGCTGTCGCCGCTGGGCGAGGTCCGCGCCTGGTACTGGCTCTGCCTGGCCGTCGCCGTCGCGTCGGTGACCGGCCTCGCGCTGCTCGTGCGGCTGCCCTTCGGCCTCGCCCTGCGCACGATGCGCGACTCGCTGCCCTACGCCTCCGCGCGCGGCATCAACCCGATGCGCAACCGCATCCAGGCCTTCGCGCTCTCCGGCGCGATCGCCGGGGTGGCGGGCGGCCTCTACACGCTCTACAACGGGTCGATCGCGCCCAACGTGATGGGCCTGACGCCGATGAGCATCTACGTGACGATGATCGTCGTCGGCGGCCTCGGCACGATCACCGGGCCGATCGTCGGCACGGTCGTGCTGACCATCGTCCAGCAGGCGCTGATCGACCACCCGGGCACCCAGCTCACCGTGCTCGGCGTGATCCTGCTGGTCATCGTCGTCTTCTTTCCGCGCGGCCTCGCCGCGGAGGCCGGAGTGCTCCAGCGACGCGTCGAGGCGTGGATGAACGAGGAGGAGCCTCCGCCCGAGCCCGTGGCGCCCGAGCCGGCGCCGCGCGTGGCGACGGGCAGGAGCTGAGCGTGGACGTCGCCTTCACGTTCGACTTCGACGCCGAGGAGGTCTGGATCGCCGAGGACCCGGCCAATGCGCAGCGGCCCGGGGTCCTCTCCCAAGGGGTCTACGGCGCGAAGGTGGCAGTGCCGCTGATCCTCGCCCTGCTCGAGCGCCGCGGGCTGCGCGCGACGTTCTTCACGCCGGGCCGCGTCGCCGAGCGCCATCCGCAGCGGGTGCGCGAGATCGTCGCCGCCGGTCACGAACTGGCGCTGCACGGGTACACGCACCGCTCCCCGGCGACGCTGTCGCGCGACGAGGAGGAGTCAGAGCTCGTCCGGGCCAAGGCGATCCTCGAAACCTTCGGGGCGGAGATCACGGGGTACCGCTCGCCGTCCTGGGAGTTCAGCGCGGACACGGTCGCGCTGCTCGGCGAGCACGGCCTGCGGTACTCGTCGAACTTCATGGACGACATCCACCCCTACCGTCACGCGAGCGGGCTGGTGGAGCTCCCGGTGCAGTGGCTCCTCGACGATGCGCCTCACTTCTGGTTCGACAACGCGAACTGGACCAAGAAGATCTCGAGCACGGCCGAGGTCCGCGCCATCTGGGAGGAGGAGTTCCTCGCGCTCCGGAGCCTCGGCGCCTCGTGCGTCTTCACGATGCACCCGCAGATCATCGGACGGCCGAGCCGGCTTGCCTTCCTCGACGCGTTCGCCGCCTGGGTGGCCGAGCACGACGGCGTCCGCATCGCGACGTGCGCGGACATCGCGGGCCGGGTCGCGTGAGGGCGCTCGTCACGGGCGCCGCGCGGGGCCTCGGCGCCGGGATCGCCCGGCGCCTCGCCGGGGACGGACACGCGCTCGCGCTGCTGGACGTCTCCCCCGCCGTCGAGGCGACGGCCGCGGCGTTGCGCGGCGGCCGGCCCGTCCTCGGCATCGTCGCCGACGTCGCGCGCGAGCAGGAGGTGGACGCGGCGGCGGCCGCGGCCGTGGCCGAGCTCGGCGGCGTCGACCTGGTGGTCAACGCGGCGGGCATCGGCGGCCCCGGCTCGGCGGTCGCCGACACCGATCCCGCCGAGTTCCGGCGAACGCTCGAGGTCAACCTCGTCGGGCCGTTTTTGACCGCGCGGCGCCTCGCCCCCGTGATGATCGCCCAGGGCACCGGCGGGGCGATCGTCAACGTCGGCTCGCTGTTCGGACAGCAGGGCGTCGCGCACGGCGCGGCCTACTGCGCCTCCAAGGGCGGGGTGACGCTGCTCACGCATTCGCTCGCCGCCGAGCTCGCGCCGCACGGCATCCGCGTGAACTCGGTCGCGCCCGGCCACATGGCGACCGAGATGCACTTCGACGAGTTGCGCGAGCGCGCGGCCCGCGGCGGCACGTCGTTCGAGGAGGAGCGCGAGGCGGCGCGCGACGCGGTGCCCCTCGGCCGCCACGGCACGGGCGAGGACGTCGCCGGCGCGGTCGCGTGGCTCGCGTCCGACGACGCCGCCTACGTGACGGGCCAGACGATCGCCGTCAACGGCGGCCTGCTGCTGTCGTGACCGGCGGCGCCACCATCACCTGAGAGGAGCGCGTCACCGTGTACCCGAGGATCTCCGTCGCCGGGCCCCCGCGCGAGCGCGGCCGGCAGTACGGCGCCGGCGCCGCGTCGCGGGTGCACCGCTCGATCGAGGCCTACCGCGCGGTCTTCGAGCACTACGCGGGCTGGGACTGGTCGCGAGTTCGCCGCGAGGCGCACGCCTTCCGCGACCCGATCGAGGCCTTCGGCCCGGACTACCTCGAGGAGATCGCCGGCATCGCCGAGGGTGCCGGGGTCGACGAGTTGGACGTCCTCGCCATCAACGTTCGCACCGAGGTCATGTTCGCCGCCACGGCCCGCGACGCCGACCGCCTCCGGCGCCTCCCGGCGGAGTGCAGCGCGTTCGCCGCACTGCCCGCGCGCGCCGGCGGGCGCCTGCTCGTCGGCCAGAACTGGGACTGGCTGCTGCACTCCTTCGAGACCTGCATCGTCCTGGAGGCGACCCAGGACGACGGCCCGAACTTCGTCACCGTGGTGGAGGCCGGCCTGCTGGCCAAGGCGGGGATGAACTCGGCCGGCGTCGCCGTCTGCACGAACGCGCTCGTCTCGGACGCCGACCGCGGGCGCCCAGGGGTGCCCTACCACGTGCTGCTGCGCGCGATCCTCGATGCCGAGACCGCCACCGACGCGCTGTCGGCCCTGCAGCGGGCGGAGCGATCGTCGTCGGCCAACTATCTGCTCGCGCACGAGGATGGCATCGCGCTCGACGTCGAGGGCGCGCCGGGAGACTTCGCGCGGCTGTTCCTCGGCTACGCGGACGGCGGCGTGATCCTGCACACCAACCACTTCGTCAACGCGGGCTTCGACGGGCGCGACGTGTCGCTGTGGGCGATGCCCGACAGCCCCTTCCGCCTCGCCCGGCTGCGCCAGCGGATCGCCGAGCACGACGGCGAGCTCGACGTCGACTTCTGGGAGGGCATGCTTGCCGACCACGCCGGGCAGCCGCTCGGCGTGTGCTCGCATCCTGACCCGCGCCTCCCCGAGCTGGAGCAGGCCGCCACGGTCGCCGCGCTCGTGATGGACCCGGCGGCACGGCGGATCTGGCTGGCCAGCGGCAACCCGTGCGACGCCGCGTTCGAGGAGCTCGACTGCGGCGAGCTGCTCGCGAAGCGCTCGGCGCTGCGCGGGTGAGCCGGGGACGCCGCACGGCGGCGCCCGGCGCCGCCTATGCTTGCCACGTGGTCGGATCGCAGCCGCCGCCGGCGGCGGCGGACGAGGTGGTGCCGAGCGCGGTCGTGGACGCCTCGGGCGCTGTCGAGGAGCTCAACGACGGGCGCGGGCGGCGCCTGCTCGAAATCCATCCGCGGCTGGTCGACTATGCGCGCGCGCTGCTGGCGTGCGACGTCAACGCCGTGCGCTTCCTCTGGCCCGACCGGCGCGACGGCTGGCTCGCCGTGCACATGCGCCACCTGCCCCGCGCCGTCGGCGCGGTCCCGGCGGCGGTGGTCGAGGCCCTGCCGGTCGCCGCGCCGCACCAGCTCACGCCGCGCGAGCTCGACGTGCTCACGCTGCTCGCGGGCGGCCTGAGCAACCCGGAGATCGCGGCCCACCTCGGGGCGAGCCCGCGAACGGTCTCGACGCACGTCGAGCGCATCCTCGGCAAGCTGGGCCGCGCGTCGCGCACCGCCGCCGCCTCGCTCGCGATCGAGGAGGGCCTGCTCCGCCTGCCGGTGCCCGGTGGCGGGCGCTGCGTCGAGGGACTGCCGATCGGGCTCGTCGACGAGACCGCAGAGGGTCGACGCCCGCGCTCGCGCCGGCCGGCGTACCACCCGGCCGCGCGCGTGCGCTCGCGGCCCCGCCCGTACCTGGTCGGCTCCGCCTTCCCGCTGACGGGTCCGGCGCGCGCCGACGGAACCGAGCTGCGCAACGGCTCAGGCCTGGCGCTCGCCGACATCAACGCGCGCGGCGGCATCGCCGGGCGTCCCGTCGAGCAGGTCGTCGTCGATGTGGACATCTCCGCCCCGGCGGGCGTCGCGCGCGCGCTGCGAGGGCTCGTCGACGCCGAGGTCGATGCGATCACCACCGGCTACGCGTTCGCCGAGGATCTCGCCGGCTACGAGGACGTGGCCGCCTATGGCTGCCCACTGCTGCACTCGATGACGTCCGAGCTGCAGACGCAGTGGGTGCGCGACGAGCGGCAGCGGCTCGGTCAGATCTTCCAGGCAGGACCGACGGAGATCCACTACGGCACCGGGTTCATCCGGTTCATCGACGCGCTGGCCGCGTCGGGCGATTGGCCGCCGCCGAACCGCCGGCTGCTCTTCGTCGAGACCGACGTCGCCGGCGGGCACACGACGCGGCCGGAGACGATCGACGCGGCAGAGCGCTCCGGCTGGACGGTCGAGTCGTTGATCACCGTGGAGACCTACGACGCCGACTGGGGCGCGGCGCTCGCGCAGATCCAGCGGAGTGAGCCGGCGGCGGTCATGGTCGCCCACTTCGTGCCCGCCGAGATGGCGGCGTTCCTGCGCGGGTTCACGGCCTCCCCCACGCGGTCGTTGGTCTACGGGGTCTACGCGCCGAGCGTGCCCGAGTTCCTGAACCTCGCCGGACCGGCTGCCGACGGCGTCGTCTGGGCCACGGTCACCGGCGTCTATGGCGACCGCATCGGCGCCGCGTTCGCGCAGCGCTACCGCGAGGCGTATGGCGTCTCCCCCGGCCGCTCGCTGGCCGGCATCTCCTACGACCAGCTGAACCTGCTCGCGAGCGCTTGGGCGCGGGTGGGGAACCCGCGGGCGTTTCGCGACGTCAGCGCGGAGCTGCGCCGGACCGCCCACCGCGGCGTGAACGGCACCTATTTCCTCGGACACGACCGCCAGTGCGGCCTGGCCTACCCGGATGAGACGCCGGACCCGTCGCTCGGGCAGGCGCACCTCGTCTTCCAGATCCAGGCGGGGGAGCAGCGCATCCTGCATCCCCTGCCCTACGCGGACGGAACCTTCCGGACGCCGTCCTGGTTCGCGGAGCCGTAGCCGCCGCCGCCGGCGCCGACGAACGAGATCACGTCGCCGCGCGCGAGGTGCACGTAGCCCTTGCCGGGCAGCTCCTCCTCGCCGCTCGCGCCGGCGCGCCGCAGCGTCGCCCGGCCCGGCGCGCCCGGCCCGCCACCCTCGCGCCCGGCCGGCGCAAAGCGCGGATCGCGCTGCTCGACGTAGTACATGCCCTCGGCGCGCTCGGCCAGGAGCTCGTAGTCGCGTCGTAGGCCCATGCCGCCAGGCTGTGCGCCGCTGCCCCCGGACCCGTCGACGAGCTCCGTGCGAACCACGCGCCAGGGGTACTCGAGCTCAGCGATCTCGGCCGGCAGCAGGGCGCAGTTGGAGGTGTAGGGGTCGATCGCGTGGTCCCCCGGGGCGTCGCGACGCGCGCCGCCGCCCCCGCCGAGGATGTCCGCGAGCAGCGTCATGCGGTCCACCCGCGGGTCGACGGCCTGGAAGACGAAGGCGGGAAAGGACACGTGACTCGCGGCCACGGCGCGCTCGGGCAGGAGCTCCCCGAGGGCGGCGACCATGAGATCGGCGAGGCGCTGCACGGCGAGGTGGCGCGCGCTCAGCGCGGCGGGGAAGATCGGGTCGAGCAGGCTGCCCCTGCGGGTGCGCAGGCGGATCCGCCGCGTCAGGCCGCCGTTCTGCGGGAGGCCGATGAAGCACCGCACGGCGAAGAAGACGCCCGCGTGGGTGCTGGCCAACGGGACGTTGACGCCTGCGGGAACCTGGTCGTCGGTAGCCGTCAGGTCGACCTCGAGCACGCCGTCGCGCACCTGCACCGACGCGCGGATCCCGACAGGTGGCGTCCCCTCGAAGCCGCCGTCGTCGAGGAAGCCTTCGACCGCGACGGCGCGCTGCGGCCAGCCCTCGAAGGCCGCCGACGCGCGCGCCGCCGTGCGTTCGAGCAGCACCGCCATGGCCTCCGTGACCTCGCCCGGGGCGTAGCGCTCGCACAACGCGGCGAGCCGCTCGCCGCCACGCCGGCAGGCCGCCAGCTGGGCGTCGAGGTCGCCGACCGTCGCGTTGGGGTCGCGGACGTTCGCGGCGACGAGGTCGTAGACGGCTTGGTTGCGCCGGCCGGCATCGACCAGCTTGATCGCCGGGAAGATGAGGCCCTCCTGGAAGAGCTCGACGCTCTGCGCGCTCTCCGTGCCCGGCACGCGCCCGCCGATGTCGATGTGGTGGGCGATCGAGCCGGCGTAGCCGACGAGCTCGCCGCGATGGTGGACGGGCGTGAAGACCTGCAGGTCCGGCGTGTGGGTGCCACCCAGATAGGGGTGGTTGGTCAGCAGCGCGTCGCCGGGATCGAGCGCGCCGCCGTGACGCTCGAGCGCGGCCTGGAGGGCGAACTGCATCAGTCCGAGCTGCGCCGGGATCTGCTCGGAGTGGGCGACCATCGTGCCCTCGCGGTCGAAGACGCCGCAGTTGAAGTCGAGCATCTCGCGGATGATCGGCGAGAAGGACGAGCGGTACTCGACCACCGCCATCTCCTCCGCGATGCTCGTGAAGGCGTTGGCGAGGATCTCCTGCGTGATCGGGTCGGCCCCGGTCATGCCGCGTCCCGCGTCAGCACGAGAATGCCACCGTTCCCGGCCGCTCCGGACCAGCCGTCTGCCACGACGATCGTCGCGTCCTCCTGCTCGACGATCGTCCTGGGGGCGACGCGCTGGCCGGCCCGCAGGTCGGAGCGGTCGACCACGGCATAGGCCTGCGGTCCGTGGCTCGAGTGCAGCACGCGCTCGCGCGCCGCGGCGGGCGCGAGCGGGGCGGATCGCGCGGCCGGCCCGTC
>JAXDHR010000056.1:0-18928 GCA_034664425.1 Solirubrobacteraceae bacterium
CGATCGTGCCGATCGCGGTCAGCTGGCCCCAGTCGATCTCGGTCTGCGTGACGAGCTGGGAGGCGGCCATCGGCAGCGTCTGCGAGCCAGGGCCGGAGAACGTCGAGGCGAACGCGTAGTCGTTCCACGAGAACACCAGGCAGAGGATGGCGGTCGTCGCCACGCCGGGCAGGACGAGCGGCAGGGCGATGCGCCGGAAGGCGACCCAGCGCGTCGCGCCGTCGACCATCGCCGCCTCCTCCAGCGACGGCGGGAGGTCGGCGAAGAACGCGTTCATGATCCAGATCGCGAACGGCAGGTTGAAGGAGAGGTAGGCGACGATCAGGCCGCTCGTCGTACCGAGCAGGTGCGTCGTCCGGAAGATCACGAACAGCGGCAGGACGGCAGCGGCGATCGGAGCCATGCGCGTGGAGATGATCCAGAACGCGACGTGGTCCTTGCCCCGGAAGTCGCTGCGGGCCAGGCCGTAGCCGGCGAGCGCCCCGAGGGCGACCGCGATGATCGTCGAGACGCCGGCGGTGACGATCGAGTTGACGGCGTAGCCGCCGATGTCGTTGCCGCCCGAGAACAGCGCACGGTAATGCTCGAGCGTCGGCGTGAAGCTGATCTGGGGCGACGTCGCCGCCAGCGAGGAGGTCGGCTTCAGCGACGACAGCAGCATCCACAGCAGCGGGACCAGCGTCCACAGCATGACGACGGCGATCAGCGCCCGGACTCCGATGCGGCGCCCGTTCACCGTGCGAGCCCCCGGCGCTTGAGCGTGCGCATGAAGAGGTTGGCGATGAGGATCGACGCCGCGAGCATCGACAGGCCGATCGCCGCCGCGTAGCCGAGGTCGAAGAAGCGGAAGGCCGTCTCGTAGAGCCGGATCGGGACGATCTTCGTCGCGTCCGCCGGCCCGCCGTTGGTCGTGTTGTAGATGATGTCGAAGTAGCGGATCGCGTCCATCGAGCGCACGAGCAGCGCGACGACGACCACGCCGGCGATCATCGGCAGGACGATGTAGCGCAACCGTTTCCAGTAGCCCGCGCCGTCGATCGCCGCGGCCTCCATCACCGGGCCGGGCAGCGACGCGAGCCCGGCCAGCACGATCAGCGCGATCAGCGGCGTCCACTCCCACACGTCCATCAGCGTCACCGCGATGAACGCCGACGTGGTGCTGCCGAGGATGTCGCCCGAGTAGATGTGCGTCTCGCGCAGCACCCAGGCGTAGAGCCCGAAGGTCGAGTCGGTCAGGAAGCGGCCGAGCAGGCCGACGATGACCGGCGCCATGAACATCGGCATCAGCAGCAGCGAGACGACGAGGTTGCGGCCCCAGGCGAGCTCGTAGACGAGCAGCGCGATCGCGATGCCGACGAGCATCTCGAGGCCGACGGTCGCGACGAAGTAGACGATCGAGCGCAGCCACGCCGCGCCCACCGACGAGTCGGAGAACAGCCGCGACCAGTTGTCCAGCCCGGCCCAGTGCAGGCTGATCCCACCGATCAGCCCCACGCGCGACAGGCTCATCGCGATGATGTAGAGGAACGGCAGCAGCGAGAGCAGCGCGAGGAAGATCAGCGCCGGCGCCATCATGCGGCCCTCGAACGAGAGCCGGAACCGACGGCGTGCGGGGGTGCGCTCGCGGGTCTGGGTGCGGCTGGGAGCGGCGACGGCCATCAGGCGTTCTTCAGCGACGTGGCGTTGTCGATGGCTTGCACGAAGCCGTCCTTGGTGTTGCGCATGCAGGAGTCCGGCGGCTGCTGGCCGGCGATCATCTTCGAGAGCTGCGTGAAGATCACCGTGTCGCACTCATTCCAGGCCGCGATCTTCGGGCGCAGTCCGATGTTCTCCGGCTTCCAGGCCTCGAACACCGCGTCGGTCGTGAGGATGTTGGGCATCGACGAGGGCTCGTGCTTGGCCTTCTGGACCTGCGGGAGCTTGTAGACCGAGTCGCGCGTCGGCGTGCCGCCGCCGACCTTGGACTTGAGGTTGGAGAGCTGGACCTTCTTCGAGGTCGCCCAGTTGACGAACAGCCACGCGGCCTTCTGCTCGATCTCCGACGCGACAGCGTTGATGCCCAGCCCCGTCCCGCCGTACATGCATGCGCGCCGCTTGGGTCCGCGTGGCAGCGCCGCGTAGCCGACCTTGCCCTTGGTCGCGGCCGAGGCCTCGTTGGCGGCCGCGAACTCGTGCCAGTTCACGCACATGGCCATCTGACCGGCGCTGAACGCCGCGCCGAGCCCGTCCCAGTCCCAGCCGCGGCTGCCGGGGTGTGCGATCGCGACCAGGCGGTTGTAGACGTCGGCGGCGTGCACGCCCTCGGGGGAGTCGAGGATCGGGTCGCCCGGGTCGTTGGAACCCATCCGCCCGACGGCGGTGCCGTTGTGGAAGTAGTCGCCGCCGTAGGCCCACAGCAGGTTCGAGAAGTCGTTCATCAGCGAGTCGTGCTGCTTGGCCTGGTTGCCGTGGCCGTAGGGCACGTCGCCGCGCGCGTTCTTGCGGAACCACTTCGAGATCGCGTAGAACTGCTCCCAGGTCGAGCGGTCCGAGGGCATCGGGTCGAACCCGAGGTCCTGCTTCATGCGCGGGCCGTGCTTGTCGAACAGGTCCTTGCGGTACTGCCAGATCATCGTCGGCGCGTCGTAGGGCAGCGCGTAGACCTTGCGCTTGTCGACGAAGCGCCCGGCGGCGTCGAGCTGGGTCGGGATGAAGTCGCTCTCGTCCTCGAGCTTGGGGAGGTTGTCGTCGCGCATGAACGTGTTCAGGTCGGCGAGCGCCTCGTGGTAGGGCGCGAGGATCTGGTACGGGTCGGCGTAGATGATCTGGTAGGAGCCGAGGCCCGAGGCGAAGTCGAGCGCGACCTTCTGGACGAGCGCCGAGAGCTCGAGCTGGGTGATCGTCACGTTGATCCCGGTGAGATCGGTGAACGGCTTGATGTTCGCCGCGATCGCGGAGGTGGGCGCGGTGTTCTCGGAGATGAAGTTGAGCTTCGTGCCGGCGAACTGCTTCCACGGGTCGCCGCCCGCGTGCTGGTGCGCCGTCCCGCCGCCGCATGCGCCGAGCCAGCCCGGAAGCGTGAGCGCCGCCGCCCCGGCACCCGCTCTCGTCAGCACTTCGCGCCGCGTGAGCCGCCCTCCCCTCATGAGACCCGACTCCCACAGAGCGCGATCGGTCAAACCCAGTCACGTGACGGATGGACCTCGGGCGTCCGAAGCCGTACCGTCGGCTCATGTCGCCCATGCCCAAGATCTCCCGCGGCTTCCACGGGCGGCGCCGGCCGGAGGCCGAGCAGGCCCGCCTTCCACCCGGTCAGTACCTCACCAGCGACTTCCCGGTCCTCTCGGCCGGCCCGACGCCGCATGCGCAGCTCGATGCCTGGACGCTCGCGATCGACGGCGCGGTCGGCGCGAGCCGGACGTGGAGCTGGGAGGAGTTCCTCGCGCTGCCCGCGGAGACGTTCACCGTCGACATCCACTGCGTCACGAAGTGGTCCAAGCTCGACACGAGCTGGACCGGCGTCGCGGTCGACGTGCTGCTCGAGGGCGTCGATCCCCAGTCGGAGCACGTGACCGCGTGGTGCGAGGGCGGCTACACGACGAACGTGCCGCTCGCAGATCTCACGGACGGCAAGGCATGGGTCGTGCACCAGTACGGCGGCGGGCCGCTGGATCCCGAGCACGGCGGACCGGCACGCCTGCTCGTCCCGCACCTGTACTTCTGGAAGAGCGCCAAGTGGGTGCGCGGCCTGACCCTGACCGCGACCGACGAGCCGGGGTTCTGGGAGGGCTACGGCTACCACAACTACGGCGACCCCTGGAAGGAGCAGCGCTACTGGAGCGACTGACCGCCGGCGGCGTACGCGCGCTCGTAGAACGCGAGCAGCGTCGCGCCCGGGTCCTCCGCAGCGCGCACGGCGTCGTAGGGCAGCACGGCCAGATGCCCGTCGCCTGACGGCTGCCAGCTCGCCTGCGCCGGCTCGAGCGCGCGCTGCTCGACCCCGGCGGGCTCCGGCCAGACGTAGGAGTAGAACGCCGGGTACGGCGTGCGCCGGTCGTCGCCGGGCCAGAAGCCGAACGCCGTCAGCTCGTGCGAGTAGGCCTCGCGCGTGACCGCGTCGGCCTCCGGAGCGACCTCGGCGCGGCGACCGGTGAAGCGCGCGTGCGCGAGATCGAGCGAGTGCCAGAACAGCTGCACCGGGCTCTGCTTGCCGTCGAAGCCGCTGCGCAGGCGGGCGAGCACGCGCTCCGTGTCGCCCAGCGCCTGCCGGAAGCGCGCGACGGCATCGGCGTCGTAGCGGCAGTGCTCCGTGTCGCGCGCGAACGGGGTCGCATCGCCGAGGTCGTAGGGCACGGCGCGGATGTCGATGTGCACCCCGAGCCCCTCGAGCCCCAGGACGACCCGGTCGTAGAACGTCGCGCAGGCGAGGCCGTCGTCGAGCGCGAAGCCCGCACGGCCGCCGTCCGATGTCAGGAGCTGCAGCTCGTGGTCGACGAGGTCGAACGCGATCTCCGCATAGCGGTCGCCCGCCGGCATCGGGCCGGTGCTCAACCCCCGCGTGGTGAGGGCCAGCGTCACGTGCCACCAGTGGTTCAGGCGCGGGACGAGCGCCATCCGGATCTTGCCGGCGATCTGCAGATAGCGGTGCAGCGTCTCCTGGGTGGACCGCCACTCCTCGTAGGGCAGCGGCGGCCAGGCGTCGGTCATGCGGCGAGCTCGGTCCGCGCGTCGGTGTGGCGCGGCTCCCAGCCGAGCTGCTCGCGGGCGCGCGCCGAGGAGACCTCCTGGTCGAGCGTCATCGCCTCGGCGAGCGGCCCGAGCCGCGCCTGCGCCTCCTCGAGCGTCTCCGGGCGCGCCTCGCCGGGTCTGAGCGCCTCGGCGATCTCGATCCCCGGGACGCTCTCGGTGACGCCGACGAAGCGGCTGCCGTGCGGGGCGTCGAGCGCGAGTACGAACAGGTGCGCGGCGTCCTCGACGTGGATCAGCGCGGTCTTGTAGGTGCCGTTGCCGACGTAGCGCCCGTCGGCGTAGGCGAGCGGGATCAGTCCCTGGTCCTCGCCGTAGACCACGCCCGGCATGACGAGCACGGCGTTGCCGCGCTCCATCACCTCCGCCTCGTTGGCGGCGCGCCAGGCGGTCAGGGCGGGCGGGTGCTGCTCGGCGTCCTCGTCGGCCTCGCCGTGGGTGTTGCCGTAGATCCAGGCGCCGCCCGTGTGCACGTACGTGCCGTCGCCGAGGCCCTCCTGGATCGCCGCCGCGGCCGCGCGATCGGCGTCGGCGGTCTGCTCGCCGCCCGTGTTCGCGAGGTGGATCGCCGCGTCGGCGTCGGCGGCGGCCGCACGCAGCACGTCGCTGTCGAGCAGGTCGCCGCGCACCACGGTCGCGCCGAGCGCCTCGAGCTGACGCGCGCGCTCGTCGGTGCGCGCGAGCGCGCGCACGTCGTCGCCGCGCTGCACGAGCTCGCGGACGACGTGGCTGCCGATGTACCCGGTTCCGCCCGTGATGAAGACCTTCATGGCGTCGCTGTACCCCATGCCGCGCTTGCGATATCGTTAACCTTATGGTTAACGATCCGTTCCGGGCGCTCGCCCACCCGATCCGGCGCCGCATCGTGGAGCGCCTCGCCGCCGGGCCGGCGACCGTGGGCGAGGCCACGAGCGGATTCGGCGTCTCCAAGCCGGCGATCACGAAGCACCTGAAGGTGCTCGAGGAGGCGGGCGTGGTCGCGCGGGCGGTCGACGGGCGCACGCATCGGCTCGCGCTCGACCCGGCCGCGATGATTGCGGCGGCGGACTGGCTCGAGCTCCAGCGCAGCCGCTGGGATGCCGCCTCCGACGCCGTCGGCGACTACCTCGACAAGGACAGGGAGCACCCATGAGCGATCTGACCGCGCTGCAGGTCGAGCGCAGCTACCGCGCCAGCGCGCAATCCGTCTTCGACGCCTGGACCAACCCGGAGGTCATGCGCCGCTCGTGGCAGGTGCTGGCGGTCGGCGCGCGGACCGAGGGCGATGGCGAGATCGTGCCGGGTTGGGGGAGCGACTGAGGGCGGCCGCGGTCGGACCGGTCGAGCGACCCACCGAGGGCGGGACCGTGTCGTGCACTGGGCGCTCAGTTCGTCGTGACGACGAGTTGGGGTTTGTTGGCGGCGGCCTCGTCGGAGGAGAAGACGGTGCCGTCGGTGGTGGGCGTCTGGCCGACCACGAGCGTGTACGTGCCGTCCTGGGCGATCAGGGGCGTGACGTCCCATTCGACGTACCGGCCGGAGGTGATCGCCCCGACGTCGCTCGTGGGCGTGCCGGCGCTCGGCGGCCGGCTGTTCCAGGTGATGCCGGACTCGGTCCACGTCCCGCAGGCCGGGTCGGTGCAGGCATACACGCCCGGCCCATCGCTCGTGCCGTCGCTGGGGACGTAGAGCCGCAGCTTCGCGCTCTGCACCGTTCTCGTCCCCACGCCGGTGACGTTGAAGCGCAGGTAGCTCTCCATCGCCACCCCGCTCCCGCTGTCGGCGTTCAGGCTCGTGCTGGTGCCGAAGTTCGACGCTGCCGACGCCTGCTTGACCGACGCGTCGGCCAGCGCGCCGAACGTCGCGCTCGATGTGCCGGAGCCGGGCGGGGTCGTCACGTCGACCGTGCTGGCAGTCGACGGGTTGCCCGCGGCGTCGATCGCCGTCAGCGAGTACGTGTACGTCGTGCCGGGCGTGGCCGACTCGTCGGTGTACGTCGTCGCCGTCGCGCTCGCGGGAGCCAGGGCCGTGCCGCTGCGCACGACCGTGTAGTGGTCCACGCCGACGTCGTCCGTGCTGGCGGTCCAGGTCAGGTTCACCTGCGTCCCCGACGGCGCAGTTGCCGCGAGGTTGCCCGGCGGCGTGGGAGGCGAGATGTCCGTCTGGCCTGGCGTGGTGACGGCGACCGGGGTCTGCTGCTTGGCCGACTCGTTGCCGGCGGCGTCGAGGGCGGTGACCTGGTAGCCGTACGTCGTGCTCGGCGTGACCGTCCCGTCCGCGTAGGTCGTGGCCGTTCCGGTGAGCGTCGTCAGCAGGCTGCCGTCGCGATAGATCCGGTAGCCGGTGACGCCCGTGTCGTCCGTACTCGCCGACCACGACAGGCTCACGCTGCTGGGCGCGCGGGGCGCCGCGGTGAGGTCGGCCGGGACGCTCGGGGGCTGGCTGTCGGATTCGTGGCTCGGGAACGTGTACGTCTGGATGTCGTAGGTACGGCCGAGCTCGTCGGTCGGCGTCACGGTGACCTGCTGGCCGTTGACGGTGACCTTGGCGAAGCCGAACACGTGGTCGTTGCTCATCCCGCCCGGCGCGCCACCGCAGTGCGAGCCGCCGGACCCGATCGCGTACAGGTCGAACGCATGGCATCCGCTCACGCTGCCGAGGGCGGCGCCGCCGTTGCCGAACACGTAGCTGACCAGGCCGGCGGGGTCGGGCTTGTTGCGCTCGTAGCCGTGCGCATGCCCGTTGAAGACGATGTTGACGTTGTTGGTGTCCAGGAGCCCCTGCAGCCTGCCGCTGCCGCCCTGGATGGAGGTGTCGGACGACTGGCCGGAGGAGTCCGCGTAGAGCGGGTAGTGCCAGAAGCCGAACTTCAGCGCTCGAGGATGGGCGGCGAGGTCGTCGGCGAGCCACTTGTACTCGGCACTGCTCGGCGTCCAGTGCGCCGCCGCGTCGTCGGCGTACACGCTCCCCGTCCCGACGTTGCCGTCCGCCCACGCGGTCGTGAGGACGTAGAAGCGCGCGCGGCCGGCGTCGAACGCGTACCAGAAGCTCGGGTAGCTCCTCGCCGTCGAGCCGTTGATCGACGGGTAGCTCTCCATGAGGTACTTGCCGCCCGAGCTGCTCGCGGCGTTGTCCTCGGGCCAGTTCACGACCTGGACGGCGCCGTTCGAGAAGCCATGGTTGCCCGTCACGTTGAACACGGGGATCGACCGGCCCGGCACGCCCCAGGACGACGGACCGAAAACAGCGCTGATGTCGGTGCCGGTCTGCTGGAGGTCGCCGTAGTTCTTCTGCGAGCCGTCCGCATAGGCGGTGTCGCCCGTCATCACGGCGAAGCGAGCGCCACTCGTCGAGATCCGGCGGAGCACGTTGGCCTGATCCGCGTTGGCGGAGCTCGCGTAGGCCTGCCCCCAATCGCCGAACACCGCGAACGAGAACGGCGCGTTCGAGCCGGCCGCCACCTGCGAGCTGAACGTCGGCGAGGGATCCGTCGCCAGCAGGTCGGTGGTCCCGAGGCGTACCCGGTAGCAGTAGCTCGTGTCGGGACCCACGGCGAGCGACGCCTTCCACTGGTACTCCGCGATGCCGTTGACCGAGATGCTCTTCTTGGTCGCGGTCGTCGTATTGGCCGCGCACGAGCCGGCGGGTCCCCACTGGACGCTTCCCGTGGTCGCCGCCGTCGTCGTCGCCCAGTTGACGGTGGCCGAGGCCTGGATCGAGTCCGTGAGATACGGATAGCGCGTGAGCGACGCGCTCGGCGCGGCCTTCGCCCCCGAGACGGGCAGCCCCCAGCCGAGGGCGATCAGGAGCGCGAGCAGGCACGTGCACGCGCGCCGGCCGGAGGAGAGTGGCCAGGCGAACATCAGGCTCCAGTCCGTTGGAGGAGGGGTCACGAGACCCCTCAAAGACCACCTAACCGTAGTCCGGTGTACCGCCGCCGAGATCCGACCGTCGAGCCAAATCGAAGGGCCGCGACCTGGACCGACCGTCCGCAGCGACGCGCGGGCGCACGACGCTAGGACGCCGGTTCGGCGGCGATGCGGCCGCTGCGTACCGCGGCGGCGAACGCGGCGTGGTCGCGCTCGGTGCGGTCCGCGTAGGCCTCCGCGAACCGCGCGAGCGCGCGCTCGAAGTGGTCGCCGCGGCCGAGGTAGCCGGCGATCGCCGCTCGATCGCCCGAGCGGGCGTGCGCGCGGGCCAGCGTCCAGCCGCACACGCGCGCGAAGGGGACGAGCTGGCGGCCGGGCATCACGTCGATCGGCGGCGTGGTCCGCGCGTTCCAGAGCTGGCGCACGTAGTAGTCGCGCGGCCGCTGGCCAGGCGAGCCGGCGTCGCGCAGCCATCCGAGGAGGATGTCGCCGGCCGACTGCATCAGCCGCTGCCCCTCGACGACGCGCTGGCCCTCGTTCGCGAACGCGCTGCGGCCGGCGAACGGCTCGAGCGCCGAACGCGTGCTCTCCTTGATCTCGAGGAACAGCGGCGCATCGCCGCTCTCGCCGATCAACAGCGCGATCCAGCTGCGCGTGCCGACGCCGCCCACACCGCCCATCCTGCGCGCGAAGTCGACGGGTTGGTAGCCGGCGAGCAGCCGGCGGCGGTCGGGCGGCAACGACGTGCGGTAGGCGGCGAGCACGGCGTGCAGCCGGGCTTCGATCGAGCCGCGCTCGTGCTCGGGGACGAGGTCGCCCAGCGGCACGACGAGCGGCGGGTCGGCTGCGATCCGCGCCGTCCCGTCGACGAGCTGCGCCAGCTCGGCGAGCGCGCGCGCGTTGTCCTTGGCCTCCGCCTTGACGAGATCGCGCTCGAACTCGAGCGTGGCGTACCAGACGTCGAGCGTGGCCATGCGCGCGAAGCCGCGCATGGCGTCGCGGTACTCGCGAACGGCGCCGCGCACGGCCTCCGTCCGGCGATCGCGATGGAAGCCGCGCTCGCGGCCGGCGACCGCGAGGCTCGCGGCGAGCCGCTTGAGATCCCACTCCCACGGGCCCGGGAGGGTCTCGTCGAAGTCGTTGAGGTCGAACACCAAGCGCCGGTCGGGCGCGGCGAAGCCGCCGAAGTTCGCGGCGTGTGCATCGCCGCAGAGCTGCGCGCGCAGGCCGGTGGCCGGCGTGTGCGCGAGGTCGGCGGCCATCACCGCCGCGGCGCCGCGGAAGAACGTCCACGGCGTGGCGAGCATGCGCCCGTGGCGCAGCGGCACGAGCTCCGGCACGCGACCGGCGTTCTGCGCTTCGATGATGCGCAGGGGATCGCGGCGGTCGTCGTCGAGCTCGAGCCGCGCGTGGGCCGAGCGCGGCAGGTGCGCGCGTGCCGCCCTGCCACGCCGCGCAGCCTGCTCAGGTGACTCGGCCCCGGCGACGATCACGCTCGCGCAGGTGCGCGGCCGAGCGGTGGGACGCCGGCCGGTTGCGGGTCGATCTGATCTTCGACGGCAAGCGGGTGGACGGACGGAGCCGCCATCAGGGACCTCCTCGGTCTCGGGCTCGACCGTATCCGGTTCCGGGCGCGCCGTGGGCGAGTCCTCCCAGCGGCTAGGGTGGCCCGCGTGGGCGAGCGGCTGCGCATCGGCGTGCTCGGCGCCGGGCCGATCGCTCAGATCGGCCATCTCGAGGCCTGCCGCAAGGCCGTCAATGCCGAGCTCTACGCGATCTGCGACGTCGCCGAGGATCTGCTCGAACGCGTCGCCGCGGTGCACCCACCGGTGCGCACGTTCGCCGGCTACGAGGCGATGCTCGCGGACCCCGGCGTCGACGCCGTGATCGTCGCGATCGCCGACGAGTTCCACGTCGAGGCGGCACGGCAGGCGCTGGCGGCGGGCAAGCCGGTGCTCGTCGAGAAGCCGCTCGGCATCTCGGCGGCGGAGTGCGCGCCGCTGTGTCGCGAGGTCGAGGCGAGCGGCCTGATCCTGCAGGTCGGGACGATGCGCCGCTTCGACCCGGGGATCGCGTTCGCGCAGCGCTTCGTCCGCGAGCAGCTTGGAGAGCTGATCGCGCTCAAGGCCTGGTACTGCGACTCGGCCTACCGCTACTCGATGACCGACACGCTGCAGCCGGTCGTGGAGCGCAGCGCGAGCGCCCGCCGACCGCCGGGCGATCCCAAGGACGACCGCCGCCGCTACCTGATGCTCGGCCACGGCAGCCATCTCGTCGACACGGCGCGCTTCCTCGCCGGCGACATCGTCCGCGTCAGCGCTCGGCTGGTCGAGACGGCCGGGATCCTCTGCTGGTTCGTCGCCTGCGACTTCGCCGGCGGCGCCACCGGCCACCTCGACCTCACGATGAGCGTGCGGATGGACTGGCACGAGGGGTTTCAGGTCTACGGCTCGCGCGGCAGCGTCCTCGGCCGCACGTTCCAGCCCTGGTATTTGCGTGCGAGCGAGGTCGAGTGCTTCTCGGCGGCCGACCGCGCCTACCACCGGCCGCTCGGCGAGGACGCGGACTTCTTCCGCCGTCAGGTGGAGGGGTTTGCCCGCGCGGTGCTCGACGACACGCCACCCGAGGGCGCGACCGCCGCGGACGGGCTCGCCGCGCTCGAGGTCATCGAGGCGATCGAGCGCTCCGTCGCCACGGGTTCGCCGGCCGACGTCGGCGGCTGAATGCGGCTCGCGATCTTCGCCCGCACGTTCGTGCGCGAGAGCATGGAGGCGGCGCTGGACGCGGTCGCCGCTCACAATCTCGACGCCGCGCAGTTCAACCCGTCGCTGCTGGGAGGATCGTCGCTGCCCGAGTCGCTCGCGGGCGCCGACGCCGACCGCGTCGCGGCCGCCCATGCCGAGCGCGGCATCGCGATGGTGGCCGTCTCGGGCACCTACAACATGGCCCACCCCGACGCCGCCCGGCGGGCCGATGGCGCGCGCCGGCTCGCTCGGCTGATCGCCATCGCGCCGCGGCTGCGCACCGGCGTGGTGACGCTGTGCACGGGCACCCGCGACCCCGGCGATATGTGGCGCGCGCATCCCGGCAACGCGTCGCCGGACGCGTGGGGCGACATGCGCGCCTCGGTCGCGGCGGCGGTCGACGCCGCCGAGCGCGCCGGCGTCGTCGTCGCGATCGAGCCCGAGCCCGGGAACGTGATCCGTGACGCGCGCGCGGCGCGGCGGCTGCTCGACGAGATCGCCTCCCCCGCGCTGCGGATCGTGCTCGACGCCGCCAACCTGGTGGCGCCCGACCCGGGCGCCGACCAGACGCGAGTCATCGGCGAGGCGCTCGAGCAGCTCGCCGCCGACATCGTGCTCGCCCACGCGAAGGACGTGCGCGCCGACGGCACCGTCGTCGCGGCCGGGCGCGGGGCCGTCGACTACCCGGGCTACGTCGCCGGCCTGCGCGCCGCGGGCTTCGACGGGCCGCTGGTCCTGCACGGCCTCGCCGAGGACGAGGTCGCCGCGAGCGTGGCCTTCGTGCGCGCCGCGCTGACTGCGTAGCGTGCGCCGCGTGCCCGAACGCCGCCCACCGAGCTGGATGCGCGACCGCCACCTCGCCCAGGACGTCGCGGACCTCGGCCGCGCCGACCCCCTGTGGCCGGGGCAGCTGGCCACGCTCGTCGCGCTCGCGCTGTACCTGGCGCTGCCCGTCCAGCTCACGATCGGTCCCAACTGGCCGGTGCCGGCGGCCGAGCTCGGGCTGCTGGCGGCGCTCGTGGGCGCGACCCGTGCCGGCCGCACCGCGGGCCGCCGGCGCGAGCTGGCGATGGGTCTGGTGCTCGTCGCGGTGGTGGCGAACCTGACCGCGCTCGGGATGCTCTCGCGCTACCTGCTCGCCGGCGGGCACGCGAGCGGCTCGAAGCTGATCGGCGGCGGCGTGCTGATCTGGCTGACGAACTGGCTGCTGTTCGCAGTCCTCTACTGGGAGCTCGACCGCGGCGGTCCCGTGCGGCCGGCCGGCGCGACGCGGCCCGTCGCCCCCGACCTGCTGTTCCCGGCGATGACCGAGCCGCGCTTGGCCCCGCACGGATGGAAGCCGTCGTTCGTCGACTACCTCTACGTGTCGCTGACCAACCAGACCGCCTTCAGCCCGACGGACACGATGCCGCTGACGACCCGGGTGAAGCTCCTGATGGCGGTCCAGGGCGTGGCCGGGCTCGTGACCACCGGCGTGATCGTCGCGCACGCGGTGAACATCCTCGGCTGAGCGATACGGTCCCGTCATGAGCCAGGACTTCGACGTGATCGTCGTCGGCGGCGGCCCGGCGGGCGAGCACTGCGCCGGCGTGCTCGCCGGTGGCGGCCACCACGTGGCGATCGCCGAGCGCGAGCTGCTCGGAGGCGAGTGCTCCTACTGGGCGTGCATCCCGTCCAAGACGCTGCTGCGGCCGGGCGAGGCGCTGCAGGGCGCGCGCGAGGTCCCCGGCGCCGCCGAGGCCGTGACCGGCCCGCTCGACGCCGCCGCCGCGCTCGCCTACCGTGACTTCATGGTGTCCGACTACCACGACGACGGGCAGGTCACGTGGGCCGAGGGCAGCGGGATCGCGGTGCTGCGCGGCAGCGCCCGGCTCGACGGGCCGGGCCGCGTCCGCCTCGGCGACCGCACGTACACGGCCGCCGACGTCGTCCTCGCCACGGGCTCCGATGCGATCGTCCCGCCGATCCCGGGGCTCGCCGAGCTCGAGGGCGTGTGGACCAACCGCGAGGCGACCGGGATGCACGCGGTCCCGCGCCGCCTGCTCGCGCTCGGCGGAGGGCCGGTCGGCGTGGAGCTGGCACAGGCCACCGCGCGCATGGGCGGGTCGGTGGCGATCGTCGAGGGCGCCGAGCGCCTGCTCGCACACGAGCCGGCTGAGCTGGGCGACGCGATCGCGACGGTCCTCGAGGGCGACGGCGTCGAGCTGCACGTCGGCGTGCGCTGCGTGGCCGCGCGGCGTGACAACGGCGACTACGTGGTCGAGCTGTCCGACGGCATCGAGCTGCGCGGCGAGCGCCTGCTCCTGGCGACCGGCCGCTCGCCGCGCACTGCCGGCCTCGGGCTCGACACGGTCGGGATCGATCCCGGTCGCGGCGGCATCCCGGTCGACGCCCGCATGCGCGCCGCCGACGGCCTGTGGGCGATCGGCGACGTCACCGGCATCTGGCCGCTGACCTACGTCGGCAAGTACCAGGGGCGCGTGGCGGCGTCGAACATCCTCGGCGTCCCGCGCGAGGCCGATTACACCGCGGTGCCGCGGGTGATCTTCACCGACCCGCAGGCGGCGTCGGTCGGGGCCCCCGACGGGCCGCTGACCGCGACGATCGCGCTGGCCGACGTCCCGCGCACCGCCACCTACACGCGCGCCTACGCGGACGAGCCCGGCTTCATGACGCTCGTGTCCGACGGCGAGCGGCTGACCGGCGCGCGGGCGATCGGCCCCGACGCGGGCGAGTGGCTGCAGCAGGCGACGCTGGCGATCCGGGCGGGCGTGCCGCTCGACGTCTACGACGACGTGATCCAGCCGTTCCCCACCTTCTCGGAGGCGTTCCTGCTCGGGCTGCAGGCGCTGGGGGCGAAGCGATGATCCCGGGGCGGCTCCCCGCACCGCCGTACGACCGCTCGGCGGTCACCGCGGGCGTGGTGCACATCGGCGTCGGCGGCTTCCACCGCGCTCATCAGGCGCTGTTCCACGACCGGCTGCTCGAGCGCGGCGAGAGCGACTGGGGCCTGTGCGGCATGGGCGTGCTCGACGCCGACCGCCGCATGCAGGACGCGCTCGACGCGCAGGACGGGCTCTACACGCTCGTCGAGAAGCACGCGAACGGCGATTGGGACGCGCGCGTTATCGGCGCGATCGTCGCCCACCGCTTCGCGCCCACGGACCGCGATGCGGCGATCGAGGCGCTCACCGTCGACACGACGCGGATCGTCTCGCTGACCATCACCGAGGGCGGCTATGACCTCGACGGCGCGCCGACGGCCGCCTACGAGCTGGTCACCGAGGCGCTGCGTCGCCGTCGCGACCGCGGGACGGTCCCGTTCACCGTGATGTCCTGCGACAACCTCGAGGGCAACGGACACCGTGCCCGCCACGCCTTCACGACCTTCGCCGGCCGCGAGGATGCCGAGCTCGGTGCGTGGATCGAGGAGCACGTCGCCTTCCCGTCCTCGATGGTCGACCGGATCACCCCGGCGACGACCGACGAGGACCGGCGCGAGATCGAGGAGCGCTTCGGGGTCGACGACCGCTGGCCCGTGGTCTGCGAGCCCTTCATCCAATGGGTGCTCGAGGACTCCTTCTGTGCGGGCCGGCCGCCCTACGAGAAGGTTGGCGTGCAGGTCGTCGACGACGTCGAGCCGTATGAGCTGATGAAGCTGCGGCTGCTCAACGCCTCCCACCAGGCGCTCGCCTACTTCGGTCACCTGTGCGGCTACGAGCTCGTCCACGACGCCGCTCAGGACCCGCTGTTCCGCCGCTTGCTGCTCGGCTACATGGAGGAGGAGGCGACGCCGACGCTGCCGCCGGTCCCGGGCGTCGACCTGGCCGAGTACCGGCACACCCTGATCGAGCGCTTCTCCAACCCGGGCGTGCGCGACACGATCGCGCGGCTGGCGGCCGACAGCTCGGACCGCATCCCCAAGTGGCTGCTGCCGGTGATCCGCCGCCAACTCGAGGACGGTGGCGAGATCCGCCGCTCGGCCGCCGTGGTGGCCAGCTGGGCTCGCTACGCGGAGGGCGTCGACGAGCAGGGCGAGCCGATCGATGTCGTCGACCGGCTCGCCTCCCGCCTGACCGAGCTTGCCAGGGACCCGGACCCGGACGCGTTCATCCGTGATCGCGAGCTGTTCGGTGGGCTGGCCGAGGACGAGCGCTTCGCGGCGTCCTACCGCGAAGCGCGCGCCTCGCTGCGCGAGCGTGGCGCGCGGGCCACGCTCGCTTCGCTGGCCTAGCCGCGGGCGTCGTCGACGTCGATGCGCTCCTGGCGCACCGTGTCGGCGACCTGCTGCTCGCCGGTCTGGACGTCCTTGTCCAGGCGCACGCGCTCCTTGGGGACCACGCGCTTCTCGACCACGGGCTGCTCCTCGTGGAGCACGACCTCGTGCTCCTCCTCGGAGATCGCCGGACCGTCGGTGGCGTCACCGACGTTGGCATCGGTGATCGGCTCGCGCTCGACGCGAACCTCCTCGCGGCGCACCGGCACCGTCTGCGTGACCTCGTCCTCGACGATGTACTTGCGCAGCCGCACGCGGCCCGACTCACGCTGCTGGGTACCGACGTGCAGCTCCTCCTCGGACCGCGTCATCGCGTCATCGGTCGTCGGGCCGCTCACGTCACGCCCCGTCGTTCCCGGCGCGTCATCGCGATCCGACACGTCCGCGCCGCCCTCGGGCAGGCCGGAGTCCGAGCGCTCCTCGGAGTACTCGAGACCGTAGTGGCGATACAGCTCGCCCTCCTCGCGCTGCGAGAGCTGACCGTCGGGGTCGATCGCCGGCGCGTCCTTGACCTGGTCCTTCGTGTACGGCGCGGTCACGCCCTGGTCGGACTCGCTCGCCTCGCGCAGCGGGACGAAGTTGCGCTTGGTGCCGAACATCCCGGTGTGGACGAGCGCCCACTCGGGCTGGCCGGTGTCGGCGTCGAGGTAGATCTCCTCGATCGTGCCGATCTTGCTGCCGTCGGCGTCCGTGAGCGTCTGGCCGCGCCAGTTGAGCGTCTGTTCCTTGGTGGCCATGATGGGGCCTCCCTTCGGGGGGTTGAGGATGGGTTCAGGCAAGGCCGACCCGGTCGACCTTGCGGTGGAAGTGGGTGCCTGCCTTGCCGCCCGCGAGGGCCGCGATCAGGGTTCCGATCAGGATCGCCGCGAGGGCGATGATGCCGCCCGTGGTCAAACTCCCCTCGCTCACGGGGATGCGGGGCAGCTTGAGCTGCGAGAGCACGTTGTACTTCGAGCCCAGCACCGCGCCGGCGATCGCCAGCACGATCGTCACGACGAGCCCGACGATCCATGTCGCGAGCCCCTGGCGCGGTCCATCGAAGCGGCCCATGCGGCCGGCGACGTAGCCGCCCGCGTAGTAGGCGACCATCAGGACGACCAGCAGCAGGATGCCGCCGACGATGCCGATCGTGCCGGCACTCGACTTCGCCTGCGAGCCGCTCGTCGAAGTCAGCCCGATCGCGGCGCCGGCCGCACTGACGATCGCAGTCAGCAGCACCGCGATCCCGACCGCGACGAGCCAGCCGAAGAACGCCGAGCCCCAGTGGATCCCGCCGTACTCCGCGGCCTGGCGATCGCGGACCTCGCGGGCCTGGCGCTTGGGGGACGGGTCCGCGTCGCGCTCGAAGCGCCCGCTCGTGTCAGACGCCGTCCGGGCGCCCGTCTGCGTGTCGCCAGCCATGCCTAGATGACCGGGAAGCCGGGGAGCTGCGGCGGATTCGCGGCAGCGGGGAGCGTGGACACAGAGATGCCCTTTCGTCGGATGAGATGACGACCGCGGCATGATCCACGCCGCCGGTCAAGGTCTCCTGCAGGCTCGCCACTGTCTCGCTTCCGGAAACACAGTTGGCGCACCTGAGACACCTCCGGGCGCCGCGGCGTCCGAGCTCGACATTATGTGAGACGGCGCGTCACGTTTGGCGTCGGGCCCCGCCGGACAGGACGTCCCCTGTGGCGAGCCAGCACGAGCGCCTGCGTCGCCGCCGCGCCGACGCCGAGGTCAACGCGGAGCGGGTCCTGCTCGCGGCGGCCGAGCTCCTGCCCGCGGAGCCCGACGCGAGCATCTCGGAGATCGCCGCGGCGGCGGGCGTCTCGCGCGCGACGGTCTACCGCCACTTCGGCTCGCGCGTGGAGCTGGTCGCCGCGGCGCGCGAGCGATCGCTGCAGTCGACGGACGCCAACGAGCAGGATGCGCTGCGGCCGGCGGGCGAGCTCGCCGGCGGCCCGACGCCACTCGACGTCGCCGACGTGCTCAACAAGGTGCCGCCACATCTGCTCGGCGAGCAGATCGTCGCCGAGGCGCAACGGCTGACCGGTGTCAGCTCGGTCGCGCTCTACCTCGTCGACATCGACGGCACCCGGCTCTGGCGGCACGCGGGGGCCGCCGAGTTCGCCGAGAGCCTGGAGGCGCCATTCGCCGTCGGCCCGGAGATCTCGCGGGAGAGCATCGAGCTGCTGCGCCGGGTGCTCGCCGAGGAGCTGCCAGGGACCGTCATGGCGCCGATGCTCCTGCGCGGGCGCGCGCTCGGCGTCCTGCTGGCGGTCGGCGCCGGCGAGGCGCCGCTGGTCGCGCTCGCCCGCCAGGCCGCGGCGTCGCTCGCGCTGGCCGCGGACTACACCGATGTGTTCGACCAGACGCGACGGCGCAAGGAGACCAGCGCCGCCGCCGAGATCCAGCAGAACCTGCTGCCGCCGCGGATCGCGCGCGTCGCCGGCGGGGTGCTCGCCGGCAACGTGCTCCCGAGCTACGAGATCGGCGGCGACTGGTTCGACTACATCGAGAACCGCGACGGGGCGTGGCTGGGCATCGCCGACAGCACGGGCAACGGCGCGACCGCCGCCTCGCTCAGCGCGATCGCCCTCGGTGCGTTCCGCGCGAAGCGCAAGTTCACGGCCGACCTCGCGGAGGTCGCGCTGGCCATGCACAGGACGATCCGCGAACTGTCCATCGACGGCGCCTGCGTCAGCGGCGTACTCGGCCGCTGGCACGGCCCCTCGAGCCGGCTGTCGTGGCTGACGTGCGGCAACCAGCCGCCGCTGTTGATGTCGCCCGACGGTGACCTCGAGGAGCTGCGCGACCCCGAGCACGAGGCACTCGGCCTCGGCGGCCCGGACCGCGAGTTCACCGTCAGCGATCGCCGGCTCGAACCCGGCGAGCGCCTGCTGCTGCTCTCCGACGGCGTGCTCGAACGCCGCCGCGACGGCGGCGGCACGATCGGCCTCGACGGCATCCGTGGCGCGGTGGCCCGTGCCGCCGACCTCGGCGCCGCGTCGGCCGTGCGCGCGATCGAGGACGCGATCCACGACGCCTCGTCGGACCCGCTCGAGGACGACGCCACCGTCGTCGTCTTCGCCCCCAGCGCGTCGGCCTAGGCGTCGCACACCTGCTCGCGAGCCCCAGTGATCCGCCGCGGCGCCCGTTCGAGCCGGGTTCGCGGGGTCCCGATTGAACAAGAAGGCGACGGTCGACGAGGATCCGACTCGACGGCACGCGATGACACCAGCTCGCATCGATCTGCACCAGCACTTCTTCCCGCCCGGCGCCGACCACCTGCGCCGCGTCGAGCACGAGACCGGCTGGCGGTTCCCGCCGGAGAACTTCCCGTGGTCGCCGGA
>JAXDHR010000057.1:0-27717 GCA_034664425.1 Solirubrobacteraceae bacterium
GCTCATGCCGCGCAGGCCGACCGGCTAGCCCGGGCCGCCCGGGCCACCGCGCTGACGCAGGAACCGCTGGAACTCGCGCGCGAGCACATCACCGCTGGGCAGCTGGTCCGGGTCGGCCTCGCCGTCCTCTTCGTCGGCCGCCCGCTCGAGCCGCTCGACGAAGGCCTGGACGTCCGGGTCGAGGTCGACCGCGCGCGAGACCTGGCGGTCGTAGTCGCTCGCCGCCTCCTCGAGCGAGGAGGCGTCGACGGTCACGCCGACGAGCGTCTCGAGCCGGCGCAGGATCGCCAGCGCCCCCTTCGGGTTCGGCGACACGGCGACGTAGTGCGGCACGGCGGCCCACAGCGAGGCGGACGGCATGCCGGCGTCCGCGCACGCCGCGTGGAGAACGCCGACGATGCCCGTCGGACCCTCGTACGTCGGCGGCTGCAGGTCCATGCGCTGGATCAGGCCGAGGTCGGACGCCTGACCGGTGACGGACACCGGGCGCGTGTGCGGCACGTCGGCGAGCAGTGCGCCGAGCTGGACGACCATCTGCACGCCGAGCGCCTCGGCGAGCTCGACGACCGCGTTGGAGAAGGTCTGCCAGCGCATCGAGGGCTCCGGGCCGGAGAGCAGGATCAGATCGCGCGGCGCACGCGGGACGCGCGCCTCGTAGACCTCCCACTCGGGCCACTCGATGGCGCGTGAGAGGCCATCGACGAGCCTGACGTTCGGACGCACGGACTGGAAGTCGAGGAACTCCTCGGGGTCGATCGTCGCGAAGCGCTTGGCCTCGAGGCTCGCGCCCATGAAGGTCAGGGCGGACGAGGCCGACTCACCGGCGTCGTTCCAGCCCTTGAAGGCACAGACCAGTGCAGGGGCGCGCAGCCCATCCGGTCGGCGATCCCAGCGCAGCGGCTGCATCCGATCCACGGTAGCGAGTCGGTGCGTCCGCTCGGGGCACCATCATCGTCGACATGACCGCGGTGCAGGCCGACTCCGAGCCAACCGTCGCCGGCCTGCGCGCCGGCGACGACGTCGACGCGGTCTTCGCCTGCTCGCGCAAGGACCGCCTCACCGCCCGGTCCGGCAGCCCGTACCTCGCCCTCGAGCTGCGCGACCGCACCGGCGCGATCCAGGCGCGCGCGTTCCGCGACGCCGACCTGCTCGCGGGCCGCTTCGACCGCGGCGATCTCGTCCACGTGCGCGGTCGCGTGGAGCGCTTCCGCGAGGAGCTTCAGGTCGAGGTGCGCGCGATCGCCCGCGCCGACGCCGCCGACCCGGCCGCCTTCCTGCCGGTCGCCTACCGCGACGTCGATGAGCTCGAGGGCTTCCTCGAGCACCTCGCGCGGGAGGTCCACGACCGCGAGTACGCGGCCCTGCTCGAGCGGCTGCTCGCCGACACCGCGCTGCGCGGCGAGCTGCGGCGCGCGCCCTGCACCCGCGCCGGTCACCACGCCTACCTCGGCGGACTGCTCGAGCACACGGTCGCGGTCGCCACGCTGGCGCTCGAGGCCTGCCAGCTGCATCCGCGGCTGAACTCCGACCTGCTGATCTGCGCGGCGCTCGTCCACGACCTCGGCAAGACGCGCGAGTTCTCCTACGGCGCGGAGATCGCGCTGACCGACGAGGGGCGGCTGCTCGGCCATGTCGTGCTCGGTCAGCAGATCGTCGACGCATACGCCGGCGCGATGTCGGCCGAGCGCCGGCTCGCGCTCGCCCATTGCATCCTCTGCCACCACGGGCCCGACGGCGCGCCGGGGCGCCGCTTCGGCTCGCCGGAGGCGCTCGCGCTGTACCGCCTCAACGCGCTCGACGCGAGCGTCAAGGGCGCGCTCGAGCACGGCCTGCCGAGCTACCCGTAGGCGCTGACGACCACCCGCGCGTCACGGCCGGGCACGAGCGTGATCGCGCGGCGCGAGACCGGCTCGGACTCGGGCCGATCGGGCCCGAGGCGCTCGATCCCTCCGGCGACGGCACGCAGCACGAGCTTCATCTCCATCAGCGCGAAGCTCGCGCCGAGGCAGCGGCGGACGCCGCCGCCGAAGGGGATCCACGTGTAGGTGCCGGCCGGGCGCTCGAGGAAGCGCTCGGGGCGGAAGGCGTGCGGGTCGGGATAGACATCGGGACGGCGGTGGACGAGGTGGATGCAGGGGGCCACCGAAACGCCGGCGGGCAGCTCGAAGCCGCCGATCTCCATCGGCTGCTGCAGCTTGCGCAGCACGATCGGCAGCACCGGGCGCAGCCGCAGCGTCTCCCTGACCACCGCGTCGAGGTAGTCCTCATCGCCCGTGTGCAGGCGCTCCCACGCCGCAGGATGGCGGGCGAGGCGTTCGAGCGCCCACGAGAGCGCGGTCGCGGTCGTCTCGTGGCCGGCGACGAGCAGCGTGAGCAGCTCGTCGCGGATCTCGGACTCGGACATCTCCGCTCCGTCGTCGTGGCGGGCCTCGACGAGCAGCGAGAGGACGTCCTCGCCGGGATCCTCGCTCGCCCGGCGGCGACGGATCTCAGCGCGCAGGAGCTCGTCGACGGGCCGCATCGCCGGGTCGAAGAACCCGGTGCGCTCGATCCGGTCGGGGCCTGCGAGCACGACGCGGAGCATCTTGCGCGGGTCCATCGTCCAGTCGAGCATGCGCGCCAGCGCCTCCTTGAGGCGCTGGTCGCGCGAGCCGAAGATCGCGCGCATCACGATCTCGAGCGTGAGCGCCTGCATGCGCGGCCGGATCGCGACCGGCGTCCCGCCCGGCCACGAGGCGACCTCCTGCGCGGCCACCTCGCCGATCAGGCCCGCGTAGCCGGCCATTCGCTCGCCGTGGAAGGCCGGGAGCATCAGCTTGCGCTCGGCCATGTGCTCGCGGCCATCGAGCAGCAGCACCGACCGCGGGCCGAGCAGCGGGCGCAGGATCACGTTGGCCTCGCCCGCGTGCAGCTGCGCGGGGTCGCCCGTGAAGACCTGCTTGACCGCCTCGGGGTCCGAGAGCATCACCCACGTCCCCTCATGGGCGATCCGCAGCGTGAAGGCGTCGCCGTAGCGGTCGCGCAGGCGCTCGAGCCAGGGACCGGGCCGAGCGACCCAGCCGAGGGTCTGCGCGGCGCGCGGAAGCCGGGGGCCGGGCGGGAGCGTCATACCCCGACGCTACCCGCCCGGCCGAGGGCTTGCGTCAGAAGCCGCCCGTGCCGTTCGGCGTGCCGAGGCCCGTGGGGCCGTCGAAACCGGCGCCCGCGGTGCACAGGTACGTCACCGAGCAGGCGCCGTTGGAGCCGCTCGTCACGTCGAACAGCGACGCCGTGTGGCCGTACGGGTACGACGGGTCCGCGCCGTTCCCGGCCAGCGCGTAGACGCTCGCGACGACTGGCGCCGCGACGCTCGTGCCGCCGAACACCATCCAGCCCGCCGATCCCTGGTAGCGCGTCGAGTCGTAGACCGCGACGCCCGTGTTGGGGTTGGCAACCGCCGACACGTCGGCGACCGTACGCCGCGCGCAGCCCGCGTCGTGCTGCCAGCTCGGCTTGGCGACGTAGGCCGAGCAGCCCGAGCCGGCGCCCGACCAGGCCGTCTCCGTCCAGCCGCGCGTGTTGGAGGCGCGGTTGAGCGTCGTGCCGCCGACGGCGGTCACGTACTGCGAGGCGGCCGGGAACTCGACGCCGTAGCCGGCGTCGCCCGAGGACACCGTGATCGGGATACCCGGGTGGTTGTAGTGGCCGCCGTAGGTCGACGTCGTCTCCTGCGAGAACTCCGAGCCCCCGTAGGAGTTCGAGATCGTCGTGGCGCCGAGCCGTGCGGCCGTGTCGACCGCGGCGGCGAGATCGGTGAACGCCGAGGAGTTCGCCTCGACGAGCAGGATGTGGCAGCCGGGACAGATCGCCGAGGCCATGTCGAGGTCGAGCGAGATCTCCTGCGCCCAGCCGCCGTTGGCGCGCGGCGGCGTCGTGCCGCCGGTCTGGTTGACCTTGCGGAAGCAGCCGTTGGCCGTGGTGCACGAGCTGAGCCCGTACTGCGAGCGGTAGACGCCCAAGTCCGCCTCGGCGGTCGGATCGTCGTAGGCGTCGACGATCGCGACGGTCTGCGACGACGCGCCGGTCGCGGTCAGCTTGTACGCGCTGCGCAGGTCCGACGGGCCGTAGCCCGACGGCGCGGTCGTCGCGGCCGGCTTGCCCTGGGCGTTGGTCACGACCTCGGCCAGGCAGGCCGCGTACTTGCCGGTCACGGCGGGACAGACCCGCTCGTGCGACTTGGCCGAAGCCACCGAAGCGGCGGCGAACAGCGCCACCATCGCCGCGACCCCCACGGCGCCAACCCTCTGGATGCGTCGTCTCAAGACGCCCTCCCTTTCCCCCTGCGAAGATCGAAGTGGGCGCACTGTAGGGCCTCCGAAGGAAAAGCGGGGCATCGGCCTCACGAACCCGTAGCGTGGGCCGTCTGAAGGTCATGCAGCAGACAATCCTCCCCACGCCGTTCGGTCCGATCTGCCTGCGCGCCGACGCCGCGGGCCTGCGCGAGCTCGCCTTCGTCGACGCCGCGGCGCCCGCGGCGCCCGCGGCGGCCGGGCTGCTCGGCGAGGCGCGCGAGCAGCTCGAGGCCTACTTCGCCGGCGAGCGGACGGCCTTCGAGCTCCCGCTCGCGCCGGTCGGCACGCCGTTCCACGCGCGCGTGTGGGCGCTCGTGTCCGCGATCGGCCACGGCGAGACGGCGACGTACGGCGAGCTGGCGGCGCGGCTCGGCGTCCCCACCGCCGCGCGCGCCGTCGGCGCCGCCAACGGGCGCAACCCGATCGCGATCGTCATCCCGTGCCACCGCGTGATCGGCGCGAGCGGGGCGCTCACGGGCTACGCCTACGGCGTCGATCGCAAGGCCGGGCTGCTCGCGCTCGAGCGCGGTGCGCACCCACTCGCGATCGGCGCGTGAGGGAGCTCCGGCTCGCCGCGCGGGCGCCGTTCGACGCCCGGGGACTGCTCGCGCACCTCTCCGCACGCATCGTGCCTGGTGTCGAGGCGGTGGCGGACGGCGAGTATCGGCGCTCGCTGCGGCTCCCGCACGGGGCGGCGGTCGCCGGGCTGGCGCCCGACGGCGACGGCGTGCGACTGCGCCTGTGGGGCGCCGATGCACGCGATTCCGCGGAGGCGGCGCGCGCCTGCACGGCGCTGTTGGACCTGACGCTGGACCCGGGCGAGGTGCTCGCGGTGCTCGGCGAGGCGCCGGTGGTCGGACCGCTCGTGCGCGCCCGTCCAGGCCTGCGGCTGCCGGGCACCGTCGATGCGGCCGAGCTCGCGGTGCGCGCGGTGATCGGCCAGCAGGTCTCCGTCGCCGGCGCAGCGACGGTCGCGGGCCGGCTCGCCGCGCAGCACGGCGAGCGGCTGGCGGCGCCGGTCGGAGGCGTCACCCACGCGTTCCCGTCACCGCAGGCGCTGGCCGCCGCCGACCCGGCGACGCTTCCGATGCCGCGTTCGCGCGGGCGCGCGATCGTCGGCCTCGCCGCCGCGCTCGCCGCCGGCGCCGTCGACCTCTCCCCCGGCGCGGATCCCGCGGTCGCGGGCGCGCAGCTGCTCTCGCTGCCGGGCATCGGCCCGTGGACCGCCGACTACGTGCGCATGCGCGGGCTCGGCGATCGCGACGCGTTCCCCGCCGCGGACCTCGGCCTGCGGCGCGCCCTCGAGCGCCTCGGCCACGACGGCTCGCCGCGCGCCGCACTCGCGCTCGCCGAGGCCTGGCGCCCGCTGCGCGCCTACGGGGCGCAGCACTTGTGGTCGCTCGGCGCGGGCGGGGGCTGAGTCAGTAGCCGGCGTCGCGGTCGACGACGCCGAGCAGGTCCGCGCCCTTCGCGAAGCGCTCGACGTTCGCGCGGATGCGCTCGGCCGCGTGGCGGATCTCGGCCTCCGGCGCCGTTGCCACGTGCGGGGTGAGGAGGACGTCGGGGTGCGACCACAGCGGGTGACCGTCGGGCAGGGGCTCGGGGTCGGTGACATCGAGCGCCGCGCCGCCGATGCTGCCGTCGCGCAGCGCGGCGACGAGCGCATCGGTGTCCACGAGCGTGCCCCGGCCCACGTTCACCAGCCACGCGTGGCGCGGCAGGCGGGCGAGCTCGCCCGCCCCGATCAGCGGCGCCGCCCCGGGCGTCGCCGGCGCGGCGAGCACGACGACGTCGGCCCGCGCGAGCGCATCGCAGGTGCGCTCGGAGGCGAACGTCTCCTCGGCACCCTCGACCGGGTCGCCGCGGCGGGTGACCGCAAGCACGTGCGCGCGTAGCGGCGCCAGCATGGCGATCAGGGCGCGCCCGATCCCGCCGGCGCCGACGATCGCGACCGTCGCGTCCTCGAGGCTGCGCGTCCGCTCGCGCAGATCGTCGTCCCAGCTGTGCGCCCGCGCGGCGTCGCCGATCCGGTGCAGTCCGGCGAGCAGGAGCCCGAGCGCGTGCTCGGCCACCGGCTGGGCGAAGGCGCCGGCCATCGAGGTCACGACCGGCCCGTCGGGCAGCGAACCGATCCAGCGCTCGACCCCGGCGGCCGGCAGCTGGACCCAGCGGACCCGGTCGGGAAGGTCGTCGGGGATCGCCGCGCGGTCGAGCCAGACCACGCCGTCGGCGCCCCCGAGCGGGCCGACCGTCCCGCCACCGGCCTCGACGGCGGCCGCGAAGGCGTCGGTGGGCTCCGGGAGGATCGCGATCGTGGGAGCCATCACGCGAGGTCCTACCCCGCTTCTCCCTAGCCTTGATCCTGGAGCGGCCCGGGGCTGGTGCCCCAGCCGGTCTTCAAAACCGGTGAGCCGTCGTAGCCCGGCGGTGGGTAGGTTCGATTCCTGCGCCGCTCCGTACCGGGCAAAGCCGCATGACTACGGCGATCTTCGCACGGGTCATGCCGATGCTCGTCCGCAGGGCTCAGGCGCGCCGCTGACCCCTGACCGCTTACCGCGCCGGCTGACACATCCACCCGGCCTGCGCCCATGAAGCCCCCAGTGGGAACGCTCGCACGCCGCATACTGTTCGCGCCGGTCGTCGTCGTCGCCGTGGCCGTCGTCATCTACGGCGGCCTGCGGATCCTCCGACCGGATCTCTATCCGCCCGGCGACTCGCTACCGGGCGGGATCGTGCATGACCTCGACCGAGCGCTGCTGCACCTCGACCTCGGCTGTGCGCCACCCGGCGGAACCGGCTCCAGCGCCAGGCCCAGTGGGACCTGCATGCCCGTGCGGGTCCTGTGGCAGCGCGGGATGGCGGCCGACATCTGGCTGCTCGCCGGGTCGATCGTCGTCGGCGGCGTCGGCGGAGTCCTGGGTGGGCTGTGGTGCGTCAGGCACCCGCGGACGCTCCTGGCGCGCGCGCTGCAGACGGGAGCCGCGCTGGCCTACTGCGCGCCCGTGTACGTCGTGGGCCTGGCGCTGCTGTACCTCTTCAACCCCGTGTTGGGGATCGTCCACGTCCCGCTCTTCTTCGACGCCGTGCCGCGCTGGGCTTCACCGTTCACGGATCCCTGGACCTGGCTGCGGACGCTCCTCGTCCCGTGGCTGGTCCTGGCCGCGCCGCTGGCCGGCATGTGCCTGCGGCTGACGCTGGCCACGGCCCGCGAGATCACCCAGGAGGACTACGTGCGGACCGCGGTGGCGAAGGGCCTCACGACCAACAGGGTCGTGCGCCACCACATCGGCCGGCCGACGTTCGGCGCGACGGTCTCCTTCGCACCCGTCACGCTCCCGTTGTTCCTCACCAACGTCATGCTGGTCGAGCGGCTCTTCTCGGTACCCGGCTTCTTCCACAACGTGTGGGACGCCATCGGCCACAACGGCGAGAGCGCCATCAACCTCCCGATCATCATCGCGGCCGCGCTGTGGACGACGGTGCTCCTCATCGTCCTCGGGATGCTGGCCGATGCGATCCTCGGGATGGTCGACCCGCTCGTGCGCGGCACGGCGTTCTAGCGCCGCGCGGTCCGCGCGGGAGCCTCCGACACGATGACCGTCGGGGCGCCGTGGGTTCGATATCTGCGCCGCTCCGCTTCGCGCTCACCATCGGTCGAGCGTGGGGATCGCGGCCGTCCCGGCAAGGCAGCTCGCGAGGTAGAGCGCCGTGCCGACGTCGCCGGTCCACAGCGTGTACCGGCCGTGGCCGTGCGCCACCCGCTCGCGCTGGACCTGCTCGAGCGCGTGCATCGCGAACGCGCGGGCGCGGGCGAGCCACAGCTCGTCGCCCGTGCGCTCGAAGAGCTTGAGCAGCGCGTAGCCGTTGCCGGCCGTTCCGTGGCACAGGCCGGCGCCCTTCGCCAAGGGGCCGGCGCGCCAGGTCAGCTCGCCGCCCGCAACGAGGATCTCGCCGAACGCAGGATCGTCCCGCGCGATGCGCGCGAGCGAGGCGACGATCCCCGGCGCGCCGTGGCACCACTGCGTACGCACCGCCTGGCCCGCGCGAGCGGGCGCGTCGAGCGCCGGGGGCCACTGCGCGCATGCGCCCTCGCGCTCGGCGCAGCCCGCCACCACGGCGACCGTCCGTGCCTCGAGCTCGCGGCGGCGCCGGGCATCGAGCAGTCCCCCGGCCGCGAGCGCCAGGACGTTGCCGGCGAAGCCGTGGGCCGGACCCAGGTAGCGGACACGGCTCCCGTAGAGCTCCTGCACCCAGACCGGGTCCTCCCACGCCGCCCAGAGCTGCTGCGCGGAGTCGCGCCAGGCGTCGGCCCAGGCCTGCGCGCCCGTGCGCTCGTGCATCGCCCGGGCGGCCAGCATCGTCCCGGGCGCACCCCACATCAGCTCGCGGCTCGGGTTGGCGGCGTTGGCTCGCACGCACTCGAGCAGGCGTTGCTCGTGCCAGGCCGCGGGCGCGAGCCGGTGCGCGACGAGCAGGATCCCCGCCTCCCCCATCCATAGCGACGGCACGGCGGCGGCGCCGGTCTCCTCGGGGAAGTCGGGGTGCACGAGGTAGCGCTCGTGCAGGCCCGCGGCGACCGCCGCCCAGTCGCGGGCCGGCTCCACGACGCCCGCGCCCGCCAGCTCGTTCAGCCCCCAGACGACGCCGCTCGCCCCGAGGTACAGCGAGGCGACCGCGGGCAGCGGACCGTCCTCGAGGTCGCGCGGGTGCGCCGGCCAGAGGGCGTCTGTGTCGAAGACGGCCGCCGCGTCGGCCGCGATCGCCGTGATCGCCGCCCGGGCGCCGGATTCGCTCCAGGGCCGGCCGGTGAGCCGCTCGTGGACGGCGGGATCGAAGAGCACGGGCTGGTTCTATCGCGTCGGCGACGGTTGCCGGCGAGATCAGGGCAGCTAGAGCTCCGGCTGCAGGCGGTAGTACGCGACCCGGCGCCCGTCGCGCTCCTCGATCCGAATCAGCTCGTAGAGCCAGCCGTCGCGCGGGACGGGCAGTTCGAAGACCGGCGCGTGCAGGAAGGCCGGGTCGGCGCCCTGCCGGGGGTTGCGCCAGACGTACAGCTCGCCCGCCGGCTCGCCGAAGCACTCGCGCCAGCAGCGCGCGCGCGCCGGCCCATCGTCGAGGACCACCCGGTGCTCGGTGAACGTGTCGGCGCTCACTGACTGCGACCGTATCGGTCGCGCCCGACGTCTGCGCGCCCACACGGGCGATGCAAGGATCGGGCATGGCGGCCGATCACCGGAGAGCACCCGCGCTCGCGACGGGAGCGCAATCGCCATGTCCGCACCGTCGCCCACGCCCGACCTGATCGCACTGCTCGCCGAGCACGCTCGGCGCGCCATCGACGCCACCGGCGTGACGGCCGCGGCGGTGTCGTACTGGGACCGAGAGGACGGCACGATGCGCACGCTCGTCAACGTCGGCGCGCTGCACGCCAGCGAGGCGGCCTTCCCCGCCGACGAGCTGTACCCGCTGGACGCGTTCCCCGCGGTCGCCGCGCTGCTGCGCTTCGGGCGGCCCTACCTCGATCCGCCCGATGTCTCGTCCTCGGCCGTGCTGGCAGCGCTGTGCCACCGCTCGCAGGCCGGGGTCCCGATCGTCTTCGAGGGCACCGTGTGGGGCGAGTTGTGGACCGCGTCCGGCGAGCGGGCGCTCACCGCGCAGGATCTGCCGGCCCTGAGCGCCTGCGCCGAGGCGATCGGCCGAATGCTCGCGGCGGTCACGAGCGGGTAGCGTCCGGGCATGAGCACCCGGACCGCGGCGGACCGGGCGGTCCTCGGCGCCCGCATCCGCACCCTCGATCCCGAGCGCCCGTGGGCGCAGGCCGTCGCGATGCGCGACGGCACGATCGTCGCGGTCGGCGCCGACGCCGACGTCCGGGAGGCGTGCGACGCGCGCACCGAGCTCGTCGATGGCACCGGTCTGGTGATCGTCCCCGGGCTGACCGACAGCCACCTGCACCCCGTCTGGGCGACCGACCTGGCCGTCGGCGTGTGCGCGGAGGGCATGCTCGACCTCGCCGCGTTCGGCGCCGCACTGCGCGCGGAGCGCGCGCGCGTCGGACCCGAGGCGATCGTCCGTGCCTGGAGCGTCGACTACGGGCTGTTCGGCGACACCCTCGACGGCGGCCTGCTCGCCGAGCTCGCCGGCGGTCCCGCGCTGATCGTGCTGCACGATCTGCACACCTACCTCGCCACACCCGATCTGCTCGAACGCGCGGGGATGACCGGGGAGGAGCGCTTCCCCGATGCGTCGGAGGTCGTGGTGCGCGACGGTCGTCCGACCGGCGAGCTGCGGGAGTTCTCGGCCTACTTCCGCCTCGCCGGCCGCCTGCCCGGCGCCTCGCCGGAGGCGCGCCGCGCGCGCGTGGTCGAGGTGCTCCGCGAGCTCAACGCGCTCGGGCTGACCGGCGCGCACGTGATGGACGGCAGTCCGGAGACCTACGAGCTCCTGCGCGAGCTCGAGGCGCGCGGCGAGCTGACGATGCGGCTGATCGTGCCGCTGTGGGTCAAGCCCGAGCATCCGGAGTCGCTGCACGCCGAGTGGACCGCTCACATCGACGCGCACGGCGAGCTGTGGCGCGGCGGCACCGCGAAGTTCTTCATCGACGGCGTCGTCGAGACGGGCACGGCGTGGCTGGAGGCGCCCGACGCCGACGGTGGGGGCCGGCATCCGTACTGGCCCGAGCCGGATCGCTACGCGGCGGCCGTCGCGACGTACGCCGGGGCGGGCTTCGCCTGCACGACCCACGCGATCGGCGACCGCGCGGTGCGCGCCGCCCTCGACGCCTACGCGGCCGCGGGCCCACCGCGCCGCGGCCTGCATCGGATCGAGCACCTGGAGACCGTCGGCGACGCGACGCTCGAGCGGCTCGCCGGGGAGTCCGTCGCCGCGTCGATGCAGCCGCTGCACATGCGCTGGCGGCGTGCCGACGCCGGCGACGAGTGGGCGCGGCGGCTGGGGCCCGAGCGTGTCGCCCACGGCTTCCGCACCGGCGACCTGCTGCGCTCCGGCGCGGTCGTCGCGCTCGGATCCGATTGGCCCGTCGCGCCCGCCGATCCGCGCTACGGCCTGGCCTGGGCACGCCTGCGGCGCGCGCCCGGCGCCCGCGACGCGCCCGTCTTCGAGCCCGCGCAGCGGCTCGGCGCCGACGACGCGCTCGCCGGCTATACGACCGCGCCGGCGCGGCTCGCGGGCGAATCCGACCGCTCCGGCCGCATCGCCCCAGGCTTGCGGGCCGATCTCACGGGGCTGGCGTCGGATCCGGTCGCGACGCCGGCCGATGAGCTCGTCGACGTGCCCATCTGCCTGACCGTAGTGGCCGGACGCGTCGTGCATCGCGCGTAGGGCCCGCAGGCCGTGGGAAGGGTCAACCCATGGCAGCGACCCCCGATCACTTCACCGTCGCCACCGCCGACAGCGACGGCGCCACCCTGGTGACGCTCGCCGGCGAGCTCGACATGGAGGGCACATTCGTGTTCGAGCCGCGGCTGGATGCGATCGTCGCCGGCGCCCCGGCGGACGTCACCTTCGACCTGCGCGGTCTGACGTTCCTCGACTCCACCGGGCTCGCCACGCTGATCGGCGGCTATCAGCGGCTCGAGGAGTCCGGCGTGCGCAGCCGCTTCCTGCGCGGCTCCGACGACGTCCAGCGCATCTTCACGATCGCCGGCTTCGACGACCTGCTGCCCTTCGAGGACGCGCCGGCCGGCTGACGGGCTCAACGGGCGCCACCGCGGTGCCGATGGGGGCTGGACATGCCGATCCAGCCGCGCCGGCTCCTGCTCGCCCTGCTCGTCCTCGTCGTGGGCCTCGTCAACCTCGCCGGCCGACACCACGCGCCCCCCGCCGACGCGGGCACGCTGCGGCTCGGCGCGAGCGCCGACACGATCGCGATCAGCGATGCGCAGCGCCAGGCGCAACTGCGCTTCGGCCCGGACGTCGCACCCGCGGACCGGGCGTGGATCGAGCAGGCGATCGCCGCCGCGCGTCCCGAGGCGCGCGGGCTGATCGCCGAGGTCGACGGGCTGGTCACGATCGACACCCGGGCGCTCGGGCCGCTGATCATGGGCAGCACCCGGCCCGGCGCGAACGGCTTCGAGATCTCGCTCAACACCGTCCAGCTCGACGGCGAGCGCGCCATCGACCGCAACGTCGTCGTGCTGCACGAGCTCGGGCACGTGATCGACTTCGCGCTGATCGACGCCGCGCTCGACCGGCAGCTCGACGCCGGCATCCCGCGTCCGGACTCCTGCGGCGGCACGGGCGGCCCGACGGGCGCGTGCGCGCCCGCGGAGGAGCGGATCGCCGACACCTTCGCCAAGTGGGCGCTCGGCGGCGCGGTGTCGGCGGTCGGCGCCGGCTACCAGATCCCGGTGCCGGCCTCGCTCGAGGACTGGGGCAGCCCGCTGGGCGCGCTCGCGGCCCGGCTCGCCGCCGGCCCGTCTTGAACTAGCCCGACCGCTGGCCCGACTCGCCGCGCTCGAAGCGGCCGGACTTGTCGGGCGCGCCGTCGGGCTTGGAGCGGTAGGGCAGCTGGATGTCGTCCTCCGCGCCGGGGACGCCCGCCTGCAGCTCGCGCTCGCGCTCGGCCTCGGCGTTGAGCTCCTGGCCGAAGAGCACCGCGATGTTGGTGATCCACAGCCAGACGAGGAAGGAGATGACGCCGCCGAGCGTGCCGTAGGTCTTGTTGTAGGAGCCGAAGTGCGCCACGTAGAAGGCGAACAGCGCCGAGGCGACGATCCAGACGATCACGGCGACCACGGCGCCGGGGGAGATCCACTTGAAGCCGGGCTGCTTCGCGTTCGGCGCCGCGTAGTAGAGGACGGCGAGCATCACCATCACGACGACGAGCATCACGGGCCACTTGGCGATGTTCCACACGCTCACGGCGGTCGAGCCGAGGCCGACCGCCCCTCCGATCGCGCTCGCCACGGGACCCGAGACGATCAGCGCGATCACGAGCAGCGCGGCCATCAGCACGAGGATCAGGGTCACGAGCAGCTGGACCGGGCGCAGCTTGAAGAAGCCACGGCCCTCGTCGCGCTCGTAGATCGCGTTGGACGCGCGGATGAACGCGCCGATGTAGCCCGAGGCCGACCACAGCGCGGCGGCGATGCCGACGATCGCGAAGATCCCCGCCTGCCCCTTGGAGCCGGTCACCTGGTTGATCGGACCCTTGAAGGTGTTGATCGCCGACTTCGGGCCGATCGACGACAGCGTGTCGGTCAGGACGCGCGTGATCGTCGCCTTGTCGACGACGAGGCCGAGGATCGAGACGAGCGCGATCAGCGCCGGGAACAGCGCGAGCAGCCCGTAGTAGGTCAGTGCCGCGGCCCAGTCGGTGATGTTGTCGTCCTTGAACTCCGAGAACGTGCGCTTGAGCGTTGCCCCCCAGGAGCGCTTGGGGAGGTCGCCGGGATTGTCGGGACCGGCTCTGCGGACATCGTCAGCCATGGCGACGGGCTGCCCGGGGGCGGCCCGCGGTATGCGTCTCGCTCAGGCGCGGTGCTCGTTGACGGACCAGCCGCCCTCGTACGCGTGCGCCGCGCCGTCGGCCACCACGACGATCCGATCGGCGATGCGGTCGAGGAAGTAGCGGTCGTGCGAGACCGCGACGACGGTGCCGTCGTAGCGCTCGAGCGCGCCCTCGAGGGCCTCGATCGAGTCGATGTCGAGGTGGTTGGTGGGCTCGTCCAGCAGGAGGCAGTTGGAGGCGTCGTGCATCAGCAGCAGGAAGGCCAGCCGGGTGCGTTCTCCGCCCGACAGGCTGCGCACGGGCCGGCGCGTCTGCTCGTAGTCGAACAGGAACCCCATCAGGGCCCGGACCGCGTCCTCCTCCGACAGCGAGCGGCCGGCGCGCAGCACGTCGATCACGGGCTCGTGCATCGGCAGGCCCGCGGCGGCCTGGTCGAGGTAACCGAGCGTGATGCCCGACCCGACCCAGCGCGTGCCGCCCGTGGGCGCGAGGCGGTCGCCGAGCAACTTCAGCAGCGTGGACTTGCCGCCGCCGTTGGGGCCGACGACGCCGACCCGCTCGCCGCGCATCACGGTCAGCGAGACGTCGAGCAGCACCGGGTCCTCGCCGTAGGAGGCGTCGACGCCCTCGAGCGCGAGCACGCGCTGGCCGCCGCGGGTGCCCGAGCGCAGGGCGAGCGCCATCCTGCGCCGCTCGAACACCGGCCGCTCGACGCGGTCCATGCGGTCGAGCAGCTTCTGCTTGTTGCGCGCCTGCGTGGCGGCCCGCTGGTTGACCGTGATGTGCGCCCAGTGCTCGAAGCGCCGGATCATCTCCTCGAGGCGCGCGATCTCCTTCTGCTGGGTGACGAAGGCCTGCTGCTGGCGCTGCAGCTCGAGCTGGCGGTTGAGCGCGTAGGCGGAGTACGTGCCGGGCCAGACGCGAATGCGTCCGCGGTCGAGCTCGGCGATCTGCGTCACGCACTCGTCGAGCAGGTGGCGGTCGTGCGAGACGATCACGACGGCGCCGTCGAAGCCGGAGACGAGCCGCTCGAGCGCGGCGCGGCGCCGCATGTCCAGATGCGCCTCGGGCTCGTCGAGCAGCAGCACGTCGGGGCGGCGGGTGAGCGCGGCGGCGAGCGCGACGAGCTTGCGCTGGCCGCCCGACAGCGCCCGGGTCGGGAGCCCGAACGCCCCCTCCGGCAGGCCGAGCTCGGCCAGGCGCCCGCGGGCGTCGCCGTCGAGGCGGTCGCCGCCCTCGTCGTGCCAGCGTGCCAGCAACCGCTCCTGGTTGGCCAGCACGCGGGTCATCGCGCCGAGGTCGGCGGCGAGCGCGGGGTCCGCGAGGCGCCGCTCGACGGCGGCGATCTCCGCTTCGAGCTCGGCCAGCTCCGGCCGCGCCGCCCGCACGGTGGCGAGCGCGTCGCGCTCGTCGCCGCCGATGTGCTGCGGGAGCACGGCGAGGACGAGCCCGCGGCGGCGCGTGACCGTGCCACCGTCCGCGACGTCCTCGGCGGCGAGCAGGCGCATCAGCGTCGTCTTGCCGCCGCCGTTGGGACCGAGCAGCCCGATCCGCGCGCCGGCGGTGACGTCGAGGTCGAGCCCGTCGAGGATGCGGCGCCCGCCGAAGGACTTCACGAGCCCGCGCGCGGCGAGCAGCGGGACCGACGCCGGTGGGCTAGTTCGTTGAGTGGAAGCGGTCACGCGCCTCCTGCAGGACCTGCTGCGCCACCGCCGCGTCCTCCCACCCGTGCACCGTCACCGCGCGGCCCTCCGGCCCCTTGTAGATCGCGAAGAAGTGCTCGATCTCGGTGCGCATCTGCTGCGGGATGTCGTCGAGATCGTCGATCTGCTTCCAGCCCGGGTCGTCGCACGGGACGCACAGCAGCTTGTCGTCCTGGCCGCGCTCGTCCTCCGTACGCAGGATCGCCACGAGGCGCACCGGGATCACGCAGCCCGGGAAGGTCGGCTCCGACACGGCGACCATCGCGTCGAGCGCCTCGCCCTTGGGCGAGCGCGTCTCGGGGACGAAGCCGTAGTCAGTCGGGTAGACCACCGAGGAGAAGAGGAAGCGCGCGAGCTTGATGCCGCCCAGCGCCTCGTCCCACTGGTACTTGTTGCGCGAGCCCTTGGGGATCTCGATCAGGCAGTGCAGGGACTGCTCGGGCATGCGCCAACCATATCCGCCGTCTGCGTCAGGCCGGACTCGAACCCGACGCGGAGCCGCTCCGCGGCGGGGCGGCCTAGCGGCGCGCCTCCCCGGGCGGCTGGCGCCCGTCGCGGCCCGCGTAGCCGCCCGCGGCGCCGACGGCGAAGTACGTCGCCTCGTTCTCGGGCGAGGTGTTGCGCAGGCTGCGGACGGTGTGCGGCGCCACGCGCACGACGCCGCCCCGACGCAGGGTCAGCCGCACGCCCGGGTCGCCGAGCGTGAACTCGATCTCGCCGTCGAGCACGAGGTAGAGCTCCTCCTGGCGCTCGTGGTAGTGGCGCCCGGTCGTGTAGTCGGGAGGCAGCACGACCGCGTTGACGCCGAACTCCTCCACCCCCAGCTCGGCACGGACCTTGCGGAAGCCGGGCCCGTGCCCGAGGTCGTCGAGGTTCGCGGCCGCCCAGCCCTCGCCCTTGCGTACGTCCGGCATGCCGCTCCTCTCGTCGATGGGGGACGGGCGGCATACTAGGGGCGTGCCAGGCCCGACCGCCACGCTCGAGGAGCTGCTGCGCCCGCTGAAGCAGGATCCCGCCGGTAGCGCGATCCTGCTCGACGTCGACGGCGTGCTGGCGCCCATCGTCCAGCACCCGGACGACGCCCACATGCCCGAGACGACGCGGCGGCCGCTGATCGAGGTCGCCAAGCGCTACGGCGTCGTCGCCTGCGTCTCCGGCCGCCGTGCCTCCGACGCCCGCAGGATCGTGGCCCTCGGCTCGATCGCCTACCTCGGCTCGCACGGCTCCGAGGTCCTGCAGCCCGGATCGACCACACCCGAGCTCGACGGCGAGCTGCAGGCCTGGACGCGGCGCGTGCAGTCGTTCAGCCGCGACGCGTTCGGCGAGGACCTGCGGCGGCTGCGCGTGCGCCTGGAGGACAAGGAGGCGATCGCCGCCTTCCACTGGCGCGGCGTCCCCGACGAGCAGGACGCGGAGGACGCGGTCGCGGCGGTCGCGAAGGCCGCCGAGGACGCGGGCTTCGTCACCCACTGGGGCAAGAAGGTGCTCGAGATCCGGCCGCCGGTCCGGATCGACAAGGGCGCCGGGATCGTGCACCTGCTGGGCGACCGCGACCTGACCGCGGCGCTCTACGTCGGCGACGACGTCACCGACCTCGACGCCTTCCGCGGGCTCGGCGAGCTCGTCGAGGGCGGCCGCCTCGGGCATGCCGTGCGCGTCGGCGTGCACTCCGATGAGGGGCCTCCTCAGCTCGAGGAGGAGGCGGACGCCATGGTCGAGGGGACCAGCGGCGTGCGCGACCTGCTCCAGTCGCTGCTCGACTGACGCGCGCGTGCGGTTCAGCGACCTCCTCCGCGCGACCGTGCTGCTCAGCGCCGGCGCGGCGACGCTGCTCGCGGTCGTCGCCGTGATCGGCATCGGCCAGGACGCCGAGCCGTCGCTGATCGCCTTCTGCGCGATCTGGTGGGTGCTCGCGGCGCTCACCGGCGTCGCCCTCGGCGGCCGCGCCGAGGCGGCGATCCAGCGGCTGCTGGCCGGCGCCCGCTCGCAGACGACGCTCCCGGAGCTGCAGCCCGGGCGCGCGATGCTCAACCGCCTGTGGCCGCTGCTGGTCTCGACGATCGGGGCCGGCGTGCTCGGCGTCTGGGCCCCGCAGGTGGCGGCGATCGCCGCGGGCTTCGCGATCGTCTGGGCGCTCGCGTGGCGCCGGCAGGAGCAGGCGGTCGCCGCGGTCGAGGAGCGCGACGGCGTGCGCTTCTACGTCGATCGCACGTCGCCGCTGTCTCCGATGCGCCTGATCCGCACACCGGGCTTCGGCGGCCGGTTCCTGCAGACGCCGGTGTAGACAAACCCACGGGTCTGACCCCATGGGTCGCAGCAAACGACCCTAAAGGGGCCAGGCCCCTTTATGTGAACAGCGAGACGAGGCCGACCAGCCCGGGGGCGATCACGAGCGCCGGGAGGTAGTTGGCGACCTTGACATCCTTGAGCGCGAGCAGCTTCAGCGAGATGCCGATGATCGTCACGCCGCCGGCCGAGGTCAGCACGGCCAGCGCCTCGCCCTGCAGGACGCCGGAGAAGAACCCGGCGCCGAGCGAGATGGCGCCCTGGTAGACGAGGATCGTGATCGCCGACAGCCCGACGCCCCAGCCCAGCGTCGAGGCGAGCGCGATCGCCGCGAAGCCGTCGAGCACCGCCTTGGTGGCGAGCGTCTGGTAATCGCCGGTGAGCCCGTCCTGGATCGAGCCGACGACGGCGAGCGAGCCGACGCAGAACAGCAGCGACGCGTCGACGAAGCCTTCGGCGATCGTCGAGTGCTCGGAGGCGCTGAGCCGGCGCTGGACCCAGCGGCCCAGCTGCTCGAGCCGGCGCTCGATCCCGATCCACTCGCCGACGAGCCCGCCGAGCAGGATCCCGCCGAGCACGTAGAGCGGGGTCCCCCGCGTCGTGTGCGGTCCGCTCCAGCTCAGCGCGAGCCCGACGCCGATGACGAGCGTCACCATGCCGAGGCCGAACAACACGCGCTGCTGGGCGGACTCGGTGAGGCGCCCGCCGACCGTGATGCCGAGCAGCGTGCCCAGCAGCACGGTCCCGACGTTGATGAACGTCCCGGTCACGCGCGGCCGGGCGAGGGCCGCTTCGCGCGCTTGCGCAGCGGGGCGAACTCCACCCACGGGCGGGCATTGGCCACGTGCTCGCGCGTCAGCCAGGCGCGCCGGCCGGTGGCCACCCCGTAGCGCAGCAGCTCGAGGTTGCGCACCGAGTGCGCGTCGGAGTCGATCAGGATCAGAACGCCGGCGGCCGCGGCGGCGCGGGCGTGGAGCTCGTCGAGGTCGCGGCGATCGGGCGCGGAGTTGATCTCGAGCATCGTGCCCGTGCGAGCGGCCGCGTCGATCACGCGCTCGATGTCGAGCGCGTACGGCGGCCGCGTCTCGATCTTGCGCCCGGTCGGATGGCCGATCGCATCGATCAGCGGATGCTCGATCGCGGCCACCATGCGGTCGGTCATCTGGCGCTCGTCCATCCCGAAGGAGGTGTGGATGGAGGCGATGACCCAGTCGAGTTCGGCCAGCAGCTCGTCCGGATAGTCGGGCGAGCCGTCCGGGAGGATGTTCGACTCGGTCCCGACCAGCAACTCGAAGTCGTCCCAGCGCGCGTTGAGCTCGCGCACCTCCTCGATGCGGTGGCGCAGGTCGTCGGCGGTCACGTGGTTACCGAAGCCGTGCGAGGCCGAGTGGTCGGTCAGCGCGAGGTAGTCGAGCCCGCGCGCCCGCGCGCCCTCGGCCATCTGCTCGGCGCTCTGGCGCCCGTCGGAGAGCGTCGTGTGGCTGTGGAGGTCGCCGCGCACGTCCCCGAGCTCGATCAGCTGCGGCAGGCCGGTAGCGGGCCGAGATGGTCTCACCGCGGCCTCGAGCTCTCCCCGGCCCTCGCGCAGCTCGGGCGGGATCCAGTCCAGGCCGAGCGCCGCGTAGACCTCCTCCTCGGTCGCGCAGCGGATCGTCTCGCCCGTGGCGTCGTCGAGGATCCCGTACTCGGAGACGTGCAGGCCGCGGCGGACGGCGGACTCGCGCAGCGCCACGTTGTGCGCCTTGGAGCCCGTGAAGTGCTGGAGGACGTTGCCGAACTGGTCGGGTGCGACGACCTTGAGGTCGAGCTTCAGGCCCGAGTGGAGCGTCGCCCGCGCACCCGCGTCGCCCGAGGACTGCACCGACTCGACGATGGGCAGCTCGGCGAGCGTCGCGATCAGCGCCGCTGGGTCCGAGGCGGTTGCGATGACGTCGAGGTCCTTGACGGAGTCGGCCTGGCGGCGCAGGGAGCCGGCGACCTCAACGCGGTCGGCGGCCGGATGCGCGCGCAGCGTGCCGACCACCTGGTCGGCGAGCGGGATCGCGCGCGACAGCAGCACCCGGACACCGCCTCCGCGCTCGCCGCCGCCGTTGTCCTCGTGGTCGGCGAGCACGCGCAGCAGGTTCTCCTCGACGCGCGCGCCGAAGCCGCGCAGCCCGCGGATCTTGCCCTCCTGCGCGGCGGCGCGCAGCGCGTCGAGCGAGTCGACGCCGAGCTCGTCGTAGAGCCGCTTGGCGCGCTTGGGGCCGAAGCCGGGCAGGTGCATGACCGAGATCAGCCCAACGGGGATCTTGGCGCGCAGCTTCGCGGCCGCCGGGATGTCGCCCGTCTCGTCGAGCGCCTTGAGCTTCTCCTCGAGCGTCTTGCCGATCCCCGACAGCTCGGTGACGCGACCTTCGCGCGTGAGCCCCATCACCGAGACGCTCGCCTCGCGCACGGTGCGCGCCGCGGCGCGGTAGGCGAGCACCCGGTACTGGACGGCTCCGTCGAGCTCGTAGAGGTCACCGAGCTCCTCGAACGCGGCGGCGATCTGGGCGTTGGTCAGGTCGGGCACCGCCGAGTAGGCTACGCGGCCGCCATGGCGGGGTACCCGTGGGTCGTCCTCCCCACCTACAACGAGGCGGAGAACATCGAGCCGATGGTGCGCGCGGTCCTCGCGGCCCTGCCGCAGGTTCGCGTGCTCGTCGTCGACGACTCCTCGCCGGACGGGACGGGGGCGATCGCCGACGACCTGGCCGCTGAGCTGCCGGCGGTCAGCGTTCTGCATCGCCCGCGCAAGGCCGGGCTGGGCCAGGCCTACGTGAGCGGGTTCGGCCATGCGCTCGCCGCGGGAGCGACGCACGTGGTCGAGATGGACGCGGACTTCTCGCACGACCCGGAGGATCTCCCGCGGCTGCTCGCCTCGGCCGATGCCGGCGCCGACGTCGTGCTCGGCTCGCGCTACGTCGCCGGGGGCGGCGTGACCGACTGGGGGCTCGTGCGGCGCGCGATCTCGCGTGCCGGCTGCCGCTACGCGCGCGCCATGCTCGGCGTCCGGGTGCGCGACCTGACGGGGGGCTTCAAGTGCTTCCGCGCCGAGGCGCTGCACGCGATCGGCTACGAGACCGTGCGCTCGCAGGGCTACGCGTTCCAGGTCGAGCTGAGCTTCCGGGCGCTGCGTCGCGGCCTGCGCGTCGAGGAGCTCCCGATCACCTTTCGCGAGCGCGAGCGCGGCGAGTCGAAGATGTCCTGGCGGATCGCGTGGGAGGCGGCGGTGCTCGTCCCGCGCCTGCGCTTCGGCCGCCGGCGGGTGCTGCGCGCGCCCGCGGTGGCGGTCGTGGCCCCATCCGGCTCAGGTGAGCCGGGCGAGCTGCCGATCCACTAGGCATGTCCACCGAGCAGCTCGCCCTCGTCCAGGGCTGGGACGACACCCGCTCCGCACTGCGGCGCTGGCGCTTGGCCCCGCTCTCCGTCCTCACGCCGTGGGTGCTCGGCGCGCTCGCCGTCGCCGTCGCGCTGCTCGCGGCCACCTACGTCGTGGCGCTCGCCTCGACCCCCGACACGACGCTGGTCAGCTTCCCCGGCTACACCCAGCCGGCGACCACCGGCGACCTGCTCTACGTGCTCGAGCGCAACGCGGTCGTGCTCGCGCTGCACGCGATGGCCTGCATCGCCGGGTTCATGGCCGGCTCCTCGATGCCGCAGGTCGCCGAGGGCTACAGCGGCATCCTCAGGCGCATCCATCAGCACGCGGGCCCGGCGGCGATCCTCTTCGTCTGCGCGGCGGTCGCCTTCTCGCTGGCGACCCAGGCCTACGCGCTCGGCCATCAGACGGCGAACCTGTCGGCGGCCGTCGGTCGCGGGCCCGGCTTGCTGATCATCACGCTGCTCCCCCACGCGCTGCCCGAGCTCACCGCGCTGTTCCTGCCGCTCGCGGCGTGGACGATGGCCAGCCGCCGCGGCGACTGGCAGGACCTGCTCGCGGCGACGTTCGTGACCGTGGCGATCGCGGTCCCCGTGCTGATCGGCACGGCGCTGATCGAGACCTACGTGACCCCGATCGTCATGCGCGCGCTCCTCTAGGCCGCGCCACGCGGTCAGCCGGTGGGGCTGCGTCGCGCGGGCTGATCGGCGAGGATGACCGGTCATGAGCGGTAGCATCGGTCGCTATACTTTCTGAAGCGACCCCCGTCCGAAGAGGAGCTCCGTCCCCGCAATGGCCGCCAACATCAACGACGTCACCGACACCACCTTCCAGGCCGAGGTCCTCGAGTCGGAGACGCCCGTCCTCGTGGACTTCTGGGCGCCGTGGTGCGGCCCCTGCCGCGTGATCGCTCCGTCGCTCGAGGAGATCGCCGACGAACAGGCCGAGTCCCTGCGCATCGTCAAGGTCAACGTCGACGAGAACCAGCAGACCGCCGCCCAGTTCGGCATCCTGGCGATCCCGACGCTGCTGCTGTTCCGCAACGGCGCGGAAGCCAAGCGCATCCAGGGCGCGCTGCCCAAGAAGCGCCTCGAGGCCGAGCTGGCCTCCGGACTCGCCTAGGACCGGCCGCCGCCCCGCTGCCACACCCGGACGGCCCGCCCAGCGGGCCGTTCGCCGTCAACGGGCCGCACGGGCGAACGCGCGTGCGAGGATCGGCCAGCCGGCCTTGCGGCGCTCGTGCCACTGCACGCGGTTCCAGCCGTGCCAGGAGAAGGGCCTCGCCGTGGCGGCCGGCTTGCCCGCCGGCGCGACCGCGACGCCGATGCGCGGCACCGGGCGCGTCGTGATCGAGCCGTCCATGTGCGCGACCCAGGCCTTGCGGCTCGACGGGTCGGCGATCGTCAGCAACGCCCAGGGAATCCGCAGCTCGACCGTCGTCGGTCCGCCGTCCGCGAGCACGCGGTCGTCGCCGCCACCCGCCTCGGGGTCGCGGCCCCAGCGCATCGCGCCCAGGTCGATCGACTCGGTCGGGGACAACTTCCCACCCGAGTTCGGGACCGTGTAGGGCCGGTTCTGGATCAGCCGCGGGGTCACCCAGGCGCCGCTGTCCGGCACGAGGTCGGCACGCTTGACCGGGACGTACGGGCGCACGACGCCGTACATGAAGGCGATCGGATCAACCCACGCGGCCCAGTCGATCGTCGACGAGTGGCGGGCGAGGTTCAGCGCGACGTCCGCGTCGGGATCGACCCCGGGACGGCCGGGCAGCCCGCGATTGCCGCCCGGGCGCACGTCGAAGCCGAGCTGCAGCGCCGCGTTGGCGCGCCGGCGGACCAGCAGGTAGAGGTAGGCGGCGTCGTGGGCCGCGCGCAGCTCGCGCACGGGGCCGGACCCGCGCAGCAGCCGCACGGAGCCGTTGCGGCTCCACTCGCTCGCCTTGCCGTCGAGCACGACGGTCGCCCGGCGGCCCGGATCGGCGGCCACGATCCCGAACTGCGCCTCGTTGGTGAGGACGTTGTGCCAGAGCTGTCGGCGGTCGGCCGGGAGCGACGTGTCCTGGGTGTTCCAGGTCCCCTTGAACCACTCGTCGATCCACTCGAACATGATCCCGCCCGCGTAGCCCGCGCCGCGGATGCCGCCCATCATCGCCGCGTCCATGTGCGCGGCCTCGAGCTCGGAGTGGTCGCCCTGGCCGCGACCGAGCGATCCCCGGTGGGCCGAGCCGAGCCCGGTGGGCACCGCGAACTCGGTCACCATCACGGCCTGCCGGCCGTGGTAGGCGCGCAGTTGCTTCAGGTAGGCGAGGTAGGGGTCCGGCGCCGCCGCGAACGTCGGCTCGAGCCCGAGGAAGTCGGGGTAGTAGGGATACGCGTGGTAGGAGGCGAAGAAGCCGCCCGGCCACACGGCGGTCGCGTGGAGGTGCGTCGCGTCGACCGCGACGAGGTCCTCCTGCGCGAGCGGCTCCTGCGGGTGGCTGAGCGGATCGGCGGTGAGCCAGTTGGTGAAGGTCATCGGCCGGCTCCAACCGTGCGCCGCCTCGACCGAGGCGAGATGATCCAGGCGCGCGGCGATCCAGCTCTCCATCGGCGACGCGTCGGGCGTCGCGGTGATGTAGCGGCCCTGGTAGGGCGCGAGGCCGGCGTGCTTGTCATCGGTCGCCTTGGTCGCGTACGCGTCCCACTCCACGCCCGGCGACCAGGCGAGCAGCCAGCGCGAGACGTCGGAGCGGTAGCGGCCGCCGGCGTGGCCGGGACGCTGCGGGAGGCTCGCCATGCCGTGCACGACCGCGACCGCGTCGTCCATCTCGGACTCGAAGCTCCGGGTCACCGCCGGCGCGTACGCGTCCTGGGCGGCGATGAACTCGTCCTCGGGGACCCACACCCCCTGGATGAAGTGCAGCGGCGCCTGCGGGTGCGCGCGGTTGTAGGCGCCCAGCGCGTCGTAGAACCCGGGGCGCAGGACCGTGTAGATGCGCACCACCTTCGCGCCGAGCCGGCCGATTCCGTCAAGCCAGCGCGCGTAGTCCGCGCGCGTGGGGGCGACCTCCCCGGGCTGCGACCCCGGCACGGTGGCGCCGAGGTCGACCCCGGGCCAGAAGCGCGCAGAGAAGCGGCCCTTGCCCTCCGACAGCGACACCGACGGGCCGCGGACGGCCGCGGGGACGCGCAGGCCGTCGAGGGTCGAGAGCGCCCCGGTCCAGTCGGCGGCGGAGGCGCTGGAGGCCGCCCCGAGCAGCGCGGCGCCCGAGAGCAGGCAGGCGACCAGGCATCGCCGGAGGAAGGTCACGTCACCGTGATCGGCAGCCCGGCCGCCGAGGTGGAGTTCCGGGTCAGGCCTGCGACGCGGCGCGGCGCACGGCGATCGTCAGCGACCGCCCGTCGATCGTCGCCTCGCTCGCCCGGTCGGCGCCGTCGTCGTAGGAGACGGCGAGCGCCAGCGTCTCACCCGCGAGGTAGGCCTCGTGCTCGCGCGCGGCCTCGAGCAGGGTGCCGTCGCCGCCGAGCGCCAGCTCGATCCGGTCCTCGACCTGCAGGCCGGCCGCCTTGCGGGCGTTCTGGACGGCGTGCACGACCTCGCGCGCGATGCCCTCGCGGCGCAGCTCGTCGTCGAGCTCGAGCTCGAGCGCGACCGCGTGCGAGCCCTCGCGCTCGAGCTGGTAGCCCTCGGGCGCGCGCATCGCCAGCAGCAGGTCGTCGGCGTCGAGCTCGTGGTCGTGGCCGTCGACGTTGATGCCGACGCGCTCGCCGTCGCGCAGCACCCCGGCGACGTGCGCCGGATCGAGCGACGCCACGGCGGCGGCGACCTGCGGCATCTGCTTGCCGAAGCGCGGCCCGAGCGCGCGGTAGTTGGGCTTGACCTCGTAGGAGCCGAGCTCGTCGGCCTGCGCGACGTAGCGCAGCTCCTTGATGTTGAGCTCCTCGAGCACGGTGCCCGCGAGCCGTTCGATCGCCTCGCGCTCGGCGCCGGCGGCGACGACGACGCCCGCGCGCAGCGGCTGGCGGACCTTCAGCTTGGACTGCGCGCGCGCGGCCAGCCCGAGCCGGACGGTCTCGCGCACGACCTCCATCGCCGCCTCGAGCTCGCGGTCGCGCGGCAGCGCCTCCGGGAAGTCGCACAGGTGCACCGACGGCTCGGCCCCGTCGAGGTTCGAGTAGATCTCGTCGGCGAGGAACGGGCAGAACGGCGCGAGCAGCTTGGACACGCCGAGCAGACAGGTCCGCAGCGTCGCGATCGCGGCGGGGTCGCCGTCCCAGAAGCGCCGGCGCGAGCGCCGCACGTACCAGTTCGAGAGCGCGTCGACGTAGCCCGCGATGACCTGCCCGGCGCGCGTGGCGTCGAAGGCGTCCATGTACTCGCGCACCGCCTCGATCGTCGCGCCGAGGCGCGAGAGCGCCCAGCGGTCCAGGTCGGTCCGCGGCTGCGCATCGAGGTCCTCGACGCCGTTCGCGTTCGCGTAGAGCACGAGGAAGCCGTAGGTGTTCCAGAGCTGCAGCAGGAACTGGCGCAGCGCCTCGCCGACCGTGTCGACGTCGAACCCGTAGCCCTCCCACGGCTGCTTGGAGGCGAGGAAGTACCAGCGGAACGCGTCGGCGCCGTGGCGCTCGATCACCTCCCACGGGGCGACGATGTTCCCGAGCGACTTCGACATCTTCTTGCCCTCGGGATCGGCGATGTGCCCGAGGCACAGCACGGTCTCGTATGACGAGCGGTCGAAGAGCAGCGTCGAGATCGCCAGCAGCGAGTAGAACCAGCCGCGCGTCTGGTCGATCGCCTCGCAGATGTAGTTCGCGGGGAACTGCGACTCGAAGCGATCCTGGTTCTCGAACGGCGCGTGCTGCTGGGCGAACGGCATCGAGCCCGAGTCGAACCAGACGTCGATCACCTCGGGTACGCGGCGCATCGGCTCACCGCACTGCGCGCAGTCCCAGGTCAGCTCGTCGACGTAGGGGCGATGCGGATCCGGGAGCTCGCGCCCGGCCTTGCCCTCGACCTCGGCGAAGGAGCCCATGCACTCGGCGTGCCCGTTGGCGCAGCGCCAGACCGGCAGCGGCGTGCCCCAGTAGCGCTCGCGCGACAGCGCCCAGTCGACGTTGTTCTCCAGCCAGCGCCCGAAGCGGCCGTGCTTGATGTGCTCGGGATGCCAGTCGACGGTCTCGTTGGCCGCAAGCAGCCGGTCGCGCAGCGCGGTGGTGCGGATGTACCAGCTCGCCCGCGCGTAGTAGAGCAGCGGCGTGCCGCAGCGCCAGCAGTGCGGGTAGGCGTGCAGCAGGCGCTCTGAGCGCAGCAGCCGCCCGCGCCCCTCGAGGTCTACGATCAGGTCGTCGTCGGCATCCTTGACCCAGCGCCCGGCATAGGGCCCGATGCGCTCGTCGTAGGTCCCGTCCGGGCGCACGGGGTTGACGACGTTGAGGCCGTTCTCCTCGCCGAGCCGGAAGTCGTCGGCGCCGAAGGCGATCGCCGTGTGGACGATCCCGGTGCCGTCCTCGGCGGAGACGAAGTCGCCGGCGAGCACGGTGTGGCCCTTCTCGCCGTACTCCGCGGCGCCGATGAAGCCGAAGGGCGGCTCGTAGGCCGCGCCGAGCATCCCCGCCCCGGGGAAGCGGTCGACGACCTCGGCGCCCTCGCCGAGCACGCGCTCGACGAGCGCCTCGGCCAGCACGAAGCCGTCGCGCGTGCGCACGTAGGTCAGCTCGGGATCGACGGCGACCGCGGCGTTGGAGACCAGCGTCCAGGGGGTCGTCGTCCAGATCAGCAGCGTGTCGCCCGGGCGCAGCACGGAGCCCTCCGGCACCGAGGCCACCGGGAAGCGCACGAAGATCGACGGGTCCTCGACGTCGCGGTAGCCCTGCGCGACCTCGTGCGAGGACAGCGCGGTGCCGTCGCGCGGGCAGTAGGGCACGACCTTGAAGCCCTCGTAGAGCAGGTCCTTGTCCCACAGCCGGCGCAGCGCCCACCAGACCGACTCGATGTAGGGCGTGTCGAGCGTGCGGTAGGGATGCTCGAGGTCCACCCAGTAGCCGATCCGCTCGGTCAGCGCGGTCCAGTCCTCGAGGAACTCGAACACGCTCTCGCGGCACTGGCGGTTGAACTCCGCGATGCCGTACGCCTCGATGTCCTTCTTGCTCGTGAAGCCGAGCTTCTGCTCGACGGCCACCTCGACCGGGAGCCCGTGGCAGTCCCAGCCGCCCTTGCGCTCGACGTAGCGGCCGCGCATCGTCTGGTAGCGCGGGAAGACGTCCTTGAAGACGCGCGCGAGCACATGGTGGGAGCCCGGGCGCCCGTTGGCGGTCGGCGGCCCCTCGTAGAACACCCACGGCTCGGCGCCCTCACGACGGCGCACGGACTCGCGGAAGACGTCGCGCTCGCGCCAGCGCTCGAGCACCTCCTCCTCGAGCTTGGGAAAGGAGACGGACTCGGGGAGGGGGCGGAACGGCGCGGCCATGGGGGGAGCGGTGATGATAGGTCCCCGGTTCGTGCCCGGGCCCTCCGTGCCACGCTACGCGTGTGACGAAGGCGCTG
>JAXDHR010000058.1:0-6689 GCA_034664425.1 Solirubrobacteraceae bacterium
TCGCGCGCGGCGTTGGCGCCGTCGACCTCGAAGCGGTCGTGGGCGCTGCGATGCCCCTCGACGAGCCCGATGTCGTGGAACATCGCGCCGATGTACAGCAGCTCGGGGTCATAGCTCAGCCGCATGCGCTCGCCTTGGAGGGCGCCGATGACGCCGACGGCCGCGGTGATGCGCTTGCGGTTGAGCATGGGGGTTCGCTTCCTGTTTCGGGGTTTGGACACTCCCCTCACTATTCGTCGCGCGAGACGAAAGGACGGCTGTCCGCTCGCACGGTGCGCGCAGGCCGTCGAGTCAGCGGCCGGGGGCTGGACCGGCTGCTCGGTGCGCGTCGAGCCCTGATGACCGCCCGAGCTCTCGGCCTGCTGCGAACCGCAGTGACTAGTTCGCGTGCTTGGAGGCCCGGATCATCGCGCAGAAGTTCGGGCGCACGTAACCGGGCAGCTTCTCGGCCATCACGTCGGCCTTCACGTTGCCGAACGCCGTCTCGGGCTTGTGGGCAATGCCGTCGGCGAAGGCCTGGATGATCGATTCCTTGAAGTCGACGCGCGGGTACGCGGCCAGGACGGCCTCGCGCTCGTCGGCGGAGATGTCGTCGTAGCCGAGTCCGAGGACGTCCAGCTCGACGCCGGCGGTGACGAGGGCCACCTCGGGCTCCTTGTGCTGCGGGATGCCGGGCGTGGTGTGCAGCGCGATCGCGTCCCAGACGATGCGCAGGGCGTCGCCGGTGACGCCGTGGCCGGCCAGGAACTCGCGCGCGGCGTTGGCGCCGTCGACCTCGAAGCGGTCATGGGCGCTGCGATGCCCCTCGACAAGGCCGATGTCATGGAACATCGCGCCGATGTAGAGCAACTCGGGGTCATAGCTCAGGCCCTGGCGGTCGCCCTGCAGGACGCCGAAGGCGTAGACGCGGAGCGAGTGGTTGTAGAGCAGGTCGGACTCGATGCTGCGGATCAGCTCGCCTGCCTCGCGCGCGAGTCGGCTGTCGGGAATGGTGACGGGGAGGCGCTCGGTGGTCATGCAGGACCTCGCTGGATCGTGGGTGGGAGCACACGATCGCGGGCACGCGGCACGGCGTGGCCTGTCCGACGTGACAGGCTGGGCTGGACCGGCGGAGCGCGACCGGCGTACGCCGATGGGTGTATCCGGAGCCGTCCGCCTGCACGGGGTGGTGCAGCGCGAAGATACGACCGGCGGCCGACGACGGGCCGGGCGCGCGCAGCCACCATACGCGGTCGATGACCGCGCTGTCACAGCACGAGGACTGGCCACGGCGCCAGCGGCGTCTCGCGGCGGCCGCAGACCGAGACGAGGCCCCCCCTGCGACGGTCGAGGAGGTCGCGGATCTGGGTGAGCGGCTGCGGGCGGCAACCGCGGCGGCGGTGCAGATGTCCCCCGGCACGCTGGACATCGTGCTCGCCACGCTGATGGCGGGAGGTCACCTGCTGGTCGAGGACCACCCGGGCGTCGGCAAGACGCGGCTCGCCCGCACGCTCGCGCGCAGCCTCGACGGACGCTTCGCACGCGTGCAGGCGACGGTCGACCTGCTGCCTGGGGACGTGGTCGGCACCACCGTGTGGCGGCCGGAGAGCGGCCGGTTCCAGTTCCTGCCCGGACCGGTGTTCGCGAACGTGCTGATCGTCGATGAGCTCAACCGCGCAACCCCCAAGACGCAATCGGGCCTGCTCGAGGCGATGCAGGAGCGCCAGGTGACCGTCGACGGCAGGACGCGGCCGATCCCGGCGCCGTTCACGGTGATCGCGACCCAGAACCCGGGCGCCGGCCATGACGGCACCTATCCGCTCCCGGCGGCGCAGCTGGACCGCTTCATGGCGCGAATCTCGCTCGGCTACCCGAGCGCCGAGCAGGAGCTCGCGCTGCTGCGCGACGTCCATGAGCCCGCTGTCGCGCCCGTCACCCGCCCGGAACGGCTGCTCGCCGCGCAGGAGGCGGCGGCGGGCGTCTACGCGAGCGAGGCGCTCCTGCGCTACGTGGTCGAGGTCTTGGACGCCACGCGCCGTCATCCGCTCGCCGCGATGGGCGCGAGCCCCCGCGCCGGCGTGCAGCTTCTGGCGGCAGCGCGCGCCCGCGCCGCGCTCGCCGGCCGCGATCACGTCCTGCCCGACGACGTCCAGGCCCTCGCTGCGGCCGTGCTCGGGCACCGTGTCGAGCCGGCGCCGGCCGCGCCGGCCGGCGCGCAGGCGCGCATCGTCGCCGAGGCCCTCGCGCGCGTGCGCGCGCGGTGAGACGGCCGCTGGCGTGCTTGCTCGCCACCGTGGCGCTCGTCGCCGCGGCGGGAGCCGCGCCCGCGCCCGCGTTGTTCGGTCCGGCCGTGGGGCTCACCCTGGCCACGGTGGCGGCGTGGACGACCACCATGCTCGCCGTCCGTCGCGTGGTGGTGACGAGGGCGCTGCAGGATCCCGAGGTGCGGGAGCACGAGCCGATCCGCATGGTGTTCGAGGTCGCGGGGCTCGGCCGGCTGCCGGTCGCGCTGGAGATCGAGAACGGCGCGGGAGGATGGAGTCCCCTCGCCCGGGCGGCCGAGCTCACGGTGCCCAGGCGCGGCGCATACCGCCTCGCGCCCTCGAACGTGCGGGTGCGAGACTGGCTCGGGATCGCGCAACTGCAGATGACCGCCGGGCGCACGGAGCGGCTGCTGGTCCTTCCTGCGCCCGAGGAAGGCCCGCTGCGCGCAGGGTCGTCCGGCACGGCCGCGGGCGATCCCGAGCCCGACGGGCTCCAGGCCTATTCCCCGGGCATTCCGGTGGGACGGATCCACTGGCCGGCGATGGCGCGCGGCGCCGGCCTGCACGCCCGCCGCGTGGCCGCCGGGACGCATGATCTGCCACTGATCGTGGTCGACACGAGTGGAGCGCTGGAGCCGGGCGCGATCGACTGGGCCGCGCGCACCGCCGCCGGCGCCGTCCTGCGGCTGGCGCGCCGCGGCGGCTGCCGCGTGTGGCTGCCGGGCGACTGTCGTGAGACGACGGTCGCCGATCCGGCGGCGTGGCACGCACTGCACCGCCGGCTCGCCCACCTCGAGGCTGCGCCGGCGACCCCGGCCCCACCCGAGGCGGTCCGCATCGCAGCCGCCATGGCCGGCGGGCTCCCCACCCCGCTTCCGCTGCCCCCCGGGGTCGCGCCGAGCGAGCCGGACGGCCCGCCGGGTCGGGAGCTCACCGGCGCTTCGGCAGTTGCGACGCGACACGGTCGCGGCCGTTAGACGCCGATTCGGGTTGCAGGGCGGCGGTGCAACAGGGGAGCCGATGCGCGGTCACGAGTCCCGAGATGCCGGCCAGCCGCATGACGATCTGCTCCGCCTCGGGAGCCTGATGCAGCCCGTCGAGCAACGGCGCGGCGATCAGCAGCTCGCCGGGGCGCGCCTGGTCGCAGAGTCGCGCGCTCAGATTGACGGCCGCCCCGACGTGGTCGTCGCCCTCGAAGACGACCACCTCGCCGGCGGCGATGCCGCCCCGGAGTGGAAGCGGCCCGTCGGCGCCGACGGCGTCGCGGACCGCCGCGGCACACTCGATCGTCGCGCCCGGGTCCGCGCCGCAGACCATGGCCCCATCCCCCAGCCACCTGGTCACGTGCACGCCCGAGCGCTCAGCCGACGCGCGCAGCCTGGCGCGCAGGTGGGCGAGCACGGCGATCGCGGCGTCGTCGCCACGCGCCTCGTTGTAGGCGGTGAAGCCACAGAGGTCGAGGAAGGCGAACGTGCGCGGGACGCGCACGGCTTCGGTCCTCGCGGCTGCTAGCGCAGGACCGATGACGTCGCCTCCCCACCGTAGGTGGCTCGAAGCGAGCAGAGCCGCGAGGCCGCCAGGCTCCGGCGCGGGTCGGAGTAGTCGAGGTTGGCGAGCAGACGCTTCCACGCGGCGAGGTCGTCGCATCCGGACGACGACTGGGTCCAGGACCACAGCGCCCCGGCGTCGCCCGTGGTCATCACGGCGTGGCGGAGCCAGCCCTCGAGCGCGTCGCGCTCGCGGATCACGCCGGGCGCCTCGGAGTGCGCGAGCAGGGGTGCCTCGTAGCGCTCGGCGGCCTCGCGGACCGCACCGCGCGCGAGCAGCGCGGAGACCTGCGCAACGTCGGACTCGACGTCGATCGCCAGCCGGTACGGCGCGGTGTCGATCCACTGCCCGAGCAGCTTGCGCAGGCGGAAGACCTGTACCCGCACGGCACTCGGACGCCCCACGTCGCCGTAGAGGTCGGCGGCGAGCTCCTCGCTCGTCATGCCCTCGCGCCGCGCGGAGAGCAGCGCGAGGATCTCGGTGCGGATCGGGCTGAGCCGCAGCGGCCGTCCATCGAGCTCGACGCACGGCTCGCCGCGCCGGAGCAGCGTGAGCTTCAGCAGGGGCCGGCGCGCGGCCGGGTCGCGCGCGTCGAGCGCGCGCACGACGAAGGCCTCCCCGTCGTCCACGGGCTCGGCGACCACACGCGGCGCCGCCGCGGCGATCTGATCCACGCCGCCCGCCCGCAGGCGCGCATCGCGCTCGTTCATCAGGTAGCGCAGGTGGGACTCGACCGCACGCGCCGTCGCCACGACGCAGCCGAAGCTGTAGGGATGGACCGTGCCCAGCTTGCCGGTCAACTCGATCACGCCGAGGATCCGGCCCGTGCCGGGATCGTGGACCGGCGCCGCCGAGCACGTCCGTTCCTGGACGACCTCGCTGAAGTTCATCGACTCGGCGGCACCGCCTCGGTCGCCCGGCGGACCATCGATCCAGAGGAGCATCCCGCTCGCGTCGCTGACGACGATCACCTGGCCGGTCTCGGCGGCGATCGGGCCGAGGCAGTCCCGGATGAGCGCCGCTGCAGCGGCGAGCGGATGGGACGGCCGGCCCACGGCCTCGGCCGCCCCGGCGATCGGCGCCCCTCGTCCCGCGACTCGGACTTCGCCGAGGCACTGCTCCCATGAGTCCTTCAGCGGCTTCGCCGGCACCGTCGACAGCGGCGGGGTGTCGATGGCGACCCATGGGTCTCGTGACATCAGTCGGTCCCCTCAGACACGACCTCGCCCTCGATGAGCGGATCCCAGCGTCGCGGCAGCTCCTTGACGATCGGGACCTGAAAGCCATGGCGCCCCGGACCGGCCACGCACTCGGCGTCCCCGCTCGCGTGACGCGCCTGACACGGTCGACCGCCGTTGCGGCCGAGCGGCTGTGGCTCGCTGCTCACGCCACGCCTCGCGCGGTCATGTTCCCAGCGTCCAGCTGAGCGGCAGCGTCCAGCTGATCGGCGGCAACGAGACGCCGGGCGAGCGCACGTGCAGACCAGGGTCGATCACCTTGCCGTTGATGATCGTCGGGGCGATGTCCACGCTGATCGGTCCGACGCGCGGCGGCGTGAACGTGAGCGCGGGCGGCGTGGTCGCGGGTGCCGTCGCCGCCGGCGCCGTGGTCGCGGCACTCGCGATCGCCGCTGGGGCGGCGAGCGTGAGCAGGCCGGCGGCGGTTGCGGCGGCCCAGAGGGGCTTTCGAGTCAGCATCGGTCTCCTTGGCGGATCGCGTGGGTGGTGCGGGCAGGCACATGCCTGCCCGCGTGACCATCCGTGCGGCTAGGGACCACCGACGGCCGAAACCCCGGCCGTGGTGATCGTGGTGTTGGTGAAGATGTTTCCGGCGCCGACCGTGATGACGGTGGGGCCGATGACCGCGGAGAGGCCACCCACGCTCGGGCCGACGAAGGAGAGGCCGGCGGGCGTGAAGGCCGGAAGCCCGGTGAAGGGGAACGCGGGCAAGGCGAACGCGGGGCTCGCCGGGGGCGTGACCCCTGTGCCGGCCGCGTTCGCGCCGGCCGCCGGGGCGAGGATGCCCACCGTGCCCACGGCGGCGACCGCCACAACGCGCCTCAGGGTCGAACTCATCGCATGCCTCCTGGGCGCCCGCTGGGACTTCCCGATCGTTTGGCTCGGCACGCCGTCTGGCTCGTACCCGAGCAACACCGCTTGGGAGATTCGCGGCCGCGGCCGCTCCGGTGACCTGTCCCACGGACCCGTTGCGTCTGACCCAACGCCGCAGCGGCCCGGGGCCGGGGCCGAGGAAGACTTCGCAGCAGGCCGCGCGAGCGCTGAAACGCCGAGGTAACGGCGCTGGACCTACAACCCACCGATGCAGGAAGGCCAAGGAGGACGCAAGCCGTGAGTCGCGCCAGCATCACCAAGTCGCACCAGAAGATCCAGGAGCTGTCCTGGGAGCCGACGTTCGTCTCGCCCGTCGAGAAGTATGCGACGGACTACACGTTCGAGAAGGCGCCGAAGAAGGATCCGCTCAAGCAGGTCCTGCGCTCCTACTTCCCGATGGAGGAGGAGAAGGACAGCCGCGTGTTCGGTGCGATGGATGGGGCGATCCGCGGGAACATGTTCCGCCAGGTCCAGGAGCGCTGGATGGAGTGGCAGAAGCTGTTTCTCTCGATCATCCCGTTCCCGGAGATCTCCGCGGCGCGGGCGATGCCGCTGGCCATCAACGCGGTCCCCAACCCCGAGCTTCACAACGGGTTGGCGATCCAGATGATCGACGAGGTCCGCCACTCGACGATCCAGATGAACCTCAAGCGGCTCTATATGAACCACTACATCGACCCGGCCGGGTTCGACATCTCCGAGAAGGGCTTCTCGAACTGCTACGCGGGGACGATCGGGCGCCAGTTCGGCGAGGGGTTCATCACCGGTGACGCGATCACCGCCGCCA
>JAXDHR010000059.1:0-9735 GCA_034664425.1 Solirubrobacteraceae bacterium
CGGCCTCGCACCCCCCAACCTCACCGACGACCACGTCTTCGGCTTCGCCAAGGTCACCGTCGACGGCCAACACGTCACCGTCACCCCCACCGACGAACTCGGCCGCACCTACGACCCCCAGACCTACCCGCCCGGCCCGGACTCGTCGCCTCCGGGGCCGACGCCCGCGCCGGCCAAGCCGCGCCACGCCGCATCGTGCGCCCGGACCGTGCGCGGGAAGCGACGCGCGGATCACCTGCGCGGCACCCGCGTCAGCGACCGCCTCGTGGGCATGGGCGGCAACGACGTGATCGACGGGTTCGGCGGCAATGACTGCCTCCTGGGCATGTCCGGCCGCGATCTGCTCCGCGGCGGCCGCGGCGACGACTGGCTGTCCGGCGGCAGCGGCGCCGACCGGCTCTTCGGCGGGCGCGGCGCGGACCGGCTCGTCGGCGGAGCTGGGGCGGACCGGCTCGACGGGGGGCCCGGCCGCGACGTGCTGCGCGGACAGGGCGGCCGCGACGTCATCGACGCCCGTGACGGTGTGCGCGATCGGGTCGACTGCGGCCGGGGCCACGACGTGGCACGCGTCGACCGCCACGACGTGGTCCACGCCTGCGAGCGCGTCGTGCGTCGCCGCGCTTGAGCCGTACCTCGCGGCGCCGTCCAGCGGCCGGCGCGCCGGTCAGCCTCCGGTCAGCGAACGCAGGACGTCGAGATCCTGGCGGCCGTAGCGCGTCATCGGATCCACGTAGGTGCCCTCAGTGATCTCGTTCCATGAGATCAACGCCCACGCGTCGGGACGCGTCGCCGCGTTGCCCGCGAAGAGACGCCGGAGCGTCTCGCCACCCCGCCGCGGCGTGCATGCGCCCCCGCCGGCCAGCTGCTTGTCGAAGCCGGGCGCCAGCGGCGCGATCCACGCCTTCGCCGACCCGTCCGGGTTGCGGCCGGAGGCGCGCACGTCCCCCGCGAGCTTGCCCAGCTGCGCGAAGGACTGCGGGTTGTTGTAGGGATCTTGCGAGGACCAGTAGTACGCGTCGCCGTCCAGGTAGCGCGCGCGGTCGGCCGGCCAGCTGGTCTCGTCGCCGAGGAGGCGCAGCCTCGAGCGATACGCGTCGCTGATGGCGCTCAGCGTGCTGACCGGGTACTTGCGGCTGCCGTTCCAGATGACGGTGATGCGCCCCGAGCCGTCCCGGTCGAACGCCGGGTCGTGACCGTACGCGCCGACGAAGTAGCCGAGATCGTTGGAGATGGCCTGCTCCGACACGACGGACGCGGAGGCCTTCAGGCTCAGCCAGAGCTTGAAGGGAATGCCTTGCGCGTTGACCCGGTGCACGGCTTGGACCAGCGCCTGCAGCCGGCGGCTGTACGGGTTGGAGCTCGCGCTCTGGCCCGCCTGGCCCGTCCCGAGCCAGTTGACCGCGAAACCGGCGAGCCCGGCGGAAGCCGCCTCGCGGACGTCCGACTCGATCTGGCCGGGATCGTCCTGGCTATAGATGCGCGAGGGCACATCTGTCACCGTCGCGCCGGCGTAGGCGGCCGTGGGATTGCAGCCGCCCGCATCGAGACGCGCCGGGAGCGGAAGGGGTTGCGCGGTCAGCGGGTAGTTGGGGCCCAGTGCCTGCCGCCAGTGGTCCGCGCTCCACCACAGGTAGTAGTAGGCGAAGATCCGCGGGCCTCCGCCTGCGCCCGGCGCGTGATGCGTGCCCGAGCCAGGCGCCGGCGCGGCCGGCGATGGCGCCGACCGGCAGCTCCGCGTCCGGAGCGTGATCGCGGCACGCCGGGCGTGATGCCAGCGCGCGCCCCGCGCGACGGCTTCGACGTGGTAGCGCGAGGCGCACCGCAGCCCGTGCAGTGTGAGGCGATGCCGCCGCCCGTGCACGACGGCGGCGCGCCGGCCATTCAGGCGGATCGTCACGCGGCGGCCGCGCCGGTGGCCCTTCTGCCCGGCGGGAATGCGCGCCCACGCGATCGTCAGGGTCTTCCGCGTCCGGTGCACGAGGCGAAACCGCCGCAGCCGATGCCGAGACGCGCCGCTCCGGTGATGACGTTGTTGCGCATGACGTTGATACGTCGACGCGCGGCGCTGCGCAGCATCGGCGCGGTCCGCCACGACGCTCCCGGCGGTCACCGCCACGAGCACGGCGGCGACGAGCAATATCCGCATGGTGCTCCCTTCGACGCCATCCGGGGAATCCCCGATCGTTGGTCAGGCAGCGGACATCATAGTGGCGGGCCAGGGGACGCGGCGTTGCCCTAGTAGCTGAAGAGCGCGCCCGCGGCGGACACCTCGTCGCTGCGCCGGTGGCGACCGATGCCCTCGTAGATCAGGCCGGCCTGACGGACTTGCTCTGGATGGAAGAAGTTGCGCCCGTCGACGAGCAGGTTGCCGCGCATGGACGCCGCGAGCGCGCCGAGGTCGAGCTCGCCGAACTGCTTCCACTCGGTCACGAGCACGAGCGCGTCGGCGCCGTCGGCCACCTGCTCGGGCGACGCCTTGTAGTCGAGCCCCGCGAGCAGCTTGCGGGCCTCGCCCTCCGCAACGGGGTCATAGGCGCGCACGCGCGCGCCGGCAGCCTGCAGGCGCGCGGCGAGCACGAGCGAAGATGCCTCGCGCATGTCGTCGGTGTCGGGCTTGAAGGCAAGCCCGAGCAGGCCGATCTCCTTGCCGACCAGCTCGCCCAGGTGCTTCTGGAGCTTCGCGATCACGCGCCGCTTCTGGAGCTCGTTGACCTCGATCACCGCGTTGAGCAGCTGGAAGTGGTAGCCCGAGTTGCCCGCGAGCTGCTTCAGCGCCGTCACGTCCTTCGGGAAGCACGACCCGCCGAAGCCGATGCCGGCCTGCAGGAACTTCGGGCCGATGCGGTCGTCGAGTCCCATGCCGCGCGCGACCTCGACGACGTCGGCGCCCGTCTCCTCGCAGACGTTGGCGATCTCGTTGATGAACGAGATCTTCGTGGCCAGGAAGGCGTTGGAGGCGAGCTTGACCATCTCGGCCGAGCGGATGTCGGTGCGTACGAGCGGCGCCTCGAGCGGCGCGTAGAGATCGACGACCGCCTCGCCGGCCCAGTCGCCGTCGTCGCCGACCACGACGCGGTCGGGCGCCAGGAAGTCCTTGACCGCCGAGCCCTCCTTGAGGAACTCGGGGCAGGAGACGTAACGGAAGCCGCCCTTGTCCTGCTCGGCGAACGCGCGCTTGACGTTGTCGCCGGTGCCGACGGGCACGGTCGACTTCATGACGAGCGCATGGCCGTCGGAGGCCGGCATCGCCGCGACGACAGCCTGCACGGCCGAGAGGTCGGCGTCGCCCGAGTAGGTCGGTGGGGTGCCGACGGCCACGAACAGCAGCCGCGCGTGCTCGAGCGCTTCCGACAGGTCGGTCGAGAAGTGCATGCGCTCGCGATGCCTGGCCACGAGCCCCTCGAGCTCGGGCTCCCAGATCGGGATGCGGCCCTGCTTGAGGGCCTCGATCTTCTCGGCGTCGATGTCGATGCACCAGACCTCGTTGCCGAGCTCGGCGAAGCCGGCCGCGGTGACGAGACCGACGTAGCCCGTCCCGATCACGCCGATGGGTTCTCGCGCTGTGCTCATGGAAGGCGGATCAGCCTACTAACCCGCTTCGCGGACTAGTGCTTGAGCGAGCGCAGCGAGCTCGCGATCCCGATCATCTGGGCGGGGCTCAGCGATTTCGTGAGCGTGTTCGAGACCCAGTACACGCCCTTCTTCGTGCGCCAGGCGACGATCCGCACACGCGATCCGTCCCGGTAGATGAGCAGGCGGCGGCCGCCGACGATGCGCACCGCATCGGGATTGTCGAGCAGCGGCGGGTTCTTCCAGGTCATGCCCTCGACGCCGTAGTACTCGCCGATCATGCCCTTGGAGACCACGAGGCGGTAGGCCCTGTGGCGCTTGCCCGTCTCGTCGCGGATCCTGTAGACGCGCGGACCCGTGCTCGCGTAGGACGATCCCTGGTAGAGCTGCGTGGGGTAGAAGACGGAGAGCCGCTTGATGTGCGGCTGGGCGATGACGGCCTGATCCTCGCCGGCCGTGCGGGCGTCGATCAGCCCCTTGACCGGTCCTGGGGCCGCGTGCCTGGCCTTGCGGCGCGGCTTCGAGACGGGCGTGGCCGCCCCCGGCTTGCGCGCCTTCGCGTTCATGAACTGGTTGACGGCCTTGCGCAGCGCGCTCGCGTGGAAGTAGAGGTGCGTGTCGAGCGCGGGGTTCGCCGCCTCGTAGAACGGGAAGCGGACTTCGTTGACGCTCGGCTGGTTCTGGGCGAGGAACAGCCCGAGCCGCAGCAGCGAGAAGATCTCCTTGGTCTTCGTGAAGCTCTGGTCGAACTCGAAGTAGCGCGCGAAGACGCGGGCGAGCTTGTCGCGGTCACCGACGGCGAGCAGCTTCTTGAAGCCGGCGGTGTTGCGCGCCTGGCGCAGGAAGTCCTGCTGGCGCGCGGCGCGCACGATGTCGCTGTCGGTGTGGCGGAAGCGGACGTAGTCGAGCGCGTCCTGACCCGTGAGCTTCTGGTAGCCGGGCTGGATGTTGATCGTCGCGTAGTGGTCCAGCCCCGAGTTGTCGTTGAAGTAGCGCCGGTCGACGTCGATGTAGACCCCGCCGATGTAGTCGACGGCCTTCTTGAACGACCCGAAGTTGACGACGAGCACGTTGTTGATCGGGAACGGCTTGCCGGTGACGCCCTTGAACAACTGCTGGATCGTCCGCACGGCCAGGCGCGGGCCGCCGTCCTCGAAGGCGGCGTTGATCTTGTCCGACCCGTAGCCGGGGATGTCGGCCTTGAGATCGCGCGGGATCGAGAGCACCGAGATCGAGTCGGTGCGCGGGTTGATGCGCACGAGCAGGATCGTGTCCGAGCGCGGCTTCAGTCCCGCGACCTTGTCGGCGTAGCGCTGGTCGGAGCCGAGCAGCAGCAGCGTGCGCGGGCCGCCGGCGGCCGCGCGCGTGACCTCGGGGATCGTCACGACCTGGCGGCCCTGGACGACGATGTTCTTGATCCGGTCGACCTCGAGGATGCCGGTGGTCGCGATCGCGGTCGCGCTGAGGGCGACGACGAGGAAGCCGGCGAGCGCCGCGCGCAGGATCAGCCGGCGGCCCACGTGCGGTGGGCCGTCCGGGTCACGGCGGAAGATCACGCCGCCTGGCCCCCCTCGAGCGCCTCGAGGCGGCGCTCGCGGGCCGGCGGGCGGGTCTGCATCCCCGGCATCGCGCGAGCGAAGCGCACGAGCATCTCGCGGTACTCGCGCAGCGAGGGGATCGAGACCCATTCCTCCGGCCCGTGGTGGCCGGCGCCTGCGGGACCGAACTCGACGGCCGGGATCCCGGTCTTGAGGAAGGAGACCGCATCGGAGGCGCCGTCGCGCCCGACGGTGACCGAATCGGTCTGCTGCGTCGACTCGGTCACGGTCTCCGCGAGGCCGAGGACGTACGGGTTCGAGCGCGAGACGTAGGCCGGCGGGAACACGAACGTGCGCCGGATCTCCATGTCGTCGATCGTGCGGATCTGCCCGAGCAGGTCATCGGGATCCTGGTTGGGCAGGTAGCGGATGTCCACGTCCATGACGCACTCGTCGGGGACCTTGTTGACCGCGTCCCCGCCGACGATCCGGCCGAGGTTGATCGATGGGCGGTCGAACAGCTCGGAGGACTCGCGCGAGAACGGCAGGGACTCGATTCGCCGAAAGACGTCGATCGCCTTCAGCACGGCGTTGTCGCCCAGCCACGGCGTGGAGGAGTGGGCGGCGCGGCCGTGGACGGCGACCCGGCACGACAGCACGCCCTTGGCCTGGACGCCGACGCGCAGGTTCGTCGGCTCGCCGGTGATCGCGAAGTCGCCGGTCAGGCCGCGGCGGACCATCTCGTCGCTCGTACGGCGCTCGATGTCCTCGGACTCCTCGTCGGGCACGCACAGCAGTTGCACGCGGACCTCGTCCTGGGCGGCGAGGTCGTTCATGGCGAGCATCATCGCCGCCAGGCCGCCCTTCATGTCGTACGCGCCGCGACCGTAGAGGCGGTCGCCCTCGACGCGCGGCGCGAACTGCTCGGGGCGGCCCGGGACGACGTCGAGGTGCCCGTGGAAGAGCAGCGTCGGGGCGCCGGCCGGGCCGACCTCCGCGGTGAGCACGTAGAGCTCACCGAAGGAGTGGTCGGCGACGGCGATGCTGCGGGCGTCGAGCCACCCCTTGACGAACCCCGCCGCGGAGCGGAGCCCGTCCACCGACGACGTGTCGTAGGTGACCAGCCGCTCCGTCAGCACCCGTTCGTCCACGGGCAAGCAGGGTAGCGGCGCGGTACCGCGCCGCTCGATTCAGTCCTCGGCGAGTTCGAGGAAGGCCTCGTAACGGCGCTTGTCGCGCTCGGCGACGCGCTTGGCCTCGGAGTCGTCCTCGGCGTCGTTGAGCTCCTGCTCGGCGCGCTCGAGCCGCTCGCGCAGGTTGCCGGCGTCGAGCTGGTCCAGTGGCATGGCCTCGTCCACGAGGACGAGCGCCCGGTCGCCGGTCACCTGCAGGAAGCCCTCGCCCTGCGCGAAGGAGAGGACCTCCGAGCCATCCTTGTGCAGCCGCAGCTCGGTCGGGTCGAGCAGCGCGAGCAGCGGCTGGTGGTTGGCCAGCACGCCGATCGAGCCGACGGCGGTCTTGGTGGAGAGCATCTCCACCTCGTCGTTGAACACCTCGCCATCGGGAGTGAGGACCTCGACGGTGAACGGCGTGCGCGCCACCTAGCTCTCCTCGGCCGTCTTCTCGACGGCGTCGGTCTCGCCGGACGCGTCGTCGTCCGAGCCGTTGCCGGTCTCCTCGGTCTTCTCCGAGCCGCGCCGGCCGGAGCCCTTGCCGGCTGCCTCGATGACGTCCTCGATCGCCCCCTTGAGCAGGAACGCCGACTCGGGCAGGTCATCGTGCTTGCCGTCGAGGATCTCGCGGAACGAGCGCACCGTGTCGGCGATCGGCACGTAGGCGCCCGGCGTGCCCGTGAACTGCTCGGCCACGTTGAACGGCTGCGAGAGGAAGCGCTCGATGCGGCGCGCGCGCTGCACGAGCACACGGTCCTCGTCCGAGAGCTCGTCGATGCCGAGGATCGCGATGATGTCCTGCAGTTCGCGGTAGCGCTGCAGCACCTGCTTGACCTCGTTGGCGACCGCGAAGTGCTCCTCGCCGACGATCTCCCGCTTGAGGATCGTCGACGTCGAGTCGAGCGGGTCGACCGCCGGGTAGATGCCCTTCTCGGAGATCGACCGCGACAGCGTCGTGGTCGCGTTGAGGTGCGCGAACACCGACGCGGGCGCCGGATCCGTGAGGTCGTCCGCCGGCACGTAGATCGCCTGGATCGACGTGACCGACCCCTTGCGCGTCGAGGTGATGCGCTCCTGCAGCTGGCCCATCTCGGACTCGAGCGTCGGCTGATAGCCGACCTGCGAGGGCATGCGGCCGAGCAGCGCGGAGACCTCCGAGCCGGCTTGCACGAAGCGGAAGATGTTGTCGATGAAGAGCAGCACGTCCTGACCCTCCTCATCGCGGAAGTACTCCGCCATGGTCAGGCCGGTCAGCGCCACGCGCATGCGGGCCCCGGGCGGCTCGTTCATCTGGCCGAAGACGAGCATCGTCTTGTCGATCACGCCCGACTCGGTCATCTCGAGCCACAGGTCGTTGCCCTCGCGGGAGCGCTCGCCCACGCCGCAGAAGGCCGACAGGCCGCCGTGCTCCTGGGCGAGGTTGTGGATCAGCTCCTGGATCAGGACGGTCTTGCCGACGCCCGCGCCGCCGAACAGGCCGACCTTGCCGCCCTTGGCGTAGGGCGCGAGCAGGTCGACGACCTTGATGCCGGTCTCGAACATCTCGGCGGTCGGGGTCAGCTGCTCGACCGTCGGCGCCGGGCGATGGATCGGCCAGCGGGTCTCGACCTCGATCTCCTCGCCCTGGTCGATCGTCTCGCCGAGCAGGTTGAAGATGCGCCCGAGCGTGACGTTGCCGACCGGCACGGTGATCGGGCCGCCCGTGTCGATGACCTCCATCCCGCGCGCGAGGCCGTCCGTGGTGTCCATGGCGACGCAGCGGACGCGGTCATCGCCGAGGTGCTGCTGGACCTCCAGCACCAGATGCGTCCCCGTGCCGGAGGAGATGCCCTCGGCCTCCTCGGGGTTGTCCTCGCGCTCGATCAGCAGCGCCGAGTTGATCTCGGGGAGATGCTCAGAGAAGACGACCTCGATGACGACGCCGTTGATCTCCTCGATCCGGCCGACGTTGCGGCCCTCGTCGGTGTTCTGGTTGTCTGCCGTCTCAGTGGCTGCGGTCATTGGTTCTCCTTACGTGAGCGACTCGGCGCCCGCGACGACTTCCATGATCTCCTGCGTGATCGCGGCCTGGCGCTCGCGGTTCATCTGCAGCGTGTAGTCCTTGATGAGGTCTCCGGCGTTCTCGGACGCGTTGCGCATGGCGGTCATGCGCGCGCCGAGCTCGGACGCCGCCGACTCGAGCAGCGCCCGGTAGAGCGAGATCTCGACGTAGGCGGGAACGAGCCGCGCGAGGATCTCCTCCGGGTCGGGCTCGTACTCGACCAGGGCGGAGTGCGCGGGATGACCCGAGTTCTGGGACTCATGCTCCTCGCCCTCGCCGCCCCCCTTCTCGTCGTCCTCGCCCAGGATCGACGCCTCCTGCAGCGGCAGCAGGGTCTCGTGGCGCACCTCCTGGGTGAGCGCCGACACGTAGCCGTTGTAGATGATCTCGACCCGGTCGACGTCGCCGTCGATGTAGGCGGTCATCAGGTCCGAGGCGATCTCGCGGGCGTTGGCGTACGCGGGACGCTCGGTGAAGCCCGTGTACTCACCGGTCACCTCACGGCCGCGGAAGTTCAGCGACGACACGCCGCGGCGCCCCGTCGCATACCAGGCGACCCGCTTGCCCTCGCCCTCGAGCGCCGCCGCGCGCCGGCTGCCGGCGCGCAGGATCTGCGAGTTGAAGGCGCCGGCGAGGCCGCGGTCGGCCGAGACGAGCAGCAGCGCGACCGTGTCCTCGGAGTCATGGCGCGCGAGGATCGGCAGCCGCGGCACGCCCTGCGCCGCCTCCGCCGCCTGACGCGTCATCCGCCGGATGGCGCCCGCGTAGGGCCGCAGGACGGAGATGCGCTGCTCGGCGCGGCGCAGCCGCGCCGCCGAGACCATTTCCATCGCCCGCGTGATCTTCTGGATGTTCTTGATCGAGCCGATGCGGCTCTTGACGTCCTTGAGCGCCATGGGCTCCCCTAGGAGGCGGCCACCGCCGCGGTGTCATCCGAGGACTCCTCGGGCTCCTCGTCGTCGTTGTCGTCACGCTGCTGCTCGCGGTTGGACGTGCGGCCGGAGCCCTCGCGGATCGCATCCTCGTCGGACAGCGGCTGGCCCTCCTCGTCGAGGTCGTAGCCGTAGTCCTGCGCGAACTCGGAGATCGCCGTGTCGAGCGCCTTCTGCGTGTCGTCGGACCAGTCGCCGTCGCCGATCTTGTCGAGCGTCTCCTTGGCCGATGAGTGCAGGCGGTCCACGAGGTTCGCGTGGAAGTCCGGCACCTTGTCGGCCTCGATGCGATCGAGGTAGCCGTTGGTGGCCGCGTAGAGCACGGAGACCTGGTCGGCGACGGCCATCGGCGAGCGCTCGTTCTGGTTGAGCGTCTTGACCAGCCGCTCCCCGCGCGCCAGCGTGCGCTGGGTGTCCGGGTCGAGGTCGGAGCCGAACTGCGAGAACGCCTCGAGGTCGCGGTACTGCGAGAGCTCGATCTT
>JAXDHR010000060.1:0-29989 GCA_034664425.1 Solirubrobacteraceae bacterium
GCGTGACCGAGTTCTCGATGCCGCGCAGGCCCATGAACTGGTTGCGGTGCTCGATGGTGATGCCCTCGGTGTCGTAGGGGAGCACGAAGGCGGTGATCCCGCCGCGGTGGCCCTCGGACGTCGGCACCTGCGCCATGACGACGACGATGTCGGCGAACGCGCCGTTGGTCGCCCACAGCTTGCGGCCGTTGATGCGATAACCCGTGCCGTCCTCGGTCGGCGTCGCGATCGTGCCGAGGCGCGCGGGATCCGAGCCGACGTCGGGCTCGGTCAGCAGGAACGCCGAGATGTGGTCGGAGGCGACCTTGGGCAGCCACGTGCGCTTCTGCTCCTCGGAGCCGAACTGGCGCAGCGGCTCGCCGACGCCGATCGACTGGTGCGCGGAGAGGAACGTGGAGAGCGAGCTGTGCCAGACGCCGGCCAGCGCGAGCGCGCGGTTGTAGTACACCTGCGAGAGCCCGAGGCCGCCGTACTCGGCCGGGGTCTTCATGCCGAGGGCGCCGAGCTGCTTGAGGCCCTGGATGACGCTGTCGGGGATCTTCGCGTCGCGCTCGATCTCGAGCGGGTCGACGTCTGCCTCCAGGAAGGCGCGCAGACGAGCCAGGAACGCCTCGCCCTTCTCGACCGCGGCCGCGTCGAGGCGCGGCTGCGGGTGGATCAGGTCGAGTCGAAAGTCGCCCAGGAAGAGGCCCTTGCCGAAGCTCGGGAGCTTCCACTCGGTTTCGCGGGCGGCCTCGGCGACCTGCCGGGCCTCCTTCTCACTGACGTTCGTGGCCACGGTTTCCTCCATCGGAAAAGCGAGTTCGCGAACGAAACCATACCGTGTTGACTGACGAGTCAGTCTGCCAGCTCGAGTCCCTCGGCGAGGCGGCGCCACTCGGCGCGCGGGAGCAGTCCCGCACCCAGGACCTGAAGGCAGACGTGATCGGCGCCCGCCTCGCGATGCGCGCGCACGCGCTCCGCCACGGCGTCGACGTCGCCCGTCACCACGATCGCGTCCAGCAGCCGATCCGAGCCGCCGTCGCGCAGATCGTCCTCGGTGAGCCCGTGGCGCAGCAGGTTGTTCGTGTAGTTGGGCAACTGCAGGTAGCGCGCGACGTGCTCGCGGGCGATGGCGCGGGCACGCGCCGGATCGGTCTCGAGCACGACGCCCTGCTCGGGCGCGAGCAGGGGGCCGGGGCCGAGGCGCTCGCGCGCGAAGCGCGTATGGGCGACCGGGACGAAGTACGGGTGCGCCCCCGCGGCGCGCTCGCGCGCCAGGTCGAGCATCTTCGGCCCCAGCGCGGCCAGCACCCGCTCCGACGGCGGCACGGGCGCCGGTTGGTCGTCGAGCTCGTCGAGGTAGGCGCGCATCTTCGACAGCGGCCTGCGATAGCGGCCCGGCTGCTCGCGATCGACCATCGGCGCATGGCTGACCCCGAGGCCGAGCAGGAAGCGCCCGTGGGCGCTGAGCCCGATGCCGGCGTGGCCGGCCGCGACCTCTCGCGGCGTGTGCGCCCAGATGTTGAGGATGCCGGTGGCGACGTGGATCGTCGTGGTCGCGTCGATCAGCAGCTGCGCTCGCTCGAGGATCGGGCCGCCCGCCCCGCCGGGCATCCACAGCGCGGTGTAGCCGAGCGCCTGCAGCTCGGCGGCCCGCTCGCGCACCTCACCCAGATCGCCGTCGCGCAATCCGGGACTCCACAGCCCCACCCCTGTCAGCTCGGCCATAGGGCGATCCTCGCACGGACGCCGCGGATGCAGCAGCCTGCCGCGAAGGGGCGTCGCTCCGGGTCGGCTCGCCGCGGCCGCGCGACTCGACGGCATGTCCGGCGACGCTCCTCGATGCCTCAGGTCAACGCGGCGACCAGCCGGTGATGCCGGAGCTCCTCCGGCGGCGCGCCGAGCAGGACCCATTCACCGCTGTCGCGACGGGCGATCGATCCGGCTGCGGTCAGCTCGCCCAGGGCGGTGGTGACGGTCGGCCGCGAGGCACCGACGAGGTCGGCGAGCCGCTGATGGCCGAGCGGCAATGGCAGGACGATGCCGTCCGGATGCACCCGGCCCCACCGCTCCGCCAGGTGCCACAGCGAGAGCAGCAACCGGTCGTCGACGCGCTGGTGGTGTGAGATCGCCAGCGCCACGGCGAGGTGGTGCGCGCGCCGGGTGCCGCGGTTGAACAGCTCGAGCCCGAGCTGTGGCCAGGGCATCATGGCGCGCACGAGCGCGTCGTCGAGCACAGCCAGGCGGGTCGGTTCGAGCACCGCCCAGCCGACCTCGGCCTTGACGTGCGAGCCGGTGTCGTCCCACGACCACGGCCGCATCACGTCGCCCGGGCCGACGAGCTCGACGCACGAGCGGCCCATGACCTCGACGTTGCGGCTCAGCAGGCCGTCCGCGATCAGGAACCCGCGGTGGTGCGCCTCTGCCATGTGGGCGCTGCGCGCGTCCCACTCACCCGGGCTGAGCCGGTGAACGCGCGTGCGCGCCTGTGCACGCGCTCGCGGGAGCTCGCCAGGGTCGATCAGGTCCGCGAGGTCGGGGTCGGCGTCGGGCAGGGAGATGGTCGGGGCGCTCACGGGCGTCGTGTACCCGGACGGGACCGCGGACGCTCATGTCAGCGGCCCGACGTCGGATGCTCGACGCTTTTCACCCATCGCAGGCCGGCCCCACTAGGGTCGTTGACATGCTCGACTGGGTCGACACGCCGGGGCCAACGCTCGAGCACGTTCCCGGTGCTCGCGTCCGCGGCGAAGTGGACATGGCGACCGCCCCGGCGCTGCAGGGCGCGCTGGAGGCGGCGATCGCCGCGAGCGTCGGCGTCTTCGTGCTCGACCTCACCGACACGGAGTTCCTCGATTCGAGCGGGATCGCCGTGCTGCTGCGCACGCGCGCGCTGCTCGGGCGTACCGACCGGGCGCTCGTACTGGTGTGTCCCGACGGGCCGGTGCTCCGAGTGCTCGAGGCCTGCGGGCTGACCGACGTGTTCACGCTGTTCGCCACGCCCGGCGAGGCTGCGGCCGCGCTGGTCAAGCCCGACTAGGACCTCGCCCAGACGCCGGCGAGCCGGACGGCGACCGCGGCCGCGCTCGCCATGTCCTGCAGCGAGGCCCACTCACGCACCGAGTGGTACTCATGACCGCCCGTGAAGAGGTTCGGCGTCGGCAGCCCCATCGCGCTGATGATCGAGCCGTCGGTCCCGCCGCGGATCGGCGTGCGCACCGGCTCGACGCCCTCCTCGTGCAGCGCTCGCTCGGCGCGCTCGACGATCTCGGGGTCGGATTCGAGGTGACGCCGCATGTTCGAGTACTGCGGCGTCACCTCCACCTCGACGCGGGCGCGCGGCTCCGCGCCGACGATCTCCTCGGCGGTGCGGCGCACGAGCTCGACGTGCTGCTCGAGCAGCACGTCGTCGAAGTCGCGCGCGATGAAGCGGAGTACGGCGCGGCCCGGATCGCCCTCGATCTCGTACGGGTGGATGAAGCCCTCGCGATCCTCCGTCGTCTCCGGTGTGAGCCGGTCGGACGGCAGCGCCGCGAGGATCTTCGCCGCCAGCCGCGCCGCGTTGACGAGGACGCCCTTCGCCCAGCCCGGGTGGATTTCGACCCCGCTGACGGTGACGACGACCTCCGCCGCGGAGAAGGTCTCGTCCTGGAGCTCCCCCGGCTGCGAGCCGTCGAGGGTGTACGCGCAACGGGCGCCGAAGCCGTCGACGTCGAACAGGAAGGCGCCGGCGCCGATCTCCTCGTCGGGCGTGAAGCCGACCCGGATGCGCGCGCGCGGGAGGTCCGGGTGGGCGGCGAGGTGCGCGACCGCGGACATGATCTCTGCGACGCCCGCCTTGTCGTCGGCGCCGAGCAGCGTGTCGCCGCTCGAGCTGACGATGTCATGGCCGAGCTTCTCGGCCAGCACGGGCATGGCTTCCGGAGCGAGCACCGTCCCGCCGCGCGGCAGCTCGATGGCGCCACCCTCGTAGGCCTCGTGGACGAGCGGCTCGACGCCGGCGCCCGGGGCGTCGGGGCTCGTGTCCATGTGGGCCAGCAGCCCGATCGTCGGTGCGCCCTCGACGGTGGCCTCGAGCGTCGCGGTCACGATGCCGTTGGCGTCGAGCGCGGCGTCGCCGAGCCCGATCGCCTGCAGCTCTTCGACGAGCAGGCGCGCCAGGTCGAGCTGCCCGGGCGTGCTCGGACTGCCCCCGCGCTCGCGTGACGACTGCGTGTCGATGCGCACGTAGCGCAGGAAGCGGCCGAGCAGGTCGGGGGCGAGCGCCTCCGCGAGGGGAGAGCTGAAGGGCGCCTTGGTCTGCATCGCCTCCCAGCCTAGGCTCTGCGCCAGCAGCCCGGTGCCTGTGCCGGCGGCGCGCTCATGGGCCGCTCATGGCACGTGGGAACCATCGACGGCGATGGTCCCTTCGAGCTCCCGCGAAGGGCGGCGGAGGATCAGCGACGTCGCCCTGCTGCTGGTTGCCGTGGTGCTGCTTGCCCTCGCTGTCCGCGTGGTGCTCGCGCTCGACGCGCCTGGCGGCCGCCTCGGCGGCGATCCGGGTGTCTACGACGAGGTAGCGGTCTCGCTGGCGTCCGGCGAGGGCTGGTCGCGGCCGCTCGAGCACGTGGCTCCGGGTGGCGCCGACGACCGGCCGACCGCCCTGCACCCGCCCGCATGGCCCGCGCTGCTCGGGGCGGCCTACGCGCTGACCGATCACGGGAACCGTCTCGACGAGGCGTCGGTGCTCAGCAGCCCGCCCGACGCGAGCGTCCCTCGTGCAGCGCTCGCCACCACGGATTCGCGGTGGACGGCCGGGCGGCTCCTCAATGCGCTGCTCGGGACCGCCGCGGTCGGACTGATCGCGCTGATCGCGCTCGAGCTCTGGGGTCCCACGGTCGGGCTCGTCGCGGGGGTGGTCGCGGCGCTCTACCCGTCGCTTGCGGTGCTCGGTGTCGCGCTGCTCTCCGAGCCGCTGTTCGTGGCGCTCGAGCTGGCGGCGATCTACGCCGTGCTGCGCCGCCGCCGACCCGGCGGGTCGTGGCCCTGGTTGGTCCTGGCCGGCGTCTCATGCGGCCTCGCCATCCTGACGCGCGCCAACGGCGCCGTGCTGCTCGCGCCGCTGTGCCTCGCCGTGTGGACCGTGCGCCCCCGCCTGCGCCCGCGTGCTCTGCTCGCGCCCGCCGTGATCGTCGCGGCAGCCGTCCTCACGGTGCTCCCCTGGACTTTGCGCAACGCGAGCGTGCTGCATGCGCCGGTTCCCGTGGCGACCGACCTCGGCCAGACGCTCGTCGGCACCTACAACCCGGCGTCGGCGGCCCTGCACTACCGGTGGCGCAACACCCGCCATCTGCCGCCGGCCGAGGCGCCGGCGCTCGCGCATCCCGAGGTGCGGCGCTCCTCCGCCCTCACGCGCGACGGGCTGCGCTACCTCGCGGCGCATCCGTTCGCCGTCGTCGAGGCGAGCGCCTGGAACACGTTGCGCCTGCTCGACGCCGACCGGACCGCGCGCTCGGAGCTCGCGAGCGTGCTGCACTCGCGCACGCTCGCGCGGGCAAGCTTCGCCGGCTTCGGCGTGCTGGCGCTGCTCGCGCTCGCCGGGCTGCTCGCGCCTCGCACGCGCGCGGCGCCGCGGTGGCTGTGGCTCGTGCCCGTGCTGCTGTGGGCGAGCACGGTGCCGTTCGCGGTCAACTTCGACCGCTTCCGCGCGCCGCTGGACCCGTTCCTGATCCTGCTCGCCGCGGTCGCCCTGACGGCGGCCGGCGAGCGGGTGGCGCAGATGGCTCGGTCGCCGATGGTGCGGACGGGATCGACGCCCTAGACCGGGGTGCGGCGGCGAGCGGGAGGCGTGCAGCAGTCAGACCGGCTCGGCGCCATCGAGCGGCGCGCCGGCCAGCAGGCGCAGCTTGTCGGCCCGCGACAGGCGCTTGACGCGCACCTCGAGGCGGCGGGCGTCGCGGCGGGTTGCCGTGCGCCAGGCGGCCGCGAGCTCCACGGGGCGCCGGCTGGCGGTGTAGCGGCTCGCGGTCCCGCGCTGGTGGGCCGCGAGGCGGCGGTCGAGGTCGGTCGACCAGCCGCAGTAGAGCGACCCGTCGCCGCAGCGCAGGAGGTAGACGAACGCGGACGCGGGCGGCGAGGGGGGCGAGACCTCCGGCATGGCGCCTATCTTCGACGACGATGCCCATCGACCTCGATCCCAACGCTCCCGTCGCCGAGCGCGCCGGCGCGCTACTGCGCGAGCTGGCGGGTCCCGACGCACGCTTCCGCGAGCACCAGCTCGAGGCGGTGCGCGACCTCGTCGAGGACCGCGCGCGGGTGCTCTGCGTCCAGCGCACGGGCTGGGGCAAGTCCGCCGTGTACTTCATCGCGACGGCGCTGGGCCGCGAGCGGGGCACGGGGCCGGCGCTGATCGTCTCGCCGCTGCTGGCGCTGATGCGCAACCAGATCGCGGCCGCCGAGCGGCTCGGCGTGCGGGCGCACACGATCAACTCGACCAACCGCGAGGAGTGGGACGAGGTCGGGTCGATGATCCGGGCCGACGCGCTCGACCTGCTGCTGATCAGCCCGGAGCGGCTCAACAACCCGCGCTTCCGCGACGAGCTGCTGCCGGTGCTCGCGGACCGCCTGGGGCTCGTGGTCGTCGACGAGGCGCACTGCATCTCCGACTGGGGTCACGACTTCCGGCCCGACTACCGGCGCATCGGCGAGGTGCTCGCCGGGCTGCCGGACGGCGTCGCGGTGCTCGGCACGACCGCGACGGCCAACGATCGCGTCGTCGCCGACGTCGAGGAGCAGCTCGGCGGCGGCCACGGCGTGAAGACGTATCGCGGGCCGCTGGGGCGCTCGAGCCTGCGCTTCGAGGTCGTGGAGCTGCCGGGCCAGGCCGACCGGCTCGCCTGGCTCGCCACGTGGCTGCCGCAGCTGCCGGGCTCGGGCATCGTCTACACCCTGACCAAGCGCGACAGCGAGGTCGTCGCCGAGTGGCTGACGCGCCGCGGCATCCCCGCCGAGGCCTACAGCGGCGAGGTGGCCAGTGAGCAGCGCGTCGACGTCGAGGAGCGCCTGCTCGCCAACGAGCTCAAGGCCGTCGTGGCCACGAGCGCGCTCGGCATGGGCTACGACAAGCCCGATCTCGGCTTCGTCGTGCACTACCAGGCGCCGGGCTCGGTGGTCGCCTACTACCAGCAGGTGGGCCGCGCGGGCCGCGGCGTCGAGCGCGCGGAGGTGGTGCTGTTGCGCGGCACGGAGGACCGCCGCATCCAGGACTTCTTCATCGAGCAGGCGTTCCCGCGCCGCGAGGTCGTCGACGCCGTGCTCGGTCATCTGCGCGCCACCGGGACCGGCGGCGCGACCGCGGCGGAGCTGATGGCGCAGGTCAACCTCGGCAAGGGCCGCATCGAGGCGATGCTCAAGGTCCTCGACGTCGAGGGCGCGGTGGCGCGTGCCGGCTCGCGCTGGGTCATCTCGGAGGGCGACTGGGCCTACGACGCGGAGCGCTACGCGCGCATCACCGCCCTGCGGCGGACCGAGCAGGAGGCGATGGCCGCGTTCGGCGCCGACGGTCGCTGCCTGATGCGCGCGCTGCAGGAGGAGCTCGACGATCCCGACCCGGCCGACTGCGGGCGCTGCGCCGTCTGCACCGCCCCGCGCTACGACGGGCCGCTCGACCCGGCGCTCGTACGCGAGGCGGCGTTGCTGCTGCGCTCGCGGCCGCTCGTGCTCGAGGTCAAGAAGATGGCGCCGAGCGAGACGGGGGCGATGCGCAAGCTGCCCGAGGACATCCGTCCCGAGGAAGGGCGTGCGCTGGCCCGGCTCGGTGACGGCGGCTGGGCGCCGTTGCTGCAGGACGGACTGCGCGGCGGCCGGCTCGGCGACGAGCTCGTCGAGGCCGCGGCGGAGCTCCTGCGCGGGTGGGGCGCCCCGGTCGCCTGGATGGCGGCGGTGCCGTCGCGGCGCGGCGACGATCTCGTCAGCGACTTCGCGCGCCGGCTCGCCGCGGCGACCGGCCTTCCCTTCGCGCCGGTCCTGGCGCGCGCCGAGGATCGACCACCGCAGCGCGAGATGGCGAACTCGGCCCAGCAGGTGGCCAACGTGCGCGGCGCGTTCGCGGTCACGCGAGCCTTGCCGGCCGGCCCGGCGCTGCTCGTCGACGACGTCCGATTCTCGGGCTGGACGCTCGCGATGGTCGCGGGCCAGCTGCGCCGGCGCGGCGCCGAGGCCGTCTACCCGCTTGTACTGGCGACGGCGTTCTAGGCCCCGCTCGGCGAGCGCATCGGCGGCGGCGTCATCGCCGCCGCGCAGACCACGAGCGCGAACGCCGCCACGCGGACGAGCAGCGCGAGCGGCTCCTGCGGCAGCGGCTCGCCGAACACCGCCGGCCCGGCGGCGATCGTGAGCACGTTCGCGGTCGCGCTGGTCACTGCGATCACCGCGACGGGCGGGCCGAGCTGGAGCGAGCGGGCGGACACGAGCAGGCCGACGAGCGAGAGCACGAGGATGACCAGCGCGAACGGATGGATCAGCACGCCCGCCCCGAGCTCGGATGCCTTGCCGCTGAGCGCCTTGATCGTGACGTCTGAACCGGCCCACAGCAGGCCGGCAGAGGCGGCGAGCACTGGCCCGGTGCGCCCGCGTGCCGCGATCGCGAGCCCAGCGACCGACACCAGACCGACGAAGGCGAGCAGCTCGGCATCCCCGTAGTCGCCGTGCGCGGAGGAGCCTGCGCCCTCGAGCGTGGCCGCCAGGAAGGCGAGCCCCGCGGCGGTGAGCGCGACCCCGATCCAGTCGCGCCGCGTGACCGGCTGGCCGAACACGCGGTCGGCGACCACGGTCACCAGCACCAGGCCGCCCGCGATCACCGACTGCACGAGCGAGATCGGCGCGAGGCCGAGCGCCGCGACGTGGAAGCCCCACGAGGTCGTGGCGACGACGCAGCCGATGGTGTAGACGGGCGAGCTGAACAGCGCGACGGTGCTCGCCCACGGCTGCCGCCACTCGACGGGCGGCGCGGCGACGGCGCCGCGGTGCTTGAGGAAGAAGCCCACGACCGACATCAGCGACGTGACGAGGGCAAGGACGAGGCCGAGCTGGACGGAGAGAGGCACGCCGCCCACAGCGTAGGAACGTGGCCGGCGATTATGGGCGCGGCGGGCGACTCGGGGCGGCGACGACCGCCGCCGACGCGCTCGCCACCAGCGCGCGCGGGAGGTCGGCCTCCGGGACGCCCGCGATCTGCGGATGGGTGCGGTCGATCACGATCGTGCGCGGATCGTCCTCGACCCCCAGCGACGCGCGTCCGGCGGCGGCGACATGGGTCCACAGGTCGCCCGCGGCGGCGAGCAGTCCGCCGCGCCTCTGCTGCTCTCGCCGGGCCAGCGTCTCCAACTCCCGGAGCTCCTCGAAGGGGTCCACGCGGGCCTGGGAGTCCGAGCCGATCGCGAGCCGCACCCCGGCGTCGCGGTACGCGAGCGCGGGGAGGTAGCCGTCGCCGAGGTTGCCCTCGGTCGTCGGGCACGTGACCACGATCGTGCGGGAGTCGGCGATCCGCGCGACATCGGCGGGGGAGACGTGGATGGCGTGGATCACGCTCGTCTGCGGGCCCAGGAACCCGGTGCGGTGGAGCAGCTCGATCGGCGAGCAGCCGTGCTCGGCCTCGCACTCCGCGAGCTCGCGGCGTTGCTCGGAGGCGTGGACGTGGCGGACGAGCCGGTGCTGGTCGGCGTACGCGGCGATCGCCTCCAGCCAGCCGGCCGGGACCGCGCGGATCGAGTGCGCCGCGACGCCCACCCGGACGCCCGGCCGGCCGCCGGCCCAGGCGCGCAGCGCGTCGACGCGCTCGAGGAACGCCTCGGCGGTCGGGTCGCAGAAGCGCACCTGGCCACCGTGCGGCGGGCGGTCGCCGCCGTCCCAGCCGTTGCGGTGGTAGGCGGCGGGCAGCAGGACGATCTCAAGCCCGGCGGCCTGTGCAGCTTCCGCAACCGCGATCGCCAGCACGTTCGGGTCTTCGTAGGGCGTCCCGTCGGGACGGTGGTGGACGTAGTGGAACTCGCCGACCGTCCCGTAGCCCGCGGCGCGCATCTCGCGGAACACGGCCTCGGCGACCGCGCGCATGGAATCGCGATCGAGCGCCCGGGCCAGCGCGAACATCGACTCCCGCCAGCTCCAGAAGTCGTCGCGCGCATGCGCCTCGGGAGCCGGGCGCTCGGCGATGCCGCGCAGGTCGCGCTGGAACGCGTGCGAGTGCGCGTTCGGCATCGCCACGATCTCATAGCCGTCGCTGGCGTCCCTGGAGTTCCCGGGGTCCCTGGCGTCCCCGGCGCCTTCGGCGGCCCCGCCGGCCCCGGCGCCGTCGCCCGCGGCGCCCCCGGCCCGGTCGTCCCCGCTCGCGGCCCGTGGGCTCACGCGACGGCCTCCAGCAGCGCGAGCACCGCGGAGGCGCCGGCCGCCGCGTCCTCGAGCGCAACCTGCTCGGCTGCGTCGTGGCTGATGCCGCTCGGATTGCGCACGAGCACCATCGCCGCCGGCCGCCGTGCGGCGACGAGGCCGGCGTCATGGCCGGCGAAGCACAGCAACTCAGGCGCCCCGTTCGCGGCCAGGCATGCCCGCAGCGCAGGGTCGAACACGGTCGCATCCGAGCGCGACTCGACCCGTAGCGCCACCTCGACGCGCCCGTCTCCACCCAGCGCCTGCGCGCGCTCGCCGAGCGCCGCGACGAAGCCGTCGAGCGCAGCGGCGTCAGGCCCGCGTGCGTCGAGCCACAGCTGCACGCGCGCGGGGATCGTGGTCAGCGCGTTCGGCTCGACGAGCAGCCGCCCGGGCGTGACGCGCAGCCCGGCCGCGGTGCCGAGATCGAGCGCCGCCACGATCACGCGCGCGGCGACCGCCATGGCGTCGCGGCGCTCGTCCATCGCGGTCGTGCCGGCGTGATCGGCGCGGCCGCGAAGCGTGAGCGCCAGCCGCCGGCGCGCGGCGAGCCCGCTCACCACGCCGAACGCGGCCCCGGCCGCATCGACGTCGGTCGACTGGTCGATGTGCAGCTCGACGAAGCCGCGCAGGCGCTCGAGGCCCGCGGTCGCGCTCGCGAGATCGTCGGGGTCGATGCCGGCGGCGCGCATGGCGTCGGGGAGCGCGACGCCGTCCTCGTCGGTGCGCGCGAGCACGTCGGCGACGTCGAGCGCGCCGGTCAGCGCCCGCGATCCGAACGTCGGCGTGTTGAAGCGCGCGCCCTCCTCGTCGGCGAACGAGACGACGGCGACACGCTTCGAGCAGCGCGCTGCGACGGCGAAGGCGGCGACGACTCCGAGGGCGCCGTCGAAGCGCCCGCCCGCCCGCACGCTGTCCAGGTGCGAGCCGACCGCCCACCACGGCCCCTGACCCGCCGGGAGCGCCCAGCGGTTGCCGGCGCCGTCACGTTCGACGCGCAGTCCCAGCCCTTGCGCCTGTGTGGCGAACCACGCGCCGGCCGCCTCGTCCTCGGTCGTCCAGGCCAGGCGGGTGGTCCCGTCCGGACCGAGTCCGATCGGCTCGAGCGCAGCCATCCGCGCGGCGAGGTCGCGGGCGTCGATCACGAGCGCACCCGGGCGCGGGCGTCGTCGCGGACCCAGGCGAGCTCGCCGCCGATCACCGTCGCGAGCACCGGGTGGTGGCCGAGGCGGTACGGGACGTCCTCGAGCCCGGCCTCGAGGATCACGAGGTCCGCTCGCTTGCCGGCCTCGATCGAGCCGAGCGTCCCGGCGCGGCCGAGCACGTGCGCGGCGTTGAGCGTGACCGCCAGGAACGCCTCGCGCGCGCTCCAGCCGTAGGCCCGCACGCCCAGCGCGATCACGATCGGCAGCGCCACGACCGGCGAGGTGCCCGGGTTCGCGTCGGTGGCGAGCACGCAGATCGCTCCCGCATCGGCGAGCGCCCGGCCCGGCGCCGCCGGCTCGGAGTTCAACAGCTCGGCGCTCGGCAGCAGGACGGCGGCGCACTCGGAGGCAGCGAGCGGCGCGATGTCGTCGGGGTGCACCCGCGAGAGATGGTCGACCGAGCGCGCGCCCGCGTCGAGCGCGACGGGCACCGAGCGGTGGGTCGCGAGCTGCTCGACGTGCGCGCGCAGCGCGAGGCCGTTGGCAAGCGCCAGCTCGCCCATGCGTGCGAGGTGGTCGTTCGAGAAGGCGAACGACTCGACGAAGATGTCCAATGACTCGGCGACCGTGTCAGTCGACACCGAAGCAACGAGTGATTCGATCTCCTGCATCCAGCCGTCGGCGGTCCAGCCCGCCGGCACCGCGTGCGCGAGCAGCGCGGTGGCAACGGTCGTCTGCGGCACGCGCTCGCGCAGCTCGGCCGCCAGGCGCAGCGCGCGCAGCTCGCCGTCCCGCGACAGCCCGTAGCCGCTCTTGCCCTCGAAGCTCGTCGTGCCCCACGCGAGCATCTCGTGCGCGAGTCCCTCGGCCTGCCGGAGGACCTCCTCGTCGGTGGCGGCCGCGAAGGCGCGCGCCGATGCGGCGATGCCGCCGCCGGCCCGAGCGATCTCCTCGTACGGCACGCCGGTGACCTTGGCCTCGTACTCCTGGGCGCGCCAGCCGGCCCAGGGGAGGTGGGTGTGGCAGTCCACCAGCCCGGGGACGACCGTGGTGCCGCGCGCGTCGAAGCGCACCGCCGCGCCGGCATCCTCCTCCAGGGCGGCGATCAGGCCGTCCGAGCAGGCGACCGATCCCGGGTCGAGTCGCAGCTCGGCCGCCCGATCGTGGCGCAGGTAGGGCAGCCCCGGCTCGGGCGGGAGCAGCACGGCGCGTGCGCCGTCGATGCTCAGCGCGCTGCTCACGCCCCGTCGCGCATCGGGATTCGCAGGCCGAGCCGCTCGGCGGCGTCGACGGCCTCTGGGTAGCCCGCGTCCACGTGGCGCACGACGCCCATGCCGGGGTCGGCGATCAGCACGCGCTCGATCCGCGCCGCCGCTTCGGGCGTGCCGTCGGCGACGATCACCTGGCCGGCGTGGATCGACTTGCCCATGCCGACGCCGCCGCCCTGGTGGATCGAGACCCACGACGCGCCCGCCGCAGTGTTCACCAGCGCGTTGAGCAGCGGCCAGTCGGCCACCGCGTCGGAGCCGTCGCGCATCGCCTCCGTCTCGCGCTGCGGCGAGGCGACCGAGCCCGCGTCCAGATGATCGCGTCCGATCACGATCGGCGCCCGCAGCTCCCCCGAGGCGACCATCTCGTTGAAGCGCAGGCCCGCGCGGTGGCGTTCGCCATAGCCGAGCCAGCAGATCCGCGCCGGCAGCCCCTGGAACGGCACGCGCTCCTGCGCGAGACGGATCCAGCGGGCGATGTGGTCCTGGTCGCCGAAGAGGTCGAGGATCGCCGCGTCGGTTGCGGCGATGTCCGCCGGATCGCCCGAGAGCGCCGCCCAGCGGAACGGCCCCTTGCCCTCGCAGAACAGCGGCCGGATGTAGGCGGGCACGAAGCCCGGATAGGCGAACGCGTCCGCGTCGCCGTACTCGGCGGCCACCCCGCGCAGCGCGTTGCCGTAGTCGAACGCTTCCGCGCCCTGCGTCTGCAGCGCCCGGATCGCGCCGACGTGGTCGAGCACGGAACGCCCGACGCGCGCGAGGTAGTCGTCGGAATCGGCGGCGCGCAGGACGTCGGCCTGCTCCACCGTGAGTCCCGCCGGCACGTAGCCGTTGAGCGGATCGTGCGCCGACGTCTGGTCGGTCACGACGTCGACGTGCACGCCGCGGCGCGCGAGCTCGGGGATCACCTCGGCGGCGTTGCCGAGCAGCCCGATCGACAGCGGACGCCGCTCGCTCATGGCGCGCCGCGCGCGGGCGAGCGCGTCGTCGAGGTCGGCCGCCCGCTCGTCGAGATAGCCCGTCGCGATCCGCCGCTCGATCCGCTGCAGGTCGACCTCGACGCACAGCCCGACGCCGTCGTTCATGGTGATCGCGAGCGGCTGCGCGCCGCCCATCCCGCCGAGGCCGGCTGTCACCACGAGCCGGCCCGCGAGCGTGCCGCCGAAGCGCTTGCGCGCGACCGCGGCGAACGTCTCGTAGGTGCCTTGGAGGATGCCCTGGGTCCCGATGTAGATCCACGACCCGGCGGTCATCTGGCCGTACATCATCAACCCCGCGGCATCAAGCTCGCGGAACGTCTCCCAGTTGGCCCAGTCGCCGACCAGGTTCGAGTTGGCGATCAGCACGCGCGGGGCGTCGGCGTGCGTCCGGAAGACCGCGACGGGCTTGCCCGACTGCACGAGCAGCGTCTCGTCGTCGCCGAGGCGCATCAGCTCGCGCTTGATCGCCTCGAGCGAGGCGTGGTCGCGCGCGGCCTTGCCGATGCCGCCGTAGACCACCAGCTCGGCCGGCTTCTCGGCCACGTCGGGATGCAGGTTGTTCTCGAGCATGCGCAGGGCGGCCTCCTGCTGCCAGCCCCGGCAACGCAATTCGGTGCTCATCGGGTCTCCCTCCCGTCGTCGGATCCGGCCGCGAGCGCCATGTCGAGCTCGTGCGCCGCGTCCGCGACGGCGGCGCGGCACGCGGCCAGGCGCCGGCGTCCCATACGCGCGCTCGGCGCGGTCACGCTCAGCGCAGCCGTCGGCTGCGCCGCGTCCAGCCGGCAGGCCACCGCCGTGACGCCGACCTCGACGGCATCCCGCGCGACGCGCACCTCCCGGCCGCCGTCATGCTCGGCGAGCGCTGCACTCGCCGCGCCCTCTGCGAGCGGCAGCCGCCGCCCGACCCAGCCCGCGTGGCGGAGCGCGTGCCGGCTCTCGACCTGGTCGAGGTAGATGAGCTCGTCGCCGTCGCGGACGATCAGGTTGGCGGTCTCGCCGGTCGCGTCACGCAAGCCGGTCAGCACCGGTCTGGCGGCGACACGCAGCCGGTGCAGCTGCCCGGAGCGCGCCGCGAGCGCCGTCACGCGCACGCCGAGCGCGACGCCCCCGTCCGCCTCGCTGAGCAGGCCGGCGCCGAGCAGGTCGTCGAGCAGCGGCGCGAGCCGAGCGAGCGGCAGGCCGCTGCGGCGGCACAGCTCCGCGCGGGTCAGCTGCGGCGACTCGTGGTCGAAGCACTCGAGCACCGCGAGCGCTCCCGCGATCGTCACGCCGCCAGAGAGCTCGTGCGCGCGCGGCCCCGCCTTGAAGCCGTCGCCGGTGCGCTCCGCGAACCCCGCGGCGGCGAGCTCGTTGACGATCTCGTAGGTGCTCGAGCGCGGGATGCCGCATTCGCGCGCGATCACCGCGGCGGGCACCGGGCGACCGGCGCCGGCCAGGTGGGTGAGCACCTCGACCGCGCGCACCGCGCCGCTCATGCCAGCACCAGCTCGCCGGTGCGCAGCGCCGCCGCCAGCGCCGCCAACTCGCCGGCCAGGGAACGGTCGTCCTCGATCCGCGGAACGAGCGCGCGGATCCGCGCGGCCGCGTCCTCGAGGACGTCGGTCGACCGCAGCGGCCGGTGGAACTCGAGCCCCTGGACCGCGCAGACGAGCTCGGTCGCCAGGACGTGCGCGGCGTTCTCGACCACCGTGCGCGACTTGAGCGCGGCCAGTGCCCCCATCGAGTTGAAGTCCTCCTGGCCCGCCGAGGTCGGGATCGATCCCGCTCCCGCGGGATGGGAGAGCACCTGGCACTCGTTGACCAGCGCCGCGGCGGCGTACTGGGCGATCATCAGACCCGAGGAGAGTCCGGGGCGCGGCGTCAGGAACGGCGGCAGGCCGGCGTAGCTCGGCGACAGCAGCGCGTAGGTGCGGCGCTCGGAGAACGACGCCAGCTCGCACATCGCAAGCGCGAGGTGGTCGAGCGGCAGCGACAGCGGCTGGCCGTGGAAGTTGCCCCCCGAGAGGATCTCGCCGCTCGCGCCGTCTCCCCCCGGGAAGACGAGCGGGTTGTCGGTGACCGCGTCGAGCTCGCGCTCCAGCGCGCCGGTGATGTAGCCGACGGCGTCGGCGACGGCGCCGATGACCTGCGGCGCGCAGCGCAGCGTGTACGGGTCCTGGACGCGGCCGCAGTCCGCGTGGCTGGCCACGACCGGGCTGCCCGCGAGCAGCGCGCGCAGGCGTGCGGCGACCTGCCGCTGACCATGATGCGGGCGCAGGGCGTGCAGGCGCTCGTCGAACGGCACCGTCGAGCCCTTGAAGGCCTCCAGCGAGAGTGCGACCGCGACCACCGACGCGTCGACCAGACGGGCCGCCTCGCGCGCGGCGAGGCCGCCCGCCGCGGCCATCAGGTGCGTGCCGTTGATGAGCGCGAGACCCTCCTTCGCGGTCAGGTCGACCGGCGCGAGGCCGGCACGGGCCAGCGCGGCGCCGCCCGCCAGCCGCTCACCGGCAGCGATCGCCTCACCCTCGCCGATCAGCACGAGCGCCAGGTGGGCGAGCGGCGCGAGGTCACCGGAGGAGCCGACCGATCCCTTGCTCGGGATCACCGGCGTGACGCCGCGAGCGAGCAGGCCGTCGATCAGCTCGACGACCTCGACGCGGACGCCGGAATGCCCCCGTCGCAGCGATGCGCCGAGCAGCAGCAGCATCCCGCGCACCACGTCCTCGGGGAGCGGCGGTCCCGCGCCCACGGCGTGGGAACGGACGAGGTTGACCTGGAGCTGCGCCGCGTCGGAGGCGGGGATCCGCACCGAGGCGAGCTGGCCGAAGCCCGTGGTGACGCCGTAGACCGCCGCACCCTCGGAGACCGCGGCGTCGACCACGGCTCGGGCGGCGGCGATGCGCCGGCGGTCGTCGTCGTCGAGTGGCGGTGCCGCACCGCCGCGGGCCACGGCCTCGAGCTGCTCCAGCGACGACATCCGCGCATCCTGCCACGTCGCCGCCCATCCCGCCGGACGCCTTCGTCCGGCCCGCTGGACATCAACCTAAAGGGGTCTGGCCCCTTTAGGTGGCGTTAGCTAAAGGGGCCAGGCCCCTTTAGGTAGCGTTCGCGGGATGGGTGGGCGTGATCGTGACGTCGTGTGGTCGAGCAGCGACGGGGACCTGCGCAAGCGGCGGCCCGCGGCCCGCGCCGCGCCCGCCGCCGCTTCCGGTGGGCGGGTGAAGGTGCGGCGGGAGGTCGCGGGTCGCCGCGGCAAGGCGGTCACGACCGTGTCCGGCGTGCCGCTCGACGACGCGGGCCTGCGCGAGCTCGCCGGCCGTCTCAAGAAGCGCTGCGGCGTCGGCGGCTCGGCCAAGGACGGCGTCATCGAGCTGCAGGGAGACCAGCGGGACGCCGTCACCGAGGTGCTGCGCGCCGACGGCTACGACGTCGTGCTCGCCGGCGGCTGAGCGTGGACGGACCGCGCTCGCGCACGGCGCCATGGGCGTCGCCGGACGCCCGTGCGCGGCTCGCCGCCGTCGAGGCGAATCTTCCGGATGGACTCGCCGAGGCGATCGACGCCGCCACCGCTGCCGCGCGCGAGCACGCGCGGCTGATCGACGAGGACGCGCTCCTGCTCTACGCGGGCGGCAACGTCCCCGCGAGCGCCGGCGCCCGCGCCGGCGGCGGCCCGCTCGGGAGCCTCCTCAGCGGCCAGCCGAGCATGGGCTACCCCGGCGACAAGTATCAGGCCGGACTCGACCGGCTCGATGTCGTCGAGGTCGCCGCCGCCCGCGCCGTGGGGGAGGTGATGGGCGCCCGCTACGTCGAGCTGCGCCCGACCAGCGCGACGCTTGCCAACCTCGCCGTCTACACCGCTCTGGCCGAGCCCGGCGACACGATCGCGGTGCTCCCGGACTGGGCCGGCGGTCACCTCAGCCATCACGCGGTCGGGGCGCCGGGCGTGCGCGGGCTGCGCGTCGTCGAGCTGCCGTACGACACGACGCGCCTCGACGTCGACCTCGAGCGCCTCGACGGGACGCTCGCCCGCGAGCGGCCGGTGCTCGTCGTCATCGGCGGCAGCCTGATGCTGCACGCGCACCGCGTCGGCGCGATCGCCGCCCGCGTCCACGAGCACGGCGCGCGGCTGCTCTACGACGCGTCGCACGTTGCCGGCCTGATCGCCGAGGGCCGCTTCCAGGCGCCGCTCGAGGAGGGTGCCGACGTGATGAGCTTCTCCACGTACAAGTCCTTCGGCGGGCCGGGCGGCGGCGTGCTGGCGACGAACGACGAGGCGCTCGCGCAGCGGCTCGCGACCGCGGTGTACCCGGGCCTTACCGCCAACTACGATCTCGCCCGGCTGCTGCCGCTCGCGGCCGCCGCGGTCGAGCACGCCAGCTCCGCCGGCGTCTACGCCGACGCCTGCATCGCCAGCGCCCGGGCGCTGGCCGCGGCGCTCGCGACCGAAGGCCTCACCGTCCTCGGCGGCGTCCAGGCAGCCGACGGGTTCACCGACTCCCACCACGTCGCCGTCGACGTACGCGGGTCAGGCGGCGGCACGCGCGCCGCCCGGCAACTCGCCGAGGCCAACATCCTGCTGTCGGAGATCGGCTGCCCCGCACCGGACGGCACGGACCCCGCGGGCGCGATCCGCATGGGCACCCAGAGCCTCACCCGCCAGGGGCTCGGCGTGCCGGAGATGCCCGCGGTCGCCGGCGCGATCGCCCGCGGCCTGCGCCCCGGGACGGATCTCGGGGCGCTGCGCGGCGAGGTCGCGGCGATCAGGCGCCGGTAGCTCCGACCGCGGCCAGCGCCGTCGCCACGCACGTGGCGACGACCTGCTCGGGTGCGACCGCGAAGAGGTCCGGCCGCCCGTCGACGCGGCGCACGCCGACGCGGATCCGCGCGAGGTGCATCGTCCCGAGCGTCTGCGTCCAGAGCACGTTGGCCGTGTAGTCGGGATCCTCGACGGCGAACGCGCCCGTGGCGGCGCCGGCGCGCAGCACCTCGGCGACCTGTCCGAGGCAGCTCGCCATGCCGTCGCCGAGCCGCAGCCACACCGACTCGGAGATCATCTCGCGCAGCTCGCCCGCCGGACGGTGCATCAACGACAGCGAGCAGTCGAGGAACGCCGGGTAGCGCTCGCAGAAGCCCGCGTAGGCCTCCGTGCAGCGCTCGAGCTGGCGCGGCGGCGCCTCGTCGGCGGCGATCGCCCCGTGCAGCGTGTCGCGCAGCTCGTTCAAGTAGTCCGTGATGGTGAGGACGAACAGCTCCTCCTTGGAGGAGAACACCCGGTAGATCAGCCCGCGGGCGATGCCGACCTCGCGCGCGATCTCCTCGATCGGCGCGTCCTGGACGCCGCGCTCATCGAACAGCCGGCGGGTCGCGGTCACGAGCTCCCGTTCACGCGACTGGCGGCGCTGGATCGCTCGAGCGGTGGCCATGACTGGCTTGCAGGGTAGTCCGCGCCCGCGCTTTGTGTGACGAACTGGTGACAGTCGTTCTCAATCGTGGGTATGGTCACCGCGATGCGGAGGAGGAGCGCACCCGATGGCTGAGCGCGGAGCACGCCCGAACGTCTCGACGACCCGGCGGCGGATCCTGCGCGCGGCGAACGTCCTGTTCACGCCGCTGCTGCCCGACGACTACCTCGAGCTCATCAACCCGCTGTGGTCCACGCGCGAGCTGCGCGGCCGCATCGAGGAGATCCACCGCGAGACCGACGACGCGGTCACGGTCGTGATCCGGCCCGGCTGGGACTGGGAGGGCCATGAGCCCGGCCAGTACCTGCGCATCGGCTTCGTCGTCGACGGCGTCCACCACTGGCGCGCGTACTCGCTGACCTCCGACCCCGGTCGCCCCGACGGCTGCATCTCGATCACCCCGAAGCTCGTCGACGAGGGCACGGTGACGCCGTGGCTCGTTCGCGAGGCGAAGCCCGGCACGATCGTCCGGCTCGGTGGCGTCGAGGGCACGTTCAAGATGCCCGAGGACCCGCCGGAGAAGACCCTCTTCATCAGCGCCGGCAGCGGCATCACGCCGATCATGTCGATGCTGCGCGACCTCGATCGCCGTGAGGAGATCAACGACGTCGTGCACCTGCACTCGGCGCGCACCGAGGAGGGCATCATCTTCAGCCGCACGCTGCGCGACATCGACGCGCGCAACGACGGTTTCCGCCTGCACGTCCAGCTCACGGGCGAGCACGGACGCATCGGTCCCGAGGATCTCGACCAGCTCTGCCCCGACTGGCGCGAGCGCGACATCTACATGAGCGGGCCGGGGGAGATGCTCGACGCCTTCGACGCCTACGTCGACGAGCACGGCGACTGCGAGCGCCTGCACATGGAGCGCTTCCAGCCCGTGATCGGCGGCGAGGCCGGGGACGGCGAGGGCGGCACGATCACGTTCCTGAAGTCCGACGCCGAAGCCGAGTCCGACGGCAGCCGGCCGATCCTCGTCGCCGGCGAGGAGGCCGGGCTCGAGCTGCCCTTCGGCTGCCGCATGGGGATCTGCCACACCTGCGTCGGCAAGCTCTGCTCCGGCAAGATCCGCGACCTGCGCACGGGCGAGGTGTCCGAGGCCCGGGGCGAGATGGTCCGTACCTGCATCCACGCCCCCGAGGGGCCTGTCGAGATCGAACTCTAGGAGGCACGATGACCGCCACCGACACGATGATCGAGAGTCCGCTCGCGCGCCTCGGCGACGAGCAGATCGAGGCGCTCGGCAAGGAGTTCGACGCGATTCACGACGAGGTCTTCGACGACCTCGGATCGCGGGACCGCAAGTACATCACCAGCATGATCGAGATGCACCGGCGCCTGGCGGTGAGCGGGCGCGTCGTGCTCTTCGCCTCGCCGTTGAAGCCCGCCTGGCTGCTCGGCACCACGCTGACCTCGCTGGCCAAGATCCTCGAGAACATGGAGATCGGCCACAACGTCATGCACGGCCAGTGGGACTGGATGAACGATCCGGACATCCACTCGTCGACGTGGGACTGGGACACCGCCTCCACCAAGGAGGCGTGGAAGCACTCCCACAACTACATCCACCACACGTACACGAACATCCGCGGCAAGGACAAGGATCTCGGCTACGAGATCATGCGCATCGACCCGCATCAGAAGTGGCATCCCGTCTACCTCGCACAGCCGCTCTACAACCTGCTGCTGATGGCGTTCTTCGAGTGGGGCGTGGCCTTCCACGACCTCGACCTCGAGGCGCTGCGCAAAGGGGAGAAGTCCCACGAGGAGGTCCGCCGGCAGCTGAAGGGAATGGGCGGCAAGGCGGTCAAGCAGGTCGCCAAGGACTACGTCGCCTATCCGGTGATCTCAGGTCTCGTGGCGGGCGCCGCGGCGGCGGCCTTCGGGGGTCGCGCGGCGGCCAAGCGCGGCGTCCTGCGCGGGCTGCGCGCGACGGTCAAGGCCAACGTCACCGCCAACATCGTGCGCAACCTGTGGTCGCACGCGATCATCTTCTGCGGCCACTTCCCCGACCAGGCCTACACCTTCTCCCCCGACGAGGTCGCCGACGAGTCGCGCGGCGGCTTCTATGTCCGCCAGCTGCTCGGTGCGGTAAACATCGAGGGCTCGCCGCTCTTCCACGTGCTCTCCGGCAACCTCGGCTACCAGGTCGAGCACCACCTCTACCCCGACATGCCGAGCACCCGCTACGCCGAGATCGCGCCGCGCGTCAAGGAGATCTGCGAGCGCTACGAGCTGCCCTACAACTCGGGGCCGTTCTTCCAGCAGTGGTACATGGTGAACCGCACGATCGCGCGGCTCGCGTTCCCCGGCGGTCAGCCGCGGCCGAAGCCCGGTCCCTACCACGGCACGGAGACCAACGGCTCCGGCCCGGCGAAGACGCCCGACGTGCAGGAGCGCCGCGCGCGCGGCGAACGGGCGTCCGGTCCCGAGCAGCCGTCCTCGCCCGGCGTCCGCGTCGAGATGCCGGAGGGCTCGTAGCGGCCGCGGGGCGCGACGCGCGCCGGCGGCTCGCGGCGCTCGCCGACGTCACGCTCGCGGTGATCCGGGCCGCGCCGTCGGCCCGGATCGTGATCGTGCGCGCCGGCGGCGTGCTCGAGCCGGCCGCGCTGGCGCCCGAGTTGCGCGACGCCGTGGAGCAGGAGGTCGCGGCGGCGCGCGCCGCAGCCTGCGTGCCGCTGCGCGCCGCCGAGGTGGAGAGGATCCTCCGCCACGCCTGGCAGCGCCCCGCGATCGCCGTGCTCGACAGCCTCGAGCCAGAGCCGCTGGCGGTCACGCCGGCCGCGCAGGTCCATCGCGGAGCGCTCGACGGCGCCGCCGTCGCGGTGAAGGTCCGCCGTCCCGGAGTCGAGCGTGCGGTCCGCAACGACGTCGCGCTGCTCGACGGGCTGGCCGTGCCGCTGCGCGCCGCCTTCCCGCGGGTCGACGTTGCCGGCGTCCTGCGCGACCTGCGCACGCTCGCGCTCGACGAGCTCGACCTCGAGCACGAGGCCTCCCAGCAGCGGCGCGTCGCGCGGGCCCTGCGCGGGATCGACGGCGTCGCCGTGCCGCGGGCGCACGGCGAGCTCGCGGCCGAGACGGTGCTCGTCAGCGACCTGCTCGAGGGCACCACGGTCGCCGACGGAGCGCGACCGCCCGACGCCGCGCAGGCGGCGCGGGCGCTCGCCGCGGGCTATCGCGCCGTACTGCTCGGCGCCGGCCTGGCCCCCTACGATCCGCGTGCCAGCCACGTCGTCGTCGCGCCGGACGGGACGCTCGGGCTGCTCGGCATGGGAGTCGCGCGCCCGGTCGCCCGCGACCGCGCCACCGCCGCCCTGGGCGCGCTCGAGGCGCTGGTGGCCGGCGACGCCGGGGCGTTCGCCCTCCACGTCGCCGACGAGGCCGCACTGCTGGAGCGCGACGATGCGCTCGAGGCCCATGACCGGCTGCGGTCGCTGCTCGACGGGCTGCTCGTCCCCGATCCGCAGCTCGACGCGAGTGCGCTGCGGGCGCTCGCCGATCGCGCCCGCGCGGCGGCGCCCGACGTGATGCGCCTGGCCATGCGCGCTGCGGCCGGGCCCGAGGACGTCGCCCTCGGCCGCATGATCGGGCAGCTCGCCGCGCTCGTCGCGCGCTTCTAGTGCCAGCACACTAGGCGGGCACGAGCGCCTCCGGGCCGATCGCGGTGGCCGACGCGCATCCCGAGAGACCCATCGTGAGGTCGAAGTCGGCCAGCACGTTGCGCAGCACGTCGCGGACCCCGTCGGCCCCGCCGATCGCCAGCCCGTAGGCGTAGGGGCGGCCGAGCAGGACCGCGGTGGCGCCGAGTGCGCGGGCCTTGAAGACGTCCGCGCCGCCGCGGATGCCCGAGTCGAGGAGCACGGGCGCCCGGCCGCCCACCGCATCGACCACGCCGGGCAGCGCGGCGATCGCCGAGATCGCGCCGTCGACCTGGCGCCCGCCGTGGTTGGAGACCACGACCCCGTCCATGCCCTCGTCGAGCGCGCGGCGCGCGTCGTCCGGGTGCAGGATGCCCTTGAGCACGATCGGCAGCCGCGTGCGCTCGCGCAGGAACGTGAGGTCGGCCCAGGTCAGCGACGGGCGCGAGTACGTGGCGAGGAAGGTCTGTACCGCAGCACGCGGCACCGGCGAGCGCAGGTTGGCGAGCAGCGGCCCGGGATGGGCGGCGGTCAGCGCGAGCAGCGTGCGCAGCGCGCCGAGGGTCGGCCGGGGCGACGGCTCGTCCGGCGGTGCGGCGATCCGTTCCTGCACCAGCCGTGCGAACACCGGGTCGCTCGTGTACTGGGCGATGCCCATGCCGCGGGCGAAGGGGAGCGAGCCCAGGTCGAGGTCACGCGAGCGCCACCCGAGCAGCGTGGTGTCGAGCGTGACGACGATCGCCTCGCAGCCGCACGCCTCGGCGCGCGCGACGAAGCTCTCGACGAGCTCGTTCGACGTGCTCCAGTACAGCTGGAACCAGCGCGGAGCGTCGCCCATGACGGCGGCGACCTCCTCCATCGGCCGCGACGCCTGGTTGGAGAGCACCATCGGCACGCCCTCGGCGGCCGCGGCGCGCCCGACCGCGACGTCCGCCTCGCGGTGCGCGAGGCCGAGCACCCCGATCGGCCCGAGCAGCAGCGGCGCCGGGATGCGCCGTCCGAACAGCTCGACCGTCGTGTCGCGCTCGGATACGTCGCGCAGCACGCGCGGGACGATCCGCCAGGCGTCGAAGCCGGCGCGGTTGGCGGCCATCGTCGCCTCGCCGCCCGCCCCGCCGGCCATGTACGCGTAGGCGGCGCGCGACATCGCGCCGCGGGCCTTCGCCTCCAGCCGCGAGAAGGCCGTCGGCACGCGCGGCCGACGCCCGGAGACGCCGTCCTGGTAGATCGCCGACTGGCGCGTCCGGCCGATGCCCGTCGAGCTCACCGCCGCAACCCTAGTCCCCCGGACTCGGGTCTGTTAGAAGAGCGCGATGCGCCGGCATGCCGAAGGGTGGACCAGCGGGTCCGTGAGCGCGGTGACGTCCTACGCCTGCGACTGAGCGCGCCCCGGCGCTCGAGCCGATCGCCCCACGGGTCTGGCTGCTGCGCGGCGGCCTGACCCGCACCATGAACGCGTACCTGCTCGAGGACGGCGACGGCGTCGTCGTCTTCGACGCGGGCGAGAAGGGCATGGCCCCGGCGATCGCCGCGGCCGCCGAGCGGATGGGCGGCCTCAAGCAGGTGGTGCTCGGCCACGCCGACACCGACCACCGCGGCTCGGCGCCCGCGCTGAGCCGGCTGGCGCCGGTCGTCTGCCATCCGGACGCCGTCGCCGAGGCGCAGGGCGGCGGCGGCCGGTCCTACTGGGACATGTCGCGTCTGCCGCCGCTGCCGCGGGCGCTGCATCGCTTCCTTCACCGCTTCGTCTGGGACGGCGGCCCGGTTCGGATCTCCGGCACGGTCGCCGCCGGCGACGAGATCGCCGGCTTCGAGGTCGTCGAGCTCGCCGGGCACGCGCCCGGTCTGATCGGGCTGTGGCGGGCGAGCGACCGCGTCGCGCTCGTCTCGGACACCGTCTACCTGACCGACCTGCTCGGTCGCCGCGTGCCGGCGCACGTCCCGCACGTCGCCTACGACCTCGACATCGCGCGGGCGCGCGCGAGCATCCGCCGGCTGGCCGAGCTCGACCCGCTGATCGTCGGCGTCGGCCACCTCGGCCCCATGCGCGGACCGGGGGTGCGCGCCGAGCTCGAGGCGGCGGCCGCGGCTTAGGCAACGCTGAGCCGATGCTCAGCCGGCGCTATGGGTGGCGCGCCACGCTGGGGACATGCTCGATGTCCTCCATGATGCGATCGTCGCCCTCGTGCTCGGCGGCGCGGCGGCCGTCTTCGCGCTGCTGGCCTGGGCCGGCCGGACCCGCTAGCGCCGCCGGCCGCTCGCGGCCGTGGCGCAGCGCGTCGGCGGTGAAGACGATCAGCGCGACCCACACCAGCGCGAAGCCCGCGAGACGCGAGAGCGGCATCGCCTCGCCGTCGACGAACACGCCGATGATCAGCTGCAGGATCGGCGCGAGGTACTGCAGCAGGCCGACGGTGCTCAGCCGCACGCGGATCGCGGCGATGCCGAACAGCATCAGCGGGATCGCGGTGACGACGCCGGCGCCGGCGAGCAGCAGCGCGTGTCCGGCGCCGCCGCTCGTGAACGTTCCCGCGCCGGTCTGGCCGAGCACGATCAGGTAGGCGAGCGCGAACGGGGCGAGCAGCACCGACTCGACCGCGAAGCTCTGCACGCCGTCGACGCCGGCCCGCTTCTTCATCAGCCCGTAGAGCCCGAAGGACAGCGCGAGCACGATTGCGATCCAGGGCGGGTGGCCGTAGTCGATCGCGAGCACGACGACTGCGGCGAGCCCGATCGCCACCGCGATCCACTGCGCGCGGCGCAGCCGCTCGCCGAGCACGCCGACCGCGAGCGCGACGGTCACCAGAGGGTTGATGAAGTAGCCGAGCGAGACCTCGACGACGTGACCGGAGTTCACGCCGTGGATGAACGTCCCCCAGTTGACGGTGATCAGCACGGCGGCGAGCGCGAGCAGCCGCACGCGCCGGCGCTCGAGGCGCGGCACCCAGCGGAAGCCGAGCGTGGGGGCGAGGATCGCCACCGCGAAGACCGCCGACCACACGATCCGGTGCGCGAGGATCTCGACCGGCGCGGCGGGTGCGAGCAGCGGCCAGTAGAGCGGGAAGAGCCCCCACAGGACATAGGCCGCGGCTCCGGCGGCGAACCCCGGGCCGCCGAGTCGCGTCACCGCGCCCAGGCTAGCGCTCGAGCAGCTCGAGCAGCGATTCGCTGTGGCGCTCGATGAACGCCGGCCCGATGCCCCGGATCGACGCGAGCTCGTCCGGGGTGCTCGGCGCGCGGCGGACGATCTCGCGCAGCGTCGCGTCGTTGGCGATCGTGTACGCGGGCTTGCCGTCGGCACGTTCGCGGCGCCACTGCTTCAGCGGCGCGAGCTCGGCGTCCGAGACCGCGCGGCCCTCCTCCACGAGCGTCGAGGGTGCGCGCGCCGCACCGCCTGCGCGGGCCGAGCGCGTCAGGGGCAGCCAGTCCGGCGGATCGCAGACGTCACAGCAGCGGCCGAGCGGCGCGCCGGGGGAGTCGTCGCCGAAGTGGTCGAGCATCTGCCGGCGCCGGCAGACGTCCCCGGTGCCGGCGTAGCGCTCGATCGAGCGGTAGGACTCCCAGCGGCGGTTGGTCGCCTCGCGGCACAGGCGGGCCGCCGCGCCGAGGTCGAGGCCGCGGACCGACAGCTCGACGCGCACCCGGCCCTCGTGCCCCGGCGCAAGCCGCAGGGCGCCGGCGCGCTCGGCAACGCCGAGGGCGATCCGGTCGCGGTCGCTCGGCGCGTCGAGCTCCAGCCCGCCGTCGCTCGCCGCCGCCGCGAGCCGGTCGACCAGCGAGCGGATCTGCGCGGGGGTGACCTCCGCCTCGCGGATGAAGCGCACGAGGCGCCCGAGGTCCGAGCGCGAGGCCAGCAGCACCGCCCGGCTCGCCGCGCCGTCGCGTCCGGCCCGGCCCGCCTCCTGGTAGTAGGCCTCGAGGCTCGACGGCAGCGCCCAGTGCCACACCGAGCGCACATCGGCCTTGTCGACGCCCATGCCGAACGCGTTCGTGGCCACGACGACCTCCGCCTCGCCGGTCATGAACGCGCGCTGGCTCTCGCTGCGCGCGGCCGCGCCCATGCCCGCGTGGTAGGCGACCGCCCCGATTCCGGAACGCGCGAGCTCCTCGGCGACCTCCTCGGTCGAGCGCCGCGTGCCGCAGTAGACGATCGCCGGGCGGTTCTCCGGCATCGCGAGGCCGTCGGCCAGCAGCGCCCGCTTGCGCGCGACCGAGCCCTCGCCGTCGAAGGCGATCACGTCGAAGGAGAGGTTCGGCCGGTCGAAGCCCGAGCGCACGCGCTCTGGGTCGCGCAGCCCGAGCCGCCCGACGATCTCCTCGGCGACCTTCGGCGTGGCCGTCGCGGTGCAGGCCATGACGGGTGGGTGGCCGAGTGCGTCGATGACCGGCCGCAGCCGCAGGTAGTCCGGGCGGAAGTCGTGACCCCACTCGCTTACGCAGTGCGCCTCGTCGACCACGAAGAGGGCGATCGTGCGGCGCGCGAGCGCGGCGCGGAACGCACCGGAGGCGAAGCGCTCCGGTGCCGCGAAGACGATCTGCGCGCCACCGTCGCGGATGGCGTCGAGTGCGGCGCGGTTCTCGCGGCCGGACGCGAGCATGACCGCGGGATGGCCGAGCTCGGTGAGCCGGCGGCACTGGTCCTCCATCAATGCGATCAGCGGCGAGACGATCACGGTCAGGTCGGCCGACGCGATGCCGGGCAGCTGGTAGCACAGGCTCTTGCCGCCGCCCGTCGGCATCACGACGAGCGAGTCGCGGCCCGCGAGCGCGGCGGCGACCGCTTCGCGCTGGCCGGGCCGGAACGCGGCCAGGCCGAACTCGGCGAGCAGTGCCTCGGGGTCGGCGTCGATGGCGGTGCGCGGCGCGCGCGGCGTCGGCAACGCGACGACGCCGTCGAGCGCGGGCGCCGCGGCGGTGACAGCGGCAGCGTCGTCGGCGGGCGCCGAGCCGGCCATCGCCTCGAGCGCGGCGACGTAGGCGGCCTCGTCCGGATCGGCCGGCGCCGCGGCGGCCCGGGGCGCCTCCAGCCGCTGCGCGGCGAGCTTCGCCACCGGGGTCAGGGCCTCGCGCTCCTCGGCGTCGAGCGACGACCAGCGACTGCGCAGCGCCTCCAGCGCGCCCGCGGCGGCCTCCGGGGCCTGGCCGGGGTCGAGCGCCTGGGCGAGGAGGCGGAGCGCATCGCGCATCCCTCGACCGTAGCGTCCGGCCCGGAAGAATCGCACGCCGTCAATTGCAGGCATGTGCCGAAAGCGGCGCCGGAGTTGCGCCCGGGGCGCGGGGCGATCTAGCGTCGCACGGGCTCCGGGCGGGAGCCCGGGGTCAGCCGCCCCGAACGCGGGGCGGCGCGACGAGAGGAGCCGCCATGTCCACGACCGTGACCGAGGCAACGCAACCCGCTGCCGCCACGAACGGCGCTGCGGCGCCGGCGGTGCCGGCGGGGGATCCGGCGATCCTCGGCCTGCCGATCTTCGTCGTAGGGTCGATCGCGCTCGGCCTCGTCAACGTCGGCTACGTCCCCGCCGCCGCCGCGGCGAGCGCGCTCCCGATCATCCTGGCCGCAACCGGCCTGGGGCTGCTCGTCTCGACGATCTGGGCGGCAAGCCTCGGCCAGACGCTGGTCGCCGGGATCTTCGGCCTCTTCTCGGGCTTCTGGTGGAGCTACGCCGCGCTCGTGCTCGGTCTCAACCATGGCTGGTTCGCGATCCCCGCGGCCAACGTTCCGCGCTCCGTCGGGCTGTTCCTGATCTCGTGGGCCGTCGTGATGGCGGCGCTCGCGCTCGCGACCGTCCGGCTCCCCGTCGCCTACACGGCCGTGGTCGGGCTCGTCGTGCTCGCGCTCGTGCTGCTGATCTTCGGGACGCTCGGGCCGAACGCCACGCTCGTCAAGATCGCCGGCTGGGTCACGCTCGCGTTCGCGGCGCTGGGCCTCTACCTGTTCCTCAACACCGCGTCGCTGGCGACCGGGGGGAAGGGGATGCCGCTCGGGCGGCCGCTGGTCACCTGAGCGCCAGGGAATGGCTGACGTCGGCGCGGACGGGTTGCGCCGCCGCGACGGCGTCCATCGCATCGAGGATGTTGCGCAGGTTGATGATCAGCGCGCCGTGGACGGTGCGGTGCTGGCCCACGGCGGCCGACTCGACCTCCTCGCAGAGCGCGCCGATGGCCGCCGGGTCGGCGCCGCTGACCGCCGCGCCGGCGCGGGCGAGCAGGTCGACCCACGGGCCGCCGAACGCCGGATCCCATTCGCGCACCGACGGCGCCGAGCGCTCGATCGTCCGCACCATGCTGCGCGTCTCGGCGACGGCCTGCTCGAGCCGGCCGAGCACGTCGCCGAACGTGTCGGTCGAGCGCACGCGCAAGGCGGCGCCGCGGCGCGGGTTCAACCGCCCGCTCTCGCGGGCCTGGCGCACGTTGGCCCAGGCGCCGTCGATGTCGTGGTCGAGGTCGCGCGTGCGCTGGATCCAGTCGCTGACGTCGTCGGCATCGCCGCCGTCGCGCAGCCGGGCGGCGATGTCGCTCAGCAGCTCGCCGAGCGTGTCGTCGATGCGGTCGACGCGGCGGGCCGCGCTGCGGTCGCGCAGCGGCGGCCACACGACGAGGTTCACGAGCAGGCCGACGCCGATCCCGACCACGGTGTCGAGCAGCCGCGCGGCGAGGATCCCGCCGTTGGAGCTGTAGCCGGTGAGCAGGACGACGAGCGCGGTGGCGGCTGCGGTCGTCGACTCGTCGCGCAGCCCGCGGCTCGCGCCGGCCAGCATCGCCACGAGCAGCATCAGCGCGAGCGACGGGGCGCTGACCCCGAGCAGGTTGCCGACCGCGAAGGCGAGCAGCACGCCGAGCACCGTCGCGCCGACCTGCTGGGCGCCGCGGGCGAGCGTGCGGTAGACGGTCGCGTTGACGGTCAGCAGCGCGGCCCAGGGCGCCAGGAACGGCTGCGCGATGCCGAACGCGTGGTTCGCGAGCAACCAGGCGAGGACCGCCGCCGCGACCGTCTTGAGCAGCTGCGACGTCTCCGTCCAGACCACCGGGTCCCTGAGCTTGCTGCGGAGCGCCTCCACGCTGTGCAGCATGCCCCGCGTGACCCGTGGCAACGCAGCGGCCGGCGCCGCGACCGCCCGAGCGGTCGCGGCG
>JAXDHR010000061.1:0-16121 GCA_034664425.1 Solirubrobacteraceae bacterium
GGTCGTCCCCCGCGGCGCGCAGCGCCTGCGCGAGCTGTGCCGCCGTGCCGGTCACGTCGGCGGCGAGGTCGGCGCCGATCACGATCAGCCCACGGCTCACGCGGCGCCCGACCCGGCCGTGCGCAGCGAGCGGCCGGCGACGCGCGCGCCGGCCGCGAAGCGCGCGGGCAGCCGCTGCTCTCCGCGGAGCGCGGCGGCGACGCGCTCCGCCATCGCGGGGCCGTGCTTGAAGCCGTGTCCGGAGCCGCCGCCGAGCAGCCAGGTCCCCGGACGTTCGGGATGCGGGGCGGCGATGAAGTTCGAGTCGGGCGACAGCTCATAGCGGCAGGTGCGGATCTCCTTCAGCGGCGCGCCCGCGAGCGCGGGGAAGCGCTCCGCGACGTACGCGCGCACTCCCGGCTCCGTGCGCCCGCCGGCCGGCAGCTCGTCGTCGGGCCCGAGCGGCGGCCCCTCGGTGTCGAGCGCGACCTTGACGCCGAGCCCGTCGAGGTCGGCGGTGCCGTACATCGCGCGGTCGTAGTCGACCCAGCCGGGGAGGCCGGGCTGTGCCCAGGCCGCGCCGCCGTCGAGGAAGACGAGCTCCTGGCAGGTCACGCGCACGGCGGCGAGCTCGCCGAAGAGGCCGCCGAGCCAGCCGCCGCAGGCCCACACGACCGCGTCGCCATGCAGGCGCGCGCCGTCGTCGAGCTGCGCGCCGCCGTCCTCGAGGGGCGTCGCGCGGCCGCGCACGAGCGTCGTGCCGTGGACCTGCGCCGCGCGGGTCAGCGCCCGGACCGCACGCTGGGCTCGCAGCACGCCGGCCTCGGGCTCGTACAGGATCCAGGCGAGGTCGTCGACGCCGAGGCTCGGATACAGGCGCTGCGCGGCCTCGGGGTCAAGCCGCTCGACGGGGATCTCCTGGGCGGCCATCCGCCGCATCGAGTCGGCCTCCCAGCCCGCCTCGCCGTGAGCGAACCAGGCCATCCCGCACTCGACCAGCAGGTCCTCGCCGGTCTCGGCTTCGAGCTCGCGCCAGAGCGTGCGGGCCAGGCGCGCCATCGCCGTGTAGTCGCCGTCGTCGCCGTGGGCGCAGCGGATCAGCCGCGTCTCGCCGCCGGACGTCGCGCGCCGGTCGCCGGGCTCGAACTGGTCGACCAGCGTCACCCGCTCCCCGCTGCGCGCGAGCCGCCACGCCAGCGAAGCGCCGAACGTCCCCGCGCCGACGATGACCACGTCCATGCGCCCGCAGCATAAAGAGGGTCTGACCCCTTTAGTTAAACGGGGCCAGGCCCTCTTTATGCTGCGGGCCGTGTCCCCCTCGCAGCGCGACAAGCCGACGATCGTGCTCGTCCGCCACGGCGCGACCGAGTGGAGCGCGTCGGGGCAGCACACCTCGCGCACCGACGTGCCGCTGACCGAGGAGGGGCGCGCGGGCGCGGCGAAGTTGCGCGAGCGGCTGGCCGGCTTCGACTTCGCGCTCGTCCTGACGAGTCCCATGTCGCGGGCGCGCGAGACCGCAAAGCTGGCCGGACTCGGCGATCGCGCGGTCGTCGACGCGGACCTCTGCGAGTTTGACTACGGCGACTACGAGGGGCGCACGACGGCCGAGATCCGGGAGCAGCGCCCGGGCTGGGACGTCTGGCGCGACGATTCGCCCGGCGGCGAGACGCCCGCGCAGGTCGGCGTCCGCGCCGACCGCGTGATCGCGCGGGCGCTCGCGGCCGGCGGCGACGCGGCGCTGTTCGCCCACGGCCACCTGCTGCGCGTGCTCGGCGCGCGCTGGATCGACGCGCCCGCGGTCGCCGGCGGCAGTCTCGGCCTCTCCACGGGCTCCGTCTGCGAGCTCGGCTTCGAGCGCGAGCGGCGCGCCATCTGGCTGTGGAACGACACGGCGCACCTCGGGTGATCCGCATGGAGCGGCTCGCGCTCGAGCCGCTCGGTCAGCGGGACTCGCTCGGCGCCTCGAGGCGCACGTCGAGCTGATGCGCGCCGGCGTCCAGCGCCGCCCGGACCACGGCGTCGAGCGCCTCCAGCACGGCGGCCCGCGCGCCCGAGAGCATCGTCTCACCGGGGCCCGCGTCGAGCGCCATCCCCGAGGCGCCCGCCACGTCGCGCGCCGCCGCGCAGGCGGCGTCGGGCCCCGCGACGGTGATCTCGGCCGTCAGCTCGGCGGGCGGGACGGGCACCGGCTCAGCGCTCCAGCCCGGCGAGCTCGTCCGGGCGCACGGGCACGCGCGTGAGCGGCTGCCCGGTCGCGGCGCGTAGCGCCGACACGATCGCGGGGGTCGAGGAGATCGTCGGCGGCTCGCCGACGCCGCGCAGGCCGTAGGGCGCGTCGGGGTCGCCGAGCTCGAGCACGTCGAGCCGCACGCGCGGCATGTCGAGCACGGTCGGGATCAGGTAGTCGGTGAACGACGCGTTGCGCACGCGGCCGTCCTCGACGACGATCTCCTCCATCAGCGCGAGGCCGAGGCCCTGCGCGATGCCGCCCTCGATCTGGCCCTCGACGGCCTGCGGGTTGATCGCCTTGCCGACGTCCTGCGCGGTCGCGATCTCGACGACCTTGACGAGACCGAGCTCGACGTCGACGTCGACGATCGCGCGATGGGCGGCGAACGCGAACGTCACGTGCGCATCGCCCTGGCCCTGCTCGTCGAGCGGGAAGGTCTGCCGGTGGTGATACTCGCGCGTCGCTTCGACAGGACCGTCGCGCAGGAGCTCCTCGAGCGGCCCGTCGCCGCGCTCGCGCAGCGCCCCCATCACCGCGCGGCACGCGGCCTGCACCGCGCCGCCGGTGACCATCGTCTGGCGCGACGCCGACGACGAGCCGGCCGAGCCGACCTGCGTGTCCGCGGGCAGCACGACGACGCGGTCGACGCCGAGCTCGGTGCGCGCGATCTGCGCCTGCACGGTGACGAGGCCCTGGCCGACCTCGGCCGCCGCGGTGTGGACCTCGGCCAGCGGCTCGCCGCCGATGAGCGAGAGCCGCACGCGCGCCGTCGAGTAGTCGTCGAAGCCCTCGGAGTAGCCGATGTTCTTGAAGCCGACGGCGTAGCCGACGGCGCGCACGACGCCCTCGCCGCGCGTCACGCCGGCGACGCCGCCCGGGAGATCGCCCCCGTCGGCGCGCGCGGGCGGCTCGGGCATGTCGCGGACGCGCTCGAGCAGCTCGGCGACCGGCGCCGGGCAGCGCACGGGCGCACCGGTCGGCAGCGTGGCGCCGGTGGCGAGCGCGTTGCGCCGGCGCAGCTCGACGGGGTCCATCTCGAGGGCGGCGGCGAGCCTGTCCATCTGCGCCTCGTGGGCGAAGCACGTCTGCACCGCGCCGAAGCCGCGCATCGCGCCGCACGGCGGGTTGTCGGTGTAGACGACGTAGGCGTCGACGAGCGCGTTCGGCACGTCGTAGGGCCCGCACGCGAACGACGCGGCGTTCGAGCAAACGGCGGTCGAGCTCGACGCGTAGGCGCCGCCGTCGAGCAGGATCCGCGCGCGCACCGCCACGAGCCGCCCGTCGCGCGTCGCGTGGTGCTCGTAGCGCAGCCGCGCCGGATGGCGGTGGATGTGGCCGAAGAACGACTCCTCGCGGCCGTACATCATCTTCACCGGACGGCCGGTGTGGAGCGCGAGCAGGCAGGCGTGCACCTGCATCGAGAGGTCCTCGCGGCCGCCGAAGGCGCCGCCGACGCCGCCGAGCACGAGCCGCACCCGCTCCGGCTCGAGGTCGAGCGAGGCGGCGAGCTGGTCGCGGTCGACGTGGAGCCACTGGGTGGCGATGTAGAGGTCGACGCCGCCGTCCTCGGCGGGGACCGCGAGCCCGGACTCCGGGCCCAGGAACGCCTGGTCCTGCATGCCGACCTCGTACTCGCCCGAGACGACCACCTCGCCCGCCGCCGCCGGGTCGCCGTGCTCGATGTGCACGTGGCGCAGCAGATTGCCGGACGGGTGCAACTTCGGCGAGGCCGGGTCGAGCGCGCGCTCGGGATCGGTCAGCGGCTCGAGCACCTCCCAGTCGACCTCGATCCGGGTCCCGGCCATCCGCGCGGTCTCGGGATGGTCGGCGGCGACGATCGCGACCGCCTCGCCCTGATAGCGGACGTCCTCCCAGGCGAGCACGGGCTGGTCGGGGATCTCGAGCCCGTAGGTCTTGCGGCCGGGCACGTCCTCGTGGGTGAGCACCGCATGCACGCCCGGGGTGGCCAGCGCGCGGGCGATGTCGATCGAGCGGATCCGCGCGCGCGGGTGCGGCGAGCGCAGGGTCGACCCCCACAGCATCCGGTCGGCCCACAGGTCCGACGCATAGGCGAACGCGCCCTTGACCTTGGGGATCCCGTCGGGGCGCCGAACGCTCTCGCCGATCCCGGAGCGGGTGCCGACGACCGTCGTCACGTGCGCGACGCCGCAAGGCGCACCGCGTCGAGGATCTTCTCGTAGCCCGTGCAGCGACAGAGGTTGCCGGCCAGCGCCTCGCGGATCTCGGGATCCGACGGGTCGGGCGTGCGCCGCAGCAGATCGTGGGTTGCGACGATCAGCCCCGGGGTGCAGAAGCCGCACTGGACGGCGCCCGCCTCGAGGAACGCCTCCTGGACGGGATGCAGCTCGTCCTCGGCGGCGAGCCCTTCGACGGTGACGACGTCGCGGCCCTCCGCCTGTCCGGCGAGCACCAGGCACGAGCATGCGAGCTCGCCGTCGAGGTAGACCGAGCAGGAGCCGCACTCGCCCTGCTCGCAGGCGTTCTTGGAGCCGGGCAGCCCGAGCCGCTCACGGAGCACGTGCAGCAGGCTCTCGCCCTCCCACAGGCCCTCGACCTCGCGGCGCTCGCCGTTGATCGTGCAGGTCAGGCGCACAGCTCGCTCCACGCCCAGCCGAGCGCGCGGCGCCCGAGCACGGCGAGCGCGTGGCGCCGGTAGACGCCTGTCCCGCGGACGTCGTCGATCGGCCGCGCGGCCGCGGCCACCAGCGCGCCGAAGCGCTCGAGCACGGCGGGCGCGGGCGCGCCGCCGCCCTCCCAGTCGAGCTCGCGCTCGGCGAACGTCTCCGCCTCGCTCGCGCGGATCGGGGTCGGTGCGGCGGAGCCGATACACGTGCCGACGCGGCGGGCGCCGCTGTCGAGCGAGAGCGCGAACGAGCAGACGGCGATCACCATCGCGTTGCGCGTGCCGACCTTGGCGAACACCTGCGGCCCGGGCGCGGCGGGCACATGCACGGCGGCGATCAGCTCGTCGGGCTCGAGCAGGTTGCGCTTGGGCCCGGTCACGAAGTCCGTCACCGCAACCCGGCGCGTGCCGCGCTCGGAGACCAGCTCGACGCCGGCGCCGGAGGCGTACAGCGGCGGCAGCGCGTCGCCCGCCGGCGACGAGGAGCCGAGGTTGCCGCCCAGCGTGCCGCGGTTGCGGATCTGCGGCGAGCCGACGGTGCGCGAGGCCGCCGCCAGGCCGGGCAGCCGCTCGCCCAGCTCGGCGATCGCGCGCGTGTACGTCACGCCTGCGCCGATCCGCAGCACGCCGTCGGCCTCGCCCCACTCCGCCAGCTCGGCCACGCGCGTGAGATCGAGGATCGCCTCCGGGCGGGCGCGGCCGAAGTTGACGTCGACCATCACGTCGGTGCCGCCCCACAGCGGCAGGGCACCCGGATGGGCGGCCCGGGCGGCGAGCGCCTCGGGCAGGCTCGTCGGCTGCAGCAGCTCCATCAGCGCCACCGTATCCCGTCCGCCGCGACCATGTATGGTCGCGCGGCATGGCCCGAGCCCCGGCAAGCCCGCGCGCCCTCGCGGTCGCCCGCGGCGACGCCCCGGCCGACCTGTTGCTCACCGGGGGGCGCGTGTTCAGTCCCGCGACGAAGGAGTGGATCGACACGCCGCTGGCGATCGCCGACGGCGTGATCGCCGGCTGGGGCGAGCGCGAGGCGCGTGAGGTGATCGACGTCGGCGGCAGCGCCCTGACCCCCGGCTTCGTCGACGCCCACATGCACCTCGAGTCGACGAAGCTGTGGATCGACGCGTTCGCGGAGACCGTGCTCCCGCACGGCACGACGGCCTGCGCCGCCGATCCGCACGAGATCGCCAACGTCCTCGGCGTGCCGGGCATCATCGCGCTCGCCGAGGCGGCGCGCGACGTGCCGTTCACCTTCGGCATCTACGCGTCGAGCTGCGTGCCCGCGTCGCCCTTCGAGACCTCCGGCGCGACGCTCGACGCGAGCGATGTCGCCGCGCTGATCGGCGAGCACGGGGCGCGCGGCGTCGCCGAGGTCATGAACTTCCCGGGCGTGATCGCGGGCGACCCCGAGATGCTGGCGCGGATCGCGGCCGCCGGGCACCGGCGCGTCGACGGGCACAGCCCCGGCGTGACGGGCCGCGCGCTCGACGCCTACCTCGCGGCCGGCGTCGAGTCCGACCACGAGTGCACGCGGCCGGAGGAGATGCGCGAGCGCCGGCGCCGCGGCATGTGGGTGTTCATCCGCCAGGGCTCGGCGTCCCAGAACCTCGACGCGCTGATCGGCGAGGTGCTCGCCCACGGCCCTGAGCTGGCCGCCTTCTGCACCGACGACCGCGAGCCGGACACGCTGCTGCGCCGCGGCCACGTCAACGACTGCGCGCGGCTCGCGGTCGCCCGCGGCGTCGCCGAGGAGGACGCGCTGCTGCTGGCCTCGACCCACCCGGCCCGCTACCACGGCCTCTACGCCCTCGGCGCGCTCGGCCCGGGCTTCCAGGCCGACGTCCTCTGCTTCGACGAGCTCGGCGCCTGGCGCCCGGCACGGGTGTGGCAGGCCGGGCGGCTGGTGGCGCGCGATGGCGCGATCGTCCCCGGAGCGGTGCCCGCCGCGCCGGTCCCGGAGCTGATGCGCGACACGGTGCACGTCGGCTCCTCGCCCGACGGCGCGCGGCTCGCGCTCGGCCATCCCGACGGCACGCGGGTGCGGGCGGTCGGCGTCGAGAGCCACAGCCTGACCACGCTGCGCCGCGAGGTCGTGCTCGGCGCGGACGACGTCGCCCACGCCGCCGTCGTCGAGCGCCACCGTGCGACCGGCCGCATCGGCCGCGGCTATGTCACCGGGTTCGGGTTGCAGCGGGGCGCGCTCGCCTCGACGGTCGCGCATGACGCGCACAACGTCGTCGTGATCGGGACGAGCCCCGACGACATGGCGGTGGCCGTCGCGCGTCTGGCCGAGCTCGGCGGCGGCCAGGTCGCGGTGCTCGACGGCAGCGTGGTCGCCGAAGTCGCGCTGCCGCTCGCGGGCCTGATGAGCGACCGCCCGGCCCCCGAGGTCGCGGACGCGCTGCATACGCTCAACGCCGCGGCGGCGGAGCGCCTCGGCGTCACGGTCGACGAGCCGTTCATGCAGCTCTCGTTCCTCGCGCTGAGCGTGATCCCCCAGCTGCGCCTGACCGACGGCGGCCTCGTGGACGTCGATGCCTTCGCGCACGTCGACGTCGTGCTCTGACTACCGGTCCTCGCGCACGTACGGGACTCCGAGTGCGGCCGGGGCGCCGAGGCGGCGCTTGGCCCAGCCGGTCGAGACCGCGACGAGCACGACGATCGTGAGCGCGTAGGGCAGCGCGGCGAACAGCTCCGGCGGCAGGTGGACGCCGCGCGACTGCAGGGTGAAGCCGAGCGAGGAGAGCGCGCCGAAGAAGTAGGCGCCGACCAGCGTCAGCGCCGGGCGCCAGAAGGCGAAGATGACCAGCGCGATCGCGATCCAGCCCGCGCCCGCGGTCATGCCCGCGAGCCAGCTCGGCGACAGCGCGAGCGAGAAGAACGCGCCCCCGATCCCGGCCAGCGCCCCGCCGGCGAGCGTATGCACGTAGCGCTGGCGCGTGACGCTGATACCGACCGCGTCGGCCGCGTCGGGCGACTCACCGACCGCCCGCAGCTCAAGCCCGGGGCGCGTGCGGAACAGGTACCACGAGACGGCGCCGACGAGCACCCAGGAGGCATACACGAGCGCGTTCTGGTGGAAGAGGATCGGGCCGACGATCGGCACGTCGGCGAGCCCGAGGACGTCGAGCGCGCGGAACGCGTGGTGGGCGGGCTGGCCGCCGAGCCGGCCCTGGCTGCCGAGGTAGGTCGAGAGGCCCGTGGCACCGGCGAAGATCGTCAGCGCGAGGCCCGAGACGGTCTGGTTCGCCCGCAGCGTGATGACCAGGACGGCATGGATCAGCGCCATCGCGGCGGCGGCGAGCGCCGCCACGGCGAGCGCCGCGAGCAGCACGAGCGTCCCCGGACCGGGCAGCTTCTGCACCGTCCAGAAGCCGGTGACGGCGCCAACGAGCATCATCCCCTCGACGCCGAGGTTGAGCACGCCGGAGCGCTCGGCCAGCAGCTCGCCGAGCGCGGCGTAGAGCAGCGGCGTGCCGTAGAAGAGCGCCGAGGCGGCGGTGACGACCAGGATCGAGTGGTTCACGTCGGCCCCAGGACGACATCGGCGGCCGACACCTCGGCGGTGGCCGCCTCGGCGCTGGCATCCACGCTCGGCGCACTGCGGCCGCCGCGCAGGCGGTAGTGGCCGAGCACCTCGCCCGCGAGCGTGCACAGCAGCAGCGCGCCCTGCAGGATCCCGACCATGCCCGACGGGAAGTCGGCGCCCTGGAGGGAGAAGCCGGCGTTGGTCAGGCCGCCGAGCACGAGCGCGACGACCGGCACCGCGAGCGGGTTGAAGCGCGCGAGCGCCGCGACGACGATGCCGGTGTAGCCGAGCGCGACCTGTTGGAGCCCGCGCGCGTCGAGGACGTGGCTGAAGTCGCCGATCTGGCTCGCGCCGCCGAGGGCGGCGAGCCCGCCCGACAGGCACATGACGGCGACGATCTTGCGCTTGGTGCGCATCCCCGCATAGCGGGCGGCGGCCGGCGAGTCGCCGACGACGCGGACCTCGTAGCCGAAGCGCGTATCGCGGTAGAGCACCCAGACGACGAGCGCGGCGAGCAACCCGATCCAGAAGCCGAGCGGGAAGTCGACCGACTGCGCCGGCGTGACGTTCATCAGCGCCACGCAGAGCACCACGACCACGAGTGCGGCGCCCAGGGCGAGCCGCGAGCGCCGGCGCTGGGCGGCGGGCGCGCCGGCGCGCCGCGCGAGCCAGGCCCGGCGGCCGAGGCTCGCGGCGAGCGCGAGCGCCAGCACGACGAGCACGATCGCCGGCGCCAGCAGCGTCGTCAGCGTCGGCCAGTTCGCCGCGTCGGCGAGCGTCTTGCCGGTCGGGAAGATGCGACCGTTCGCCGACGTGGTGTCGCGCCAGTAGGAGCGCGAGTCGAAGATCAGGTAGGTCAGCAGGAGCCCGCCGAGGTAGTTGAGCATCAGCGAGGTGATCAGCTCGCTGGTGCCGGTGTAGGCGCGCAGCAGCCCCGGGATCGCGGCCCACAGCACGCCGGCCGCGATGCCCGCGACCGCCATCGCCGGGATGGCGACGCCGGCGCCCGAGCCGCCCACTGCCAGGCCGGCGCCCGAGGCGGCGATCGCGCCGACATAGAGCTGGCCCTCCGCGCCGATGTTGAAGACGCGCATGCGGAACGCGGCCGCGGCGGCGAGGCCGGTGAAGATCAGCGGGGTGGCGGTGACCAGCATGCTCGACAGCGCGCCGTCGCCGACGTAGCCGCGGTCGAACAGCCGCCGGTAGACCGAGAACGGGTCGACGCCGGTGGCCGCGAGGATCACCCCGGTGATCAGCAGCGCGGCGACGATCGAGCCGAGCGGGACGGCGAACGGCAGCCACGCCGGCGTGGTCAGCCGCCGCTCGAAGCGCAGGCCCGGCGGCGTCCTCACGCGGCCGCCCCGGCCATCAGCAACCCGAGCTCGCGCTTGTCGGCGGCGCCGGCGTCGAGCTCGCCGACGATCCGCCCGGCGTACATGACCGCGATGCGGTCGGCGAGCGCCAAGAGCTCGTCGAGGTCCTCGGAGATCAGCAGCACGCCCGCGCCTGCGCGCGCCGCGTCGGCCAGCAAACCGCGCACCGACTCGGTAGCGCCGACATCGAGCCCGCGCGTCGGCGCCGCCACCACGAGCGCCGCCGGCGTGCCCGCGAACTCGCGCGCGAGGATCACCTTCTGCGCGTTGCCGCCCGAGAGCAGCCGTGCCGGGGTGGCCGGGCCCGGCGCGCGGATGTCGGCGTCGGCGATCACTCGCTCGGCGTGCTCGCGGATGCGCGTGCGGCGCAGGAACGGCGGGCGCGCCATCGGGGCGCGGCGGTAGGAGCGCAGGACGAGGTTCTCGGCGATCGACAGGCTGGGCGCGAGGCCGGTGTGCATGCGGTCCTCGGGGACGTGGCCGAGGCCGGCGGCGATCGGTGCGCGCGAGTCGCCCGACGGCATCGAGCGCCCGGCCACGGCGACCGTCCCGGCGCTGCGCGACCGCGTGCCGGCGATCACCTCGGCGAGCTCGCGCTGGCCGTTGCCCGCGACGCCGGCCACGCCGACGATCTCGCCCGCGCGCACGCTCAGCGAGACGTCGTGCAGTGCGGCCACGCCGCGGTCGCCCTCGGCGCACACCCCGTCGAGCGCGAGCGCGACCGTCGCGCCGGCGTTCCCCGTCCGCTCGCGGCGCTCGAAGCGCAGCTCGCGGCCCACCATCAGCTGCGCCAGCTCGGTCGGGCTCGACGCGCTCGTGCGGACGGTGCCGAGGCTGCGGCCGGCACGCAGCACCGTCGCGCGGTCGGCGACCGCCATCACCTCGTTGAGCTTGTGCGTGACGAAGATGACCGTCTTGCCTTCGCCGGTCATCCGCCTCAGCGCGGCGAACAGCCCCTCGGACTCCTGCGGCGTGAGGACGGCCGTCGGCTCGTCGAGGATCAGCACGCGCGCGTCGCGGTAGAGCGCCTTGAGGATCTCCACCCGCTGCTGCTCGCCCACGGACAGCTGCCAGGCGCGCGCGCCGGGGTCGACGCCGAGGCCGTAGCGCTCGGCGACCGCGGCCACCTCGCGCTCGATCGCCGCGCGGTCGAGCCGCAGCCGGCGCGCGCGTCCCGGGGCGAAGCCGAGCACGACGTTCTCGGCGGCGGTGAAGGCCGGCACGAGGCGGAAGTGCTGATGGACCATGAAGATCCCCGCCTCGAGCGCGTCGCGCGGCGAGTGGAACTCCACTCGCCGCCCATCCATGCGCAGCTCGCCCGCATCCGGCCGGTACAGGCCGGTGATCACGTTCGCGATCGTCGACTTGCCCGCCCCGTTCTCGCCGAGCAGGGCGTGGACCTCGCCTGGCGCGACCTCGAGGTCGACGCGGTCGTTGGCGAGCACCCCCGGGAAGCGCTTCACGATGCCGCGCAGCGCCAGCGCGGGGGTGCCCTCCGCGTTCATCCCTTCGGGCTGCCGACGACGCCCTTGACGAACCAGGTCATGCCGAGGATGTCACCGAGCGAGAGCTTGTCGCCCCGCTTGACCCGCAGCTTGCCCGACTGGTCGTAGAGCGGGCCCTGGAATTCGTAGAACGAGCCGTCCTCGATCGCCTTCTTCTTCGCGTCGATCTTGCTGCGCGTGGCCGGCGACACGGAGCTGCCGAACGGGGCGATGTCCGTGAAGCCGTCCTTGATCGACCCGTAGTAGGACGCGGACTTCCAGGTCCCCTTCATCGCCGACTGGATCTGCTTCGTGTAGTACGGGCCCCAGTTGTAGACCGCGCCGGTCAGCCAGTTCTTGGGGGCGAAGCGCTGCTGGTCGGAGTCGTAGCCCGTCCACTTCAGGCCCTGGGACTTCGCGACCTGGCCGGTCGACGGGCTGTCCTGGCTCTGGCCGAGCACGTCGGCGCCCGCGGACGCGAGGCCCTGCGCGGCCTTGCTCTCCTTGTCGGGATCGAACCAGGTGTTGGTCCACACGACCTTGACCGTCGCGCCCGGGTGCGTGGTCTGCGCGCCGAGCGCGTAGGCGTTGATGTCGCGGATGACCTCGGGGATCGGGAACGGGGCGACGTAGCCGAGGTGGCCCGACTTGCTCGCCGCGCCCGCGGCCATGCCCGCGAGGTAGATCGAGTCCTCGCCGGCGCCGTAGTACTCGGACAGGTTCGGGGCGAGCTTGGAGCCCGTCGCCTGCTCGAACTTCACGTCGGGGTACTTCTTGGCGGCCTTGACCATCGCGTCCTGGTAGCCGAACGAGGTCGCGAAGATGATCTTGTTGCCGTCGCGGACGAGGTCGTCGATCACCTGGCTGGTCTGCGGGCCCTCGGGGACGTTCTCCTTGAACGTCGTCTGCAGCTTCGAGCCCAGGTGCGAGGCGGCGTACTTGCGGCCGGCGTCGTGGGCCGCAGTCCAGCCCGCGTCGTCGGTCGAGCCGACGTAGATCCAGGCAGCCTTGATCGTCTTGGCGCCTCCGCCACCGCCCGAGCTGCCGGAGGAACTGCTGTCTGACGTCGTCCCGCAGCCGGTCGCGACGGCCATCGCCGCGACGAGCACCGGGACCAACGCGGCGAAACGCTTGGTCATCGGACTCCTCGAACTCTTCGCTTGTCCCCTCGCCGCTAGGAAACCGCGCGCGCAGGACGGACCCGTACTCCGAGTGTCGAAAATCCGCACGATTTCGTTCGCCCGGATGTCAGCCAGGTGTCCTGTAGCGTCCCGCGTCGGATGCCGGAGCGCGTGATCATCGAGGGCTGCGCGATCGCGACGATCGACGACGAGCGGCGTGAGCACGCCGACGGGCACCTGGTCCTCGAGGACGGCCGGATCGCCGCCGTCGGCGCGGGTCCGGCGCCCGTGACCTCGTCGTCGCCCGCACGGCGGCTCGACGGCCGCGGGCTGCTGGCCACGCCGGGGCTCGTGAACTGCCACCACCACCTCTACCAGTCGGCGACCCGGGGGTTCGCGCAGGAGGCAACGCTGTTCGAGTGGCTCGTCGCGCTCTATCCCGTCTGGGCGCACATCGACGCGGCGACGGTCGACGCCGCTGCTCGCGCCGCGCTGGCTGCGCTCGCCCGGTCGGGCTGCTCGACCACGACCGACCACCACTACATCTTCCCCGATGACGCCGGCGACCTGCTCGCGGTCGAGATCGAGGCCGCGCGCGCGACCGGGCTGCGCTTCCATCCCTGCCGCGGGGCGATGGACCTCGGCGAGTCCGACGGCGGCCTGCCGCCCGACCGCATCGTCGAGGAACGCGACGCGATCCTCTCGGCCAGCGCGGCCGCCATCGACCGCCACCACGACCCCTCGCCGGGCGCGATGGTGCGGATCGCGCTCGCGCCAACGTCGCCGTTCTCGGTCACTTCCGAGCTGATGCGCGAGACGGCCGAGCTGGCGCGCCGGCGCGGCGTGCGGCTGCACACCCATCTCGCCGAGACCGCCGACGAGGAGGGCTTCTGCCTCGAGCGCTTCGGCGTGCGGCCGCTGCGCTACCTCGAGGACCTCGGCTGGCTCGGCGACGATGTCTGGCTCGCCCACTGCATCCACCTCGACGAGCACGAGGTGCGCCGGATGGGCGCGACGGGCACGGGCGTCGCACATTGCCCGCTCTCGAACTGCCGCCTCGGCGCCGGTGTCGCCCCCGTCCGCGGCCTGCTCGACGCCGGCGCGCCCGTCGGCCTGGGGGTCGACGGCGCCGCGTCCAACGAGTCGGGCGAGCTGACCGACGACCTGCGTGCCGCGCTGCTCCTCGCACGCGTCCGCGGCGGTCCGCGCTCGCTGACCGCCCGCGAGGCGCTCGAGCTCGCCACCCGCCAGGGCGCGCGCTGCCTCGGCCGCGAGGACGAGGTCGGGCACCTGAGCGCCGGCGCCGTCGCCGACGTCGCGCTGTGGCGGATGGACGACCCCGGCCGCGCCGGGATCGCCGATCCGGTCGCCGCACTGGTGCTTGGCCCCGGGCGGCCGGTCGACACGCTGATCGTCGCCGGCGAGGTCGTCGTCGATGGCGGCGAGCTGCGCACGGCCGACGCGGACACGCTCGCGCGCGACCTCGCCCGCGAGAGCAGCCGACTCCAGGAGCGCGCCGGATGACCGACCATGCGATGCCCGCCGCCGCCTCGCGCGGGCGGCGCGGGCCGTCCTACACGCTGCTCACACCGGCCAACCGCTACGCGAGCCGGCTGCCGAACGTCCGCGACGGCCTCGTCTACAAGCTCGTCACGCCGCGGCTGGCGCCCGCGCGCTTTGGCGAGTACGTGCTCGACCTCGACCCGGGCGGCGGGCTCTCCGGCGTGGCGCCCGGCTTCGAGGACTTCCTCTACGGGCTGGCGGGCGATGCGGTGCTGCACGGAGCGAGCGACGTGCCGCTGGGCGCGGGCGGCTGGTGCTACCTGCCGCCGGGCGCCGGCTTCTCGCTGGAGGCGGGCGATGCGCCGGCGCAGGTCCTCTGGCTCAAGCGCCGCCTCGAGGCGTGGCCCGGCCTCGGCGAGCCGGGCGCCCTGTCGGGGCATCGCGAGGACGCGCCGTGGGAGGACACCGGCGTGCCGGGCTTCCGCCGCCGCGAGCTGATCCCGCCGCGCGATCCACGGCACGACTTCAACATGAGCCTGCTCGCCTTCGATCCCGGCGTCGGGCTCGACAAGGTCGAGGTCCACGACGAGGAGCATGGGCTCTATATGACCGCCGGCGGCGGGATCTACCACCTCGACGGCGCGCAGCTCGAGGTCCGGCGCGACGACTTCATCTACATGGCGCCCTACTGCCCGCAGTCTTTCGTCGCGACGGGAACCGAGCCGGCCGAGTACCTGCTCTACAAGGACGTCTACCGCGACGGATTCTAGGCGCTGAGGCGCCGCAGGACGCCGGCCAGCACGTCGACGCCTTGCGCGACCTGCTCCGGAGGCGTGTACTCGTCAGGATGGTGGCTGACGCCGCCGCGGCTTGGGACGAAGACCATCCCGACGGGCACGCGCGCGGCGAGGATCATCGCGTCGTGGTAGGCGCCCGAGATCATGCGCCGGTGGCTGAGCCCGGCCTCCGCGCAGGCGGCGGCCGCGGCGTCGACGACCAGCGGGCTGCAGGTGACGGGCGCGTCCTGCACGATCGGCGTGACGTCGACCGTGAGGTCGCGGCGCTCGGCGATCGCGCGCGCCGCCGCGACGAGCCCCTCGACGACGGCCTCGCGTGCCTCGCCGTCGGAGTCGCGCACGTCGACGTCCAGCTCGACCTCGCCCGGCACGACGTTGATCGCGCCGGGCGCCACGCGCAGGACGCCGACGGTGCCGACCGTCGTGGCGCTCGGCGACTCGCGCGCGAGCCGCTCGAGCTCGACCATCGCCTCGGCGGCGCCGGCGAGCGCGTCGCGGCGCAGCGCCATCGGCGTCGCGCCCGAGTGGGTCGCCGCGCCGTGGAAGGACAGGCGCAGGTCGTGCGGCGCCGCGATCGCGGTGACGACGCCGATCGCCTCCCCGCCGGTCTCGAGCACGATGCCCTGCTCGATGTGCAGCTCGACGAAGGCGTGGACCGTCGCGGGGTCGAGCACGCACTCGGGCACGCGGTCGGGGTCGAGGCCGGCCTGCTCGAGCGCCTGGGCGAGCGTCACGCCGTCGCGGTCGTGCAGGCGGTCGAGGTCGTCGCGGGCGAGCGCTCCGACGAGCGCCCGCGAGCCGATGCAGCCCGTGCCGAAGCGCGGCTCCTCGCCGGCGAACGCGATCACCTCGACGGAGCGCCGTGGCTCGTGCCCGTCCGCGCGCAGCGCGCGCACCGCCTCGATCGCCCCGAGCACACCGACGACGCCGTCGTAGCGGCCGGCGTTGAGCGTCGTGTCGACGTGCGAGCCGGTGACGACGCGCGGAGCGCGCGGATCGCTGCCGGTCCAGCGGCCCCAAAGGTTGCCGAAGGCGTCGATCCGCGTATGCATGCCGGCGTCGCGCATCCGCTCCGCGACCCACTCCAGGCCGGCGGCGTAGGTGGGGGTGAAGACCTCCCGGGTGATCCCGCCCGCGTCCGGGTCGTCGTTGAACTCGGCGAGGCGGTCGATCGCCGTGGCCAGGTCGCCGGGGTCGCGCACCTCGCGCAGGCTATCCGCTCGTGACGAGCCGTCCGCGCGGCGGGCCGGCGAGCTGCCCGTCGAGCGCGATCGTCTGGCCGCGGAGGATCGTGCGGACGACGCGTACGCGCGTCCGGCGCCCGGCGAACGGGGTGACCGGATGGCGCTGGAGCAGCCGCTCGGGCGCGATCGTCTCCCCGGCGGCTAGGTCGACGAGCACGAGGTCGGCGTCCGCGCCGGCCTCGAGCGCGCCCTTGCCCCGCAGCGCGAAGCGCCGCGCCGG
>JAXDHR010000062.1:0-44561 GCA_034664425.1 Solirubrobacteraceae bacterium
GCGGAGCTGGCGGCGCTCGACCGCCGCTCCGCGCGCGACTCCCAGACCTTCGTCGACGTCCGCCGGCTCGCGGCCGACCTCCAGAACGGCCTGCTCGCGCTCCTGTTCGAGACGCCGCTCGCTCCGGCCGTCCGCGAGTACGCGATCTTCTAGCTCAGCGCGTCCTTCCCGATCACCCACAGTCCGCGCCCGTGCGTCGCCGCGAGGATCCGGCCGTCGGGCGTCACGCTGAGATCCGTGGTGATCGCGTTCGGGAACCCGACGCCGACGCGCTTCCAGGCGCCGCCGGCGGCGGGCGCCGTGTAGACGCCGACGTCGGTCGCGACCACGAGATGGCCGTCGACGAGCTCGATGTCGTTCGCCGGGGCGTCGACGAGTGCGCCCGCGCCCGAGCCGGACACGTCGGCCCAGGTCGTCCCGCCGTTCGTGGTCTTGTAGACGTGGCCCGTGCCGGGGTCCGTCGGGCCGATCTGCCAGTGGCGCGCGTAGCCGGAGATCGTCACGTACGCCGTGCGGCCGCTGGCGTCCGCCGGATCGACCGCAACGCCCGAGATGTAGCGCAGCGGGAAGCCGGCCGGAAGCGTCACGGGCTTCCAGCCCGAGCCGGTGTTGGCGATCAGCCCGCGCCCGAAGCCCGTCTCGGACGTGTATCCCGGCCAGCACGGCCCGCACCAGGCGGCGTAGCCGTGACCGTCGCGGACGTCGATCGCGCTGATCGAATGCCCCGGCCCGCTGTCCGCGACCGCCGCCCAGCTCGCCGACCGCGTCCAGAAGCCCACGGCCGAGTGCCACAAAAACTCGCCACCCGCGTACAGCGAGCTCAGCGACGTGCGGTCCGCGGTGAACGGCGCGATGAACTGCGCGTTCGGATCGGGCGGGGCGTTGTCGATCCAGTTGCGCCCGCCGTCGGTCGTCACCGCCGTGTCGAGGTTCGTGTACTCGGTGACGACGTTGTTGGCGTTCGCCGGGTCGACGAGCGTGTCGCCGCCGTCACCGCCGAACGGCTGGCTGGACTCGACGGGGGTCAGCGGTGTCGGACCCGGGATCAACTTCGCCGTCCCGTTGTCCTGCAGGCCGCCCCAGAACACCGTGCGACCCGCGCCGTCGCGGCCCGAGGAGGCGTAGTAGAACTGCAGCGTCCCGAGGTTCTGGTTGTGGTCGGTCCAGCCGCCGCCCGCCGTCGAGACGTTCGTCGGCCGCGAGAAGACGCCGCCGTCGTTGCCGACCCACAGCCGGCCGCCGGAGACGGTCGCCGCGTGCTGGTCGGAGTGCGTCGTGTTCGGGCAGCCGCCGAAGTCGGGCGCGTTCACGTCGAAGCACTTGAAGCCGAGGTTCCAGTACGGCGCGGCGGCAACCCAGCTCGAGCCCCCGTCGGTCGTCTCGTAGACCTCCTCGAGTCCGGCGTAGACGTGCGTGGAGGAGGCCGGGTCGACGACCAGGAACTGGTTGTACCAGGCCTGCACTCCGGGCTTGTAGTCCGTGCCGATCGCGCCGGGCTTCTGCGCCGAGCCGCTGCTCTGGAGCTTGCCCGAGGAGGCGATCTGGTTGAACGGCCCATCGACGTCGCGGTCGGACTCGTAGATGCCCTGCAGGACCGTCTGGCCCGCGCCCGAGTTGAACGTCGCGGCGTCCTGGATCATCACGTAGAGCTTCGCTCCGTCGGCGGAGTAGGCGATCGATCCGCGGCCGAGCGACTTCGGGGGCGCGAAGCCCTGCGGGCTGAGCGGGCCGGCGAAGTGCGCGCCCGCGTCGCGGGAGACCCAGAGGCCGTTCTTGGGACCGCCGGCGCGCCAGCCGCGCCAGGCGACGACCTCCTGGCCGCCGGTGCCGGGGCGGACCGCGACGTCGGAGACCAGGTTGAGCACCTGCGCGTTGGGGAGCGCGCCGGAGTCGGGATCGCCGATCACCTGCGTCCACGCGGTCGAATCGGCGCCCGCGTGGCGGTAGAGCCCGTGGCTCGTCGCGGCGAACAACGTGCTCCCGTCGGGCGAGGCGACGATCTTGAAGATGCCCGCGCCCTGGAGCTCGGAACCGCCGACGCGGTGCCAGCTCGCGCCCTTGTCGGTCGAGGCGAGCACGCCGACGCCCGCGTAGGAGTCGAGGTTGATGGTCGGCTCCCCGGTGCCGGCGTAGACCGTGTAGCCGCCGGCCTTGGGCACGACGGCGACGGTGCCGATGGCCAGCGTCGACTGACCGTCGAAGGTCGGCGTCCAGTTCTGGTGGGCCGGATCGCTCGAGCGCCAGACGCCGCCGCCGGCGCCGCCCGCGTACACGCTGCCGTCCGGCGCCACGGCGACGCCGGTGATCCGCCCGGTGTTGAATCCCGCGCCGGAGCCGGCGTTCGAGAACGGCTGGCTGATGTAGTCGTGGTTGTCGGGAAGGTACTTGTACGGCCCCAGCTCGCTCCACGCCGTCGCGTCGACGGACGGCACCGCCGCGGCAGCGGCACGTGCGGCCGGGAAGGCCCCGGGTGCGATCGCGTCGCCTGGCGCCGCGCGTGGCGCCATGAACGTCTGCACCGCCTTGGACACGTCCGCGGACTCCTCGCCCGCGTCCTTCTCCGCGGCGCGCGCGGTGGCCGCGAGCGACGCCGGCAGCATGGCGAGCGCGAGCATGAGCAGCAGCGCCATACCGCCGCGACGCAACGAGATACGCATCCGGAGACCCCATTCCCCCAGCCCATCCTGGGCCGTTTGGCACGATTGGGCACGAGCGTACTCACACCGCGCCCGCCTGGCTAGCTCACGCGGCCACGCCACGGCGGCCACGGCCGACGGCCAGCGGGCCGGCCGCCTGATGAGACCGCGCTCGCCACGACCGGGCTCGACCCGGCCCGGCTGTGCCTGGAAATCACCGAGAGCGCCGTGATGGCCGATCCCGAGGCGGCCACCGCCGTGCTCGAGCGACTGAAGGCCATCTGCGTGCGCCTGGCCATCGACGACTTCGGCGTCGGGACTCGTCGCTGGGCCCGCCCCCAGACGCCGGTCGATCTCGAGCAGCTCATCCGCCTCAGGAGGCCGCAGCCACGGATCGGTGCCAGCGTCAGCGGCTAGTTTCCAGGCGTGGACGCACCACGACATCGCTGGCTTCATGCGGCGGGCACCGCTCGTGTCGCGGTGCTGCTGCTCGTCCTCCTGCTCAGCGGGGCCGGCTTGCTCTTCACGACGCACGCGGTCGGCGACGAGCGCAACGACGCGGCGCACCGGCGGACCGGGGATCAGGCGCTGGAAATTCAAGGGCAGCTGGAGCGTGCCCGTGCGTTCGCCATCGGGCTCGGCAATGCGCTGGCAGGCGAACGCGTGCCGAACGGTCGCCGCTTCGCGGCACTGGAGGGAAGCGCCACGACGACGCTCGGGCTCGCAGGCGCCATGTGGGTCGAACAGGTGAGCCACCGAGGGCGCCCGAGCTACGAGGGTCGTATCGGGGCGCCGATCACCCGGCCGCCCGGACGGCAGGTCGCCGGACCGGCGGCGACGTACCTGCCGGCGACGTTCGTCACGGGAGTCGCGGTGCGCCCGGGCGCCGACGTGGCGCGCGTGCCGGCGCTCGCCGCGACGCTGCGCGACCCCACGTCCATCTTCGCCGGCACGGCGACGCCGGTCGCCTCGCTCGCCAAGCAGCGTGGGTTCTTCGTCGTCGAAGGGGCCCGGTTCGGGCACGGCCCCGGAAGCCAGGGCTTCCTCGTGGTCTTCGTGCCCGCGGACTGGCTCAGCGTGTCCCTGAACCTGGATCCGCATCGCACCGCGATCAGTCTGGACGGCCGCCCGCTCGGCGGCGCGCTTGCCACCGCCCCCGCGGGCAGCCAGAGCTTTGGGGCGCTTGCGCAGCGGTGGCGAGTCGACGTGGCCCAGGAGCCGCCCACCGCGCTGCAAGCCACGCTGCCGTGGCTCGCGGTCGCGTGGCCGCCCGCGACCGCGCTCCTCGTCTACCTGCTGGGCCGCGGGGTGCTACGGCGGCGCCGCGCCGAGCGCCAGGTGGACGACATCTTCGACCTGTCGCTCGACCTGCTCTGCGTCGCCGGCCTCGACGGGTACTTCAAGCGCGTGAACCCGGCGTTCGAACACACGCTCGGCTACGGGGCGGCCGAGCTGCTGTCGCGCCCGCTCCTGGAGTTCGTCCATCGGGATGACCGTGAGCGGACCGCCGGGTACATCGAAGCGCTGCGCGAGGGACGGCACGTCTCGCAGTTCGAGAACCGGCACGTCCGCGCCGACGGCACCGTGCGCTGGCTGCAGTGGAACACGCGGGCCATCCCCGACAAGGGCCTGATGTACGCCGCGGCCCGCGACGTCACCGAGAACCGGATCCTCACCCACGAGCAGGCCGCGCTGCGCCGCGTCGCCACCCTGGTCGCGCAGGGCCACGACGCCGGCGAGCTGTTCGACGCCGTCGCGGACGAAGTGGGCGAGCTGCTGCGCGCGGACGCAACGCGGCTGCTGCGCTACCGGGAGGACGGCACTGCCTCCGTGGTGGGGAGCTTCGGCGCCACGGATGCCGAGATCGGCGGCGGCGCGCACCCGAGCCTCGACACCCAGCTGTGGACGCGCGTGGCGCAGCGCGGCAGGCCCGCGCGCGCCGATCTCGTCCCGGGCGGGTCGGACCCGGTGGCCGAGAGCCTGCTCGCCGCCGGCATCGGCGCCGCGGTCGCCGTGCCGATCGTCGTCTCCGGACGCCCGTGGGGCGCGATCGTGGCCGCCTGGAAGCATCCGGACATGGCCGGCGCCGACACGGAGATCCGCATGGCGCAGTTCACGGAGCTGGTGGCGACCGCCGTCGCGAATGCCGAGAGCGGCGCGGAGCTGGCGGCGTCCCGCAGGCGGATCGTGGCGACGGCCGATGACGCGCGCCGGCGGATCGAGCGCGACTTGCACGACGGCGCGCAGCAGCGGCTCGTGAGCACCGTGGTGCTGCTGAAGCTGCTGCGGCAGGAGCTCGGCGACGCAAACGGGCAGGTGGCCGAGCTGCTGGAGGAGGCGCTCGTGAACGCCCAGCGCGGGATCGACGAGGTGCGCGAGCTCGCCCGCGGCATCCATCCGAGGATCCTCTCGTCCGGTGGCCTCGAGCCGGCGCTCAAGACGCTCGCTCGCCGCTCCTCGATCCCGGCGACCGTCGACATGCAGACCGATGCGCGGTTGCCGGCGAACGTCGAGGTGACCGCGTACTACGTCGCCTCCGAGGCACTGACGAACGCCGCCAAGCACGCACGCGCCTCAGAGGTGCACATCACCGTCGAGCTGGATGAGCGCTGCATCGTGCTCACGATCCGCGACAACGGCGTCGGCGGCGCCGATCCGGCGCAGGGCTCCGGCCTGATCGGTCTCAATGACCGTGTCGCAGCGCTGGGCGGAGCGCTGGCGGTGCACAGCGAGCCGGGTGCCGGCACGGTGTTGACCGCGCGCATCCCCGTCGCGGCGCCGCCTGCGGCGGAGGCCGACCGCTAACGACCCCAGATCCGGCGGTAGTTCGCGCGATAGCCGCTCGGCGGATCGAAGACCACGCCGTTCGGCACGTCGGCCCGGGTGATCAGTCGGGGGGGCGCGAGGTAGCCGGACGGTGGCTGCCCCGCCCGCGCGCGGTTGAGCTCATCGACGATCTGCCAGCCCTGCAGGTACAGCGGCTCGGCGACCGACGCCGTCTGATGGTCGCCCGAGCGGATGCGCTGGAAGTCGGAGGCATCGCCATCGCCGGCTCCGATCGCGAACGGCGGGTCGCTTCCGCGCCTGCCCGCGTTCACGAAGCCGGCGAGTGCCCCGCCGATGTAGATGCCGTTGATCGCCAGCATGTACCGGAACCGCGGCCCGAAACGGTGCAGCAGCGAGGATACGATCGCCGGCATCTGCTGCTGTGCGAGGTCGATCGGCGCGTTGACGATGTGGAGCACCGCGCAGCGGCGGCAGCGTCTGATCCCTGCCGCCATGACGTCGGCCTTGTAGGCGGCAATGGGGTATCTGCGGTCGGTGACGATCACCACATGCGCCGTCCCGCGGGAACGTGCGATCGCGAAGTCAGCGGCCAGGCGCGCCACGGCCCCCGGGTCCGTCGACACGTTGGTGAACAGCCCGGCCTGCCGATCCGGACCCGGCCGTGTGCCGGCGTGCCAGCCGACCACCGGGATGCCCAGCGCTCCGGCTCGTCGCAGCGCGACCGTCTGCGCTCTCGCGTCGAAGCCGCCGAGCACGATGCCGGAGGGTCTGAGATGCAGGGCGGAACGGAGGACGCGCGCCTGTCCCGCCGTCGTGCCCCCGCCGTCGCGGATCTGCAGTTGCCAGCCGATCGCGCGGGCCGCCTGCTGCACGCCCACGGCAGCGCCCCCGATGCCGCCGTTCGTCAGGTCGCCGGCGACGAAGACCACCAGGCCCCCACGCTGGGCGCGAGGCCCGCTCGCCGGTCCCCGGTAGCCGGTCTGCGGCGAGAGCCCGCGCGCGACGTCGGCCTGCGCCCGCCGGACCAGGGCGTCGGCCGGCCGTGCACCGCCATGGTGATCTGTCCCGCACCCGGCGACCACGAGGCCGGTCGTCACGATGCCCGTCAGGACATGGCGCCGGCTTCGGCCCGACGAGCGAAACGTGCGGAGGAACCCGTGGTTCGCCGCCACCTTTGCATTATCCCGGCCACCGGCGTGGTGTCGAGCCTTCGGGGCGCTCCGGCTGGGCAACCACCCCGGCTGACGGGCGTTCCAGGAGGTCGCCACCTCGGGCCACCGCGTGCCGCTGGATCTTGCCGCTGGCAGCCCGGGGCAGTTCCTCCACGACGTGGATCGCCTCCGGCACCTTGTACCGGCTGAGTTGCGCGGAGCAACGCGCCGAAAGCGTGGCCAGCAGTTCGTGCCGGCCTACCGCTGTCGCGTGATCCCGGGCCGGGATCACGTACGCCACCGGGACCTGCCCGAGGACGGGGTCGGGACGGCCGACGACGACCGCTTCCTGCACGCCTGGATCGTCGACGAGGACCTCCTCGATCTCCCCGGGGTACAGCATCTCGCCGCCGCGGTTGATCACGTCGTCGCAGCGTCCGGCGACGAACAGGAAGCCGTCGCCGTCGAGGTGCCCCCGGTCGCGTGTGTCGAGCCAGCCGCCGGTGTCGAAGCGCTCGGCGGCGCGCCCGCGGTCGTAAGCGTCGATGACCCCGGCGCCGCGGATCCAGATCTGCCCGGTCGTGCCGGGCGGGACCTGCCGGCCGTTGGAGTCCCGCACCTCTACCTCGGCGCCGACGGGCTTCCCGCATGAACCCGCCGGGGCGGTGCCGTCGAGTGGCGTCGCGGTGATCTGGCTGCCGGCCTCGGTCATCCCGTAGCTCTCCACGACGGGTACGCCCGCGAGGACCTCGATCCGGCGCCGGACGGCGACCGGCAGCGGGGCCGACGCTGAACGAATGAATCGGAGGCGTCGCGGCCGCACCGGGACCGGATACTCGGCCAGGATGGTGAGGATCGCCGGCACCAGGTTGACCCACGTGACGTCGTGCTCGGCGAGCGCGTCCCAGAACCCGTGTCGGTGGAACCGGCGGTCCAAGACCAGCCCCGCGCCCGCTGTCAGCGTCGCGAGCAGCGCGACGACTTCGGCGTTGATGTGGCACAGCGGAAGCGGGCTGAACCCGCGGTCGGCCGCCGTCAGCCGGTTGTGCCTGGCGACCGCGCGCGCCACGTGCAGCAGCCGATCCTCGGTCAGCTCGACGGCCTTGGGCGCGCCGGTGGAGCCGGAGGTGAGCAGCAGCACCGATCCCGGTGACGGCGCTCGCCGCGCATCCGCGCCGTGGCCGTGGACGGCCGGGATGCTGCGGCTCGGCGAGAGCGCGTCGCGGGACCGGGCGCCGCCGACGGGGGGCAGGACGGGCAGGTCCAGGTAGCCGGCGCGGTTCACGCCGACCCCGATCACCGCGGTCGGGCGGACCGCCGCCGCGGTCCGCTCGAGCTCGGCGGCCACTGCGTCCGCGTTCATCGGCACGGCACACCGGCCCGCGGCGATGACACCGATGTAGGCGGCGGAGAACTCGATGGGGTCGGCGATGTCGATCAGCACCCGTCCCCCGGCCGGGATGGCGGCAGCGTCGAGCGTGGCGCGCTGCCGCCGGACCAGGATCGCCAGCTCGGCGTAGCTCAACGCCCGGCCGTGTACGTCCTCCAGGAAGCGCCGGTCCCCGCATTCCCGGGCCTGCCGCGCGACCAGCCGCGCGACGTCGCTGACAGGTACGGCTTCTCGACTCATGGTGAGCAGCGTCGCGCTGCTACCTGGGCGCAGCCGGTGGCGCTGCCGAGGATCGGCTGGGAGCTCCCTCGAACTCGCGCGCGGTGCTCAGGCCGTCGCCGAACCGCTCCCGCAGGCCGGCGGCCAGCCGTTTCGCGATCCACTGGTGGCCGGCGGCGCTGGGGTGCAGGTGATCCCCGATCCGCGGGAACTTCCAGTGCCGGGCGAGCGGGTCGAACGCCAGGATCGTAGGATCGGCGTGGCGTGCCGCGGCCAGGATCGTCCGATCCGTGGCCAGCGTCTCGCTCGACGGCCGGTTGCCGCGGGCGAACACGCTCAGGACGGCGAGTCGGGCGTGCGGTGCCTCGCGGCGGATCGCGGTCACGAGGCTCTCCACGCGATCGCTGATGAGCGGCAGCGGCTGCCCGATGTCATCGTGGCCGCCCTGGATGAGGATCAGCCTCGGGTCGAGGCGGCCCAGGTCCAAGCGGGAGGCCAGCCGGGAGAACGGCCCGCGATGGCCCGCACCGGGATTGACGTAGCCGGCGCCGGGATCGGCGCTGACCAGGACGCGCCAATGGAGCATGCGGGCCAGGTCCTGCGGCCATGCGTGCTGAAGGTTTCCGGCGCCCACCCCGGCCGACACGGAGGCACCCACCACGGCCAGCAGCGGCCGGGAGCGGCGCCCGGGTTGCTGCGGCTCGGCCCGCGCGCGGACGACGGGCCGCTGCCAGCCGGCGGGAGCGACTCCTGGCGCGGACGACGGCGATCCGCTGTACGCGACGGCGGTTCCCGCGACGCTGATCAGGATCAATGCTCCCAGGATCAGCATGAGCTTGCGGCGCACCGGGGCACCATTAGCATCATCTGCGTCCGGCGAGCGTTGGCCTGGTCCTCTCGGCCGGCGGGGTGATCGCCTCGAGGGAACGGCCCATGGTCTCCTCGCCGAACACGGCGACGGTGGCCACGGCGACGAGGGCCACCCCACCGACCAGCGTGTAGACGGCCACGACACCGCCTGCGGCGAGCAGCAGCGGCACCAGCGACGGCCCGATGACACCGGAAAGCAGCCGCCCGACCCCCTCGGTGACCGCAGTGCCGGTGGCCCGGATCGCGGTCGGGTAGCTCTCGGCGGTGTACACCTTGACGGCCGGGTCTGCGCCGATGCCGAAGAACGACATGACGCAGCCGACCAGCAGCACCGCTACCGCCCCGCGGGTGAACCCGAACGCGAACGCGGCGACGGCTGCCACGGCGCCGAAGGTGATGATCACCCGACGGCGCCCCCACCGCTCGACGAGCCAGGCTTCCAACAGCTTGCCGGGGACGGAGGCTCCCACGATGGCGGCCGTGAATGCGAACGCCGAGGTCAGGGTGAACCCCATGGAGGTCACCACCGTCGGCATGAACGTCTGGATCGAGTAGAAGACGAAGAAGATGCCGCCGAAGGTCGTCCACAGCGTCGCGGAGCGGCGCAGGTACCGGCGGCCGAACAGGGTCCGGATCGAGCTGTCGGTGCCCGCCTCGGCGACGGGCCGGACAGTGGGTGGTGGTGGCAGCGGCCTGCCGAGCTCGGCCTCCACCCGAGCCTCGATCTCCTTCAGCACGCGCTCCGCGTCGGCGATCCGGTTCCGCGCCTCATACCAGCGGGGAGACTCGGGTACGTACTTCCAGACCAGGAACGCGAAGATCACGGGCAGTCCGCCGAGGAAGAACATGACCCGCCAGCCGGTGTCGTCGGCCACCGAGGGGATGAGCGCGAGCGAGAGCAGCGGTGACAGGAAGTAGCCGACGGACAGGAATGAGTCGGCGATGCCGGTGAACCGGCCGCGGATCGAGGGCGGGCACAGCTCGGCGGCGTAGGCGTACGGGAGCGGGAAGACCGCGCCCATCGCGATCCCGGCGAGCACCCGCAGCACGATCAGCACAGCGATGTCCGGTGCGAGCCCGGTGAGGAACGTCAGCACGGCGTAGACCACCGTGCCGGCCACCATGACCCGCTTGCGGCCGCACCGGTCGGCGAGCCGTCCGGCGGGTACGATGCCGAGCACGATCCCGACCGCGGAGGCGATGGCCGCCACGCTCTCGAGGCCGGTGTTGAGGTGGAAGACGGCCGACAGCGATGGCAGCACGCTGCCGATGAGCCCGACGTCATAGGACTCCATCAGCCAGCCGAGGAAGAGGATCGCCATCACCCTGGTGAGCCAGCGGGATACCGGCAGCCGGTCCAGACGTTCGGGAGCGTGGAGCCCCGCCTCGGGCGCCGCCTTGCGATCGACGTACTCAGCGACGGCCATCGGAGCCGCCTCCGTTCGTCGTGCGCCAGGTCCGTCGCGGGATCCCAGCGGTGGCCCGGGCGCCGGGAAGCCGGGCGAGGAGCGCGGTCAGCAACGCCGCGGCCATGAAGACGACGACGATGCCGCCCGCGGTCACGACCTCCCAGGGCAGGTACCGGTCGAGCGACTGCCAGCCCAAGGCGGTCAGCGCGGTGAGCCAGAGGATCTGGCTGAGGTAGATGCCGTAGGAGTAGTCCGCCCCCGCCCGGACGAGGGAACGCAGCCGGGCCGGCCAGCGCTCGCTGGTCATCCAGACCCCGAGCAGGTACACCGTCGTGATGAGCCCCAGGTAGAGCGGGATCTCGGCCGGCTGGAAGGGATCCGATGGATCGCCGCCGGCGAAGCCGGGGACGCCCTGAGCCGCCAGTAGGTACCACGTCTCGCCGAAGGCGACGGCCACGGCGGTGGCGGCGAGCAGCGCGCGCCAGTGCCGGCGCAGCCAGTCGTGGACGGCCTCGTAATGCCATGCGACGACCCCACCGACGACAACGAAGAGCTGGTAGTTCCACAGCTCCCTGGTCGCTGCCTTGCCGAGCATCCACGACGGGACGTACTGCTCATGTACGAGCCAGGTCAGAACCACCTCGACGGCCAGGCTGACTCCGAGCAGCCGCCAGTGGTGCCGCTCGGTACTCCGGATCAGCCACAGGAACAGCGGGTAGATCAGGTAGAGCTCGAGCAGCAGGATCAGGAAGTACAGCTGGTCGTATCCCGTGAGCAGCAGGGACCCGAGCTGCCCGGCCTCGCCGGCGATGCTCCCGATCCGTCCTGCCTCGGCGATGCCCAGCGCGAAGTAGACGACCGTCCAAGTCACGTAAGGCGCCACCACGGCGAGCAGCCGGCGCCGCCAGAACGTCCGCCAGCCGCCGGGGCCCACGGTGGAGTAGGCGTAGACGAGCATCGCGGTCGAGATGAACATGAACGCGAACCGCGTGACGTGGGTCAGCATCAGGCCGGCGCCGACTCCGACGCTCGCCGCCGGCCCGAACGCCGGCAACGAGTGGGTGGTGACGACGCCCAGTTGCTTCACGGGGCGCATGGCGTCGATGTGGGCGAGCCTCGGCCGTGGTCTGCGCCGGCTCTGGGCTGGCGCCGGCGGCGGCACGGGTTGCGCGGCCGTCGCCGGCTCAGCCGCGGGGGCGACCTCCGTGGCATCGAGGACGGCGCTCATGACGGGAGGACGAGCGCCGCGCGGCCTTCCTCGTCACCGGCCGGCTGAACGGCGATGTGCGAGAGGACGGTGTGATCCGAGGTCACCCTGCCAGCGTGCCGTCCCTCACTGAGGCATCGCCCAGGGGCGGCAAGGAGTTTGCTGGGACGAAGTCACCGCCGCGGGCGCGCCGCAGGCGCCGAACACGATGAGCGCCCCGGTCGCTTCGAGATTTCAGCCGCTTGGCGCTCATGCCGGCAGGGTTGCGCCCGACCGTGGGAGCCGGGTGCGGGGTGCCCGTGTGGTCGCTGAGCCTTGGCGGCCGTCAGTCCGAAACAGCCCGAACCCCGCTCTACTCCGCGGAATCCGGGCCGATGGAGCTAGGGGGACTCGAACCCCCGACCTCCTGGGTGCGATCCAGGCGCTCTCCCAACTGAGCTATAGCCCCGTGGTGCAACGGCGTGCAGGACTTCTCCCGCGTGTCGTGAACCGCGATTGTAGCCGTCCCCGTGCCTCGCGAGTGTGCATGGAGCGGCGCCCGGAGGACTAGATTGACCTCCGACGCAGCCCATGCGACCTCGCCCCGTCCTCACCCCGAGCTTCCGCAACCGGCTGCGGCTGTTCTTCGTCATCATCGTGATCGTTCCGATGGTCGCGGTGGCGCTCGTCCTCTACAAGCTCGTCGGGGCGGCGGGCGACGGCAAGGTCGACGCGGCGCTCGCGCAGAACCAGAACGCCGCGATACAGCTGCTCCAGCAGGACCAGCAGCACGCGGGGGTGGTCGCGAACTCGATCGTCAAGGACGGCAGGCTCGCGACGGCGATCCGCGCTCGCCGCTCGGCCGCCATCAACGCGCGGCTGGTCACGCTCGCGCAGCGCGTCGGCGCCGCCAAGGCCGCGCTGGACCTGCGCGGGATCGGCCGCTTCGAGACCGGTACGGGCGTCGCGGTCGGTGCGACCCGGCGGCCGATCAACAACAACAACAACAGCTCGATCGGCACGATCGCCGTCTCCACCCGTAGCGCGCAGTCCTATGCCGACGAGCTGCGGTCGTTCAATCACGTCCACGCCGTCATCCTGCAGCGCGGCCGGGTCGTCGCCTCGACGCTCGTCGGCGGCCCGCCGGCCACGCTGCCGCACAACGGGAACGTCGATCTCGACGGCGCCCGCTACCGCGCGGCCACCTTCGACGCGCAATCCTTCGACGGCCCGCTGCTCGCCGTGCACCAGCTGCGTCTCGAGAACGGCGGCAGCGGGGTCTTCTCCGCGGCGTCGCTGATCGTCCTCGGGGTCATGCTCGGCTTCCTCGCGCTCGCGGTCGCCTTCGCCCTGACGGTGTCGCGCACGCTGCACACCGAGGTCCAGCGGCTGCTGATCGCCGCCCAGAGGCTCGGCCGGGGAGACTTCTCGGTCGCCGTGCCCGCCGAGGGCAACGACGAGTTCGCCGCGCTCGGCAAGGAGTTCAACGACATGGCGCGCCAGCTCGAGGGCCGCCTCGAGGAGCTCCAGCTCGAGCGCGCGCGGCTGCAGGAGGCGATCCGCCGCGTCGGCGAGTCGATCACCCGCGGGCTCGATCGCGTCGGGCTGCTGGAGATCGTGGTCCAGACGGCGGTCGACGGCATCGGTGCCGCCGCCGGGCGCGCGTCGATGCGCCGCAGCAGCCAGGACCGGCTCACCGAGGTGGCGCGCGCGGGCGAGCCCGAGACCTTCGCGCGCGCGCTGCATGCCGCCGAGGCGGCGGTGATCGATGCGGGCCAGGTCGCCGAGATCCAGCTCGGCGGCGCCAGCGCGCTCGCCGCCCCGCTCGGGGCAGCGGAGGAGGGCGGGCGCGTCGTCGGCATCGTCTCCGTCGCCCGCCAGGACGAGCCGTTCACCGCCGGCGAGCGCGAGCTGTTCTCCTACCTGACCAACCAGGCCGCGGTCTCCGTCGAGAACGTCGACCTGCACGAGACGGTCACGCGGCAGGCGGTCACGGACGAGCTGACCGGGCTGTTCAACCACCGCCGCTTCCAGGAGGTCATGACCGCGGAGGTCGAGCGCGCCCGCCGCTACAACCACGAGCTCGGCCTGATCATGCTCGACATCGACAACTTCAAGCAGGTCAACGACACGTACGGCCACCTGCAGGGCGACCTCGTGCTGCGCGAGGTCGCCCGCGTGCTCCGCCAGTCCTCGCGCGACGTCGACGAGCCCGCGCGCTACGGCGGCGAGGAGATGGCCGTCGCGTTGCCGCAGACCGACCTCGAGGGCGCCTACCAGTTCGCCGAGCGCGTCCGCCGGCGGATCGAGGCGCTGGAGCTGCCGCTGCCCGACGGTCACGACGGCGTGCTGCGGGTCACCGCCTCCTTCGGCGCCGCGTCGCTGGCCGGGACCGGCAACGCCGACAAGGACACGCTCGTCGCGGCTGCCGACGGCGCCTTGTACAACGCGAAGCGGTCCGGCAAGAACCGCACGCAGCGGGCGTCGGACCCGCGCCCGGCCGCCCGCTAGGCGCACGGCGTCACGGGAGGGGAGTAGCCTTTGGAGGCGAGGCATGGGACTGCTTGACGACGCCATCCGCGAGCACCTCGAGCTCAAGCGCCAGCACGGCGGAGACCCCGGGGAGATCGAGCGGCAGGAGCATGAGGCCCTCGGCAGGGCCGATCGCCGCGAGGACGACGAGCCGGCGGCGAGCGGCGCCTCGCTCGGGGGCGCCGAGGGCGCCGAGGGCGAGGCCGAGGCGCCGTCCGGCCCGGTGACCGAGGAGCATCCGGAGGACTTCGCGGCCGACGCGCCGACGACCGTCTACTCGCCGGCTGACGTCGACGGCACGACCCGGGGGGACGAGATCGACCCGCCCGCCGGCGAGGAGGAGCTCCCGAGCGCCGGCCACGACGCCGACGCGCCGGGCTACGACGAGGATCCGTGGCTCGAGGAGACCGACGAGCGGCCCGTGGCGCCCCCCGCCCAGCAGGACGACGTGCTCGAGGAGACGCCGGACTTCCTGCAGGAGACGCCGGAGCACGATCGCCTCTGGTTCGAGCAGAAGCCGCCGCGCGGCTTCGACTGGGATCGCTGAGCCCCGACCGGACGTCCGTCCAGGCGCGTCCAGCCGCAGTCAGGTCTCGCGCCGCGGCGGCCGACACTGCTGGTGAGGTCACCGGCCGCCCTTTCCAAGGGGGGCGGTCGGCAAGCTCACACCGGAGGCGCGGCGGGGCGCATCAACCTGCCCCGGACTGACGTCCCGCCGTCCGGCACGGCTCGCTCGACACGGGCCGCGCGGTTGCCGCCGCGCGGCCCGGAGCCAGCCCGGCTCAGGCGTCGATCAAGCGCCAGTGGAACACCGAGCCCGTCGGGATCGTCGATGTGGTCGCGCCCGTGTTGCAGACGACGAGGTTGGGCACCGCGCCGCCCTGCGTCGTCTTGATCACGACCGACGGAACGAAGGCTGCGGTGTTCGGCAGCACGGCGTTGCCGGCGGCGTCGGTCAGCGTGCCGACGACGAGATCGCCGACGACGCCCTCGCCGAAGTTCCCGGTCAGTTGCGCCTTGCAGGCGCCGGCGGCGATTGCGATCGGGCTGCTCGTCGTCGTGGTCAGCTCATCCGGCCGCGAGCCGCCGAGATCGGAAAGGGTCAGCGACTTGTCAGCGACGTCCGCGCCGGTCAGCGGCGTGCTCAGCCCGCGGTAGCGACCGTCGCCCTGAGACATCGTGAGGAAGGCCCCGTTCCTGATGTCGGAGCTCGTCACGGAGCCGTCCTTGAGGTCTGTGCCGGTCACGGACCCGTTCTTGAGGTCTCTGCCGGTCACGGACCCGTTCTTGAGGTCCTTGCCGGTGAGCGAGCCGTTCTTGATGCCGGCGCCCGTGACGAGGCGCTTCGCCGCACTGATCGCCGAGTCGCCGATCGCGGTTCCGCTCATCGCGACGACCAGGGCGATGACGGCGATGACGGTCGCGGGAGCGGGCCGTCGGAGCATGCGGCGCATGACGCCTCCTCGGGCGCGACGTTCGATGTCGCGCGGGATCGTTGGTCCGACCGTCCCAGACGGGCCCAGTTCACGTCAACCGGCTCGCCGGACCGTAGGGGGCGACCCAGGCGATGGAGGCGGGGGGAATCGAACCCCCAACTTCGGCTTGCAAAGCCGATGTGTTCCCGTTAGCACCACGCCCCCGGGACCCGGACTAGCTTAGGCGCCTTGCGACGGCGGCCGCGGTCGCTGCGTTGATGTCGACGGTGTCGCGCACGTCGTCGGCGTAGCCCCCGGCCAGGACGACGCAGACCGCGGCGCCGGTCGCGCGCAGGCGGTCGAGCACGAGCTCGTCGCGCGCGAGCAGGCCGCCCTTGCTCAGGGCGAGCCGTCCGAGCCGGTCGCCCTTCCATGGATCGGCGCCGGCGAGGTAGAAGGCGACGTCGGCGCCGGCGCGCGGGATCGCGTGGTCGAGCGCGGCGTCGAGCGCCGAGAGATAGCGGTCGTCGCCGGTGCCGCTCGCGAGGTCGACGTCGAGGTCCGAGGGGATGCGCTGGAACGGGTAGTTGCGCGCGCCGTGCAGCGAGAGCGTGAAGACGTCGGGGTCTGGACCGAGCAGGTCGGCGGTTCCGTCGCCCTGGTGGACGTCGCAGTCGACGACGAGCGCGCGCGCCACGAGCCCGTCCGCGCGCAGGCACTCGAGCGCGACGGCGACGTCGTTGAACAGGCAGAAGCCGCGGCCCCAGGCGCGGCCGGCGTGGTGCGTGCCGCCGCCGAGGTTCATCCCGACGCCTCGGCGCAGGGCGTGGCGCGCTGCCAGCACCGTGCCCGCCGTCGCGCGGCGCCCGCGCTCGACCAGCTCCGGCGACCACGGCAGCCCGAGCCCGCGCTGCTCGCGGACGCTCAACTCGCCCGCGCGCAGGCGGCGCACCCAGCTGCGCTCGTGCACCGCCTCGATCCGGCTCCAGGCGACGGGCTCGGGCTCGTGCACCTCGGTGCTCGAGGCGATCCCGTCCGCGACGACGCGCTCGCGCAGCAGGCCGTACTTCTCGATCGGGAAGCGGTGGCCCGCCGGCAGCGGGAACCGGAAGCGGTCGTGGGTCCAGACGTCCACAAGCGCATGATGCAGGGCCGGTCAGCCCGCGGGCGCCAGGAGCTCGGGGAGGTCTACGCCGGGGCGGTACCGTGGCAGGCGGTGCGCGCGCTCGGGTTGCTGCAGGGCCTCGCCGGAGGCGTGGCGCTCGCGCGGCTGGCGCGAGGCCGCGTGCGCCACGCGCCGCTGGTCGCCACGGAGCCGGCCCCGTGCGCGACCGTCTCCGTCGTGATCCCCGCCCGCGACGAGGCGGACCGCCTCGGCCCGTGCCTCGACGCCCTGCGCGGCGAGCGCGACGTCTTCGAGCTGATCGTCGTCGACGACGGCTCGTCGGACGCCACGGCAGCGATCGCGCGGGCGCGCGGTGCGCGCGTCCTCGACGGCGCGCCGCTGCCGACGGGCTGGGTGGGCAAGCCCTGGGCGCTGCAGCAGGGCCTGGAGGCGGCGAGCGGCGACGTCGTCGTGTCGCTCGACGCAGACACGCGCGTGCGCGCGGGCCTGGTGCGTGCGCTCGCGGCGGCGCTGGGCGACGCCGACCTCGTCACCGCGGGCTGCCGCTTCGCCTGCGACACGGCGGGGGAGCGCTGGTTGCATCCCGCCTTCCTGGCCACGCTCGTCTACCGCTTCGGGCCCGCCGACGCGGCTGGGCGCCCACCGCGGCCGGCGCGGCTGCTGGCCAACGGGCAGTGCACGGCGGTACGGCGCACGGCGCTGCTCCAGGCCGGCGGGTATACGCTCGCCGCCGGCCACATGACCGACGATGCCGCGCTCGCGCGCGGCCTCGCCGCTCGCGGATGGCGCGTGGCGTTCCGCGATGGCGGCGACCTGATCACCGTCGACATGCACGAATCCGCGCGCGAGGTGTGGCGAGAGTGGGGGCGTTCGATCGCCTTGCCGGACGTCACGTCGGCGCGCTGGCAGACGGCCGATGTCGCGCTCTGCTGGCTCGTGCTCGCGCTTCCTCCGCTGCGGCTGCTCGCGGGCCGTGCGCGGATCGTCGACCGCGCGCTGCTCGCCGTCCGGTGGTCGCTGCTGCTCGGCCTGCGCCGGACCTACGCCCGACGTGGGGCGGCGTTCTGGCTCTCCCCGCTGGCGGACCCCCTCGCGGTGCTGCGGCTCACGGCGTCTGCGCTGCGCCCGCCGCGGCGCTGGCGGGGCCGGGAGTACGGCGGCGCAGCAGGAACAGGGTCCCGATCAGGGTCATGAGGATCCCGGTGGCGATCAGATGGCGGACCGGATCGAGCGCGAGCTGGACGAGCGGGAAGCCGAAGACGCCGACGCGAGCGCCGTAGCGGAAGGCGCTCGCCGCGCTGACCGCGAGGCAGGCGGCCAGGGCGATGACGGCGGCGACCGGCGCGAGCGCGAACATGCCGCCGGCGAAGGTCATCACCGACTTGCCGCCGCGGAAGCGATCGAAGACGGGCAGCGCATGACCGACCATGGCGGCGGCGACGCCGGCCCAGCCGACCGACCACGAGCCGAGCGCGAGCCCGGCGAGGCCGGCGAGCAGGCCTTTGAGCCCGTCGCCCGCGAAGACCGGCCACGCCCGCCGCGCGCCGAGCTGCCCGAGCGCGTTCCACGCGCCCGGGTTCCCGTCCCCCGTCGCATGGAGGTCGACGCCGTGACCGCGCGCGACGAGCACGGCAACGGGCACCGAGCCGAGCAGATAGCCGATGATGACCGCTCCCGCGTACACCACTCGTGACCGTCGCCTCCTTCCATCTCACCCGCTACCGCCGCGGCGCCGCGACCCGCGAGGCAGTGTCGCGCATCGGCCTCGACCGTCCCCTGCTCGCGCGCACGCCGGGCCTGCGCTTCTGGCGGCTCCTGGGCACGGGACGCGGGCGCACGATGACGCTCTCCGCGGACCTGCGCCGCTGGGCGCTGTTCGCCGTCTGGGACGACGGCGAGGCGCTCGACGCGTTCCTGGCGCGTTCGGACGTCGCGGCGCGCTGGCGGTCGCTCGGCGAGGAGTCCTACGGCGTGCGGCTCGCGCCCGTGCGGGCGCACGGGCAGTGGGGCGGGGCCGATCCGCTCGCCGGTGCGTCCGGTGCCGACGACGGCGGACCGGTGGCCATCCTGACGCGCGCCGCGGTTCGGCCGACGCGGCTCGTGCCCTTCTATCGCGCGATCGCTTCGCCGGCCGGGGACCTGCTCGAGCAGCCCGGGCTGTTGGCGTCCGTCGGCGCGGGGGAGTGGCCGCTGGCACGCCAGGCGACCTTCTCGATGTGGAGCTCGCTGGAGGCGGCGCGCGCGTTCGCCTACGGCCGCGACGCCCACCGCGCCGTCGTCCGGCGCACCCGCGAGGAGCGCTGGTACTCCGAGGAGCTGTTCGCGCGCTTCCGTCCGTACGGCGCGGCCGGAACCTGGGACGGCCGCGACCCGCTGGCCACCATCTAGCCGCGGCCGATCTCACGCGCGACCGTCGCGGCGCCCAGCGCCACGAGCGGCAGCCCGCCGCCGGGGTGTGCGGTCCCGCCGACGCGCCACAGCCCGCGGACGCCGCGCACGCGCTGCCCGGGCCGTCGCAGGGTCCCCAGGCGCCCGTGCGGCGCGACGCCGTAGATCGCGCCGCCGGCCGCGCCCGTCTCGTGCTCCAGCTCGGCGGGGCCGCGCCGGACGACCGCCTCGATGCGGGCCCCGAGGTCGAGCCGCGCGAGCAGGGCCGCCTGCGCGGCGTCCCAATCCGCCGCGGCGCCGACCGAGGGCGCGTTGACGAGCACGAACAGGCTCTCGCGATCGGCCGGGGCATCGCCGGCATCCGTGACCCACGGCGCGCTGACATAGACGGTCGGGTCGCGCACGGGGCGGCGGCGGACGAAAACGTCGTCGAACTCGGCGTCGTAGTCCGCGGGGAAGGTGATCTCGTGATGCGCCCGCCCGAGGTCGCGCCCGCGCAGCCCGAGCATCAGCGCGAGCCCCGACAGCGACGGCTCGGGCCCGTTGCGCGGACCACGCCGAACATAAAGGGGCCTGGCCCCTTTAGTGAGCGGCGTGGGGTCCATGTCGGCGACGATCGCATCGGCCGCGAGGGCGCCCGCCGCCGTCGTGATGCCGCGGACGCGGCCCCCGCGGACGAGCACCCGCTCGACCGGGGTGTTCAGGCGCAGCTCGCCGCCGAGGGCGTCGAGGCGGCGGGCGAGCGCCTGCACGAGCTCGTACATCCCGCCGCGCGGCTGCCAGGCGCCGAAGGCGTGCTCGACCCAGCCGGCGACGGCGAGCGCCGCAGGCGCCCGCCGCGGGTCGGCGCCCGCGTAGGTGGCGAAGCGCTCGATGATCATGCGCAGCCGTGGGTCGCGGACGGTCGCGCGAGCGAGCCCGCGCAGTGTCGACCACGGCCGCACCCGCAGGAGATCGCGCGGGTCCGGCGCCGGCGCGCCCGCGACCGGCCGGCGTGGAGGCCAGGGCGGGGGACCGGTGAGGAACGGCACCGACGCGCGCCACATGCTCGCGCCCACACCGAGGAAGCGCGTCCAGTCCGCTCCCGCGCCCGGTGACCAGGCTTCGAGCGCCGCGAACGCCGTCGGCAGGTCGGCGGACAGGTCGACGCGCGAGCCGTCGGCGAAGCGGTAGCGGGTGACCGGCTCGACGCGCAGCAGCTCGAGCTCGTCCTCGAGCGACCCGCCGGTCGCAGCGAACAGGTCCCGGAAGACGCCGGGCAGCGTCAGCAGCGACGGCCCCGAATCCCACGTGTACGCACCCGACTGGACGCGACCGCACTTGCCGCCCGGCGCGGCGCCCATCTCGAGCACGGTGACGCGGTGGCCGGCATGCGCGAGCCGGATCCCCGCCGCGAGCCCGCCGACGCCGGCACCGACGACTGCGACCCTCATCGCCGCAGCCGGTGAGCGATCGCGGGCAGGGCGAAGGTGCCCATCGCGGCCGATCCCGCGGCGGCGGTCACCGGCCGCCGCCACAGCACCGCGTTCGCGAACGACTCGCCGATCCACGTCCAGACGTAGAAGGCGAGCGCCCCGTCGCCGTCGCCATGCGCGTTTGCGTCGTCGCCGTCGAGCGCGGTCCACAGCCAGAACACGCCGAGCCCGATCGCGAACCAGCCCGCGAAGTTCGAGGCGGGGATCCCCTCGTAGCGGCCCCCGGCCGGCCAGCTCCAGTAGCCCTCGCGGGCCATCCGCGGGTCCAGGAACACGTCCCACGCGGTGAGCGCGCCGGCGGCGAGCGGTACGCGCGCCGACCGGCGGCGCGTCAGCTGACCCGCGACGACCCATGCCGGCCGTGCCATCAGCGCCCACGCCGCGCCGGCGAGCAGCGGGACCCCGCGGACGCGCGCTCCCAGCTTGTCGCTGTAGGAATAGTGGCCGAACGGGCGTCCGGTGGCGACGCCGACGAGCTCAGCGCCGAAGCCGAGCGCGCCGGCGGCGGCCACGGGCAGGGCACCGCGCCGCAGCCCGCGCGTCTCGACCGCCTCGACGGCCGAGGTGGCGAGCATCAGCGCCACCAGCCCGCGGGTCACCGCAGGCGACCGGGCGCGCTCGAAGCGCCCGTAGGCGATCTGGGACACGGCGAGCGCCCCGAGCATCGATCGCGACCGCCGCATCGCTATTCGTAGACCACGACGTCCGGCGGCGGCTTGAGCCGCAGCACCTGGCGCGGTGTCATCAGCCCGACGTCCTCCTTGTAGAAGAGCTTGAAGCCCTGCTCGAAGCCGGGGGCCTGGCGGGTGAAGCGCTTGTACTTGGAGACCTTCACCGGGCGCGTGCCGAAGCCGTCGGCGTTGAGCACGATCGCCTCGCCGGCACGTGCCTTGAGCGCGGTCTCGTCGACCATGTCGTCGGTGAACTGGTGGACGATCACGAGCTTCTGCGGGAGCCGGTCGCGGGCGATCAGCTGTGAGAGCCAGGCCGTCGTCGCGTTGAGTTCGCGCGAGTCGACGCGCCCGATGACCTGACCCGGTATCTGCGCGTCGGTGACGCGCCACTCCGGATCCAGGGCGAGCCCGACGTCGGGCTTGCGCAGCCACTTGCGCAGCCGCGTCGTCTCCGTGAAGAAGTCCGAGCGGCCGGGCTGGATGTCCAACACGAGCAGGGCCTTCGCGCGGCGCGCGGCCTTCAGGTAGCGGCGGATGACCGAGTCGGGCTGGCGCAGGTCGTAGCGGCCGCCGTCGCCCGGGTCGTGGGCCGCCACGACCGCGATCAGCTCGAGCACCGGCATGACGGGGCGCCCGCCGGCGGCGTAGGGCTTCGCCTGCTTCTCGAGCCGCGCCACCGCCTGGTCCGGGCGGCCGATGCCCAGCGCGCCCAGCTCGACGTCCTGCGGGGCGCCGTAGTAGGCGACGATGCGGTAGCGCGGAAGGATCTCGCGGCCCCCGCGCGGCAGCTGCGGCAGGGGCGGCGGCGGCGCGCCGCCGTCGCGCGCGGCCTGGTCACCGCCGGAAGGACTGCCGCGGGTCAGCACGACGAGGGCCGCCACGACGACGACGACCGCAACGAGCAGCGCGGTGAGGGCGACGAGCCGCCGGCGCCGGTAGACCTCCACGGGCTCGGCCACGGCACCTCCGTACCCGCGCGCCGTCTGACTGATGCCGTCATCGCCCGCGCAGCGCCGCGCGAGCGGCGACTCCCAGGCGGCGGCCGGACGGCACGACCGCTCGCCCCGGTTCGGCGCCGAGTCCGTCGCGCTCGAGCTGACGGAGGATCTCGCGGTACATGCCGGCGGCGGCCGCGATCGCCGGGCGGCCTGCGCGCAGCTGACCGATCCCTGCGAGCCCCCGGTCGTAGAGCGCGTCGGCACGTGCGATCTGCTCGCGCATGAGCGTTGCTCGCCGTCCGGGCAGCGGGCTGCCGTGGCGCGCGATCGCCTCGTGCGCGATGTAGCTGCGCCCCGCCGCCCGGTCCTCGTCGATGTCGCGCAGGATGTTCGTCCGCTGCATCGCCATTCCGAGCGCGGCCGCCGCGGGCTCGGCGACGGACGCATCGCGCGTGCCGAGCACCGACGCCATCACCACGCCGACCGTGCCGGCGACGCGGTAGCAGTAGCGATCCACGTCCGCCTCGGTGGCGAGCGACGCGCCGGCGAGGTCATGCCGCATGCCCGCGCAGAAGTCGGCCAGCGGCGCGCGCGGCAGCGGCCGCCGGCGCTCGAGGGCGTGCAGCATCGCGACCTCGCCGGTCGCGGGCCCGGCCTGGTTGCGCGCCCAGGCCTCGACCGCGGCGACCCGTTCCTCCGCGTCCGGCGCGCCGTCGTCGACCAGGTCGTCGAGCGTGCGGAAGAGGAGGTAGAGCAGGTACACGTCGTCGCGCACCGAGCGCGGCAGCAGCCGGCAGGCGAGCGAGAACGTGCGCGCGACCCGGTGCGTGGTGCTGCGCGCCTCGCCGAGCAGCGGGAGCGGGAGTGTGGCGGCGCTCATGCCGTCACCTGCGCGCGGGCGTCGGCGTGCACGAGCCGGGCCGTCACCTCGGCGCCGAGCAGCACGCCGGGGATGCCTGCGCCCGGATGGGTGCCGCCGCCGACGTGGTAGGCGCCACGGATCCCGCGGATCCGGTTGGGCGCGCGGAAGTAGGCCGACTGGTGCAGCGTCGGCTCGACGGCGAACGCGTTGCCGTCGACCGCGCCGAACTGCCGCGCGAAGTCCGGCGGCGCCATCCGGTGCTCGACGCGCACCGACCCGTCGAGCCCTTCGAGTCCGAACGTCGCCTCCAGGTCGGCGACGAGAGCGTCGCGCAGCGAAGCCTCCGCGCGCGACCAGTCGATGCCTGCACGCAGGTTGGGGACCGGCAGCAGGACCGCGAGCGAGTCACCGCCGGGCGGCGCCATCCCCGGCTCGCTGCGCGCCGGGGCATGCACGTAGGTCGAGAAGCTCCGCGGCATCCCGCGCCCGCGCGTGACGCTGCGGATGAAGTCGCGGTAGCCGTCGCCGACGAGCAGCGTGTGATGCAGCAACTCGCCGAACACGCGGTCGGTGCCGAGGTAGAGCAGCAGGCACGACATCGTCGGCCGCAGCCGCCGGCGCGGTGGCGAGTGGCCGAGCAGGGCGTGGGTGCGCAGGACGTCGCCGTTGGAGACCACCGCGTCCGCCGCGACCTGGTCGCCGTCGGCGAGCGCCACGCCGGTGACGCGGCCGCCGCGATGCTCGATGCGGGCCACGCGGGCGTCGCAGCGCACGTCGAGCGGCCGCGCCATCGCCTCGACCAGCGAGTAGACGCCGCCGTCGGCGTACCAGCCGCCGTCGAGCACCTGCAGGTAGACGAGGCCGCCGTAGATCGCGGGCACCCGGAACGGGTCGCCGCCGATGAACAGCGAGTGGAACGAGAACGCCTCGCGCACGCGCTCGTCGCTGAAGTGGCGCGACACGAAGCCGTGCAGCGGGCGCAGCGCGCCCAGCCGCACCATCGCGGGAACCAGTCCGGCGAAGTCGCGCAGCGAGCCGAAGTCGCGGCGCCCTGCGGCGAGGATCCCCTCCTCGTAGATCGGGCGCAGCGCGTCGAGGAAGCCGGGTACGCGGCGCGCGTCGCGCTCGGAGAAGCGCGCGACCTCGGCCTGCAGGCGCTCGGGCGAGTCGGTGAAGTCGAAGTGGCGCTCCTCGCCGGCCCAGCGGATCCGGTACATCGGATCGAGCCGGCGCAGCGTCACCTCGGAGTGCAGGTCGAGCCCGCCGGCGGCGAAGGCGTCCTCGAGCACCCAGGGCATCGTGATCAGCGACGGGCCGGTGTCCCACGTGTAGCCGCCGTCGCGGATCTGCGACGCACGGCCGCCCGGGGTCGCCCGCTGCTCGAGCACGACCACGTCGTGACCCTGGCCCTGCAGGCGCAGCGCGACCGCGAGGCCGCCAAGTCCGGCGCCGATCACGACGACCCTCATCGCAGGTGCTCCGCTCCGAGCGCGCCAGCCGACGGTGCGCCCGCCGCCCACGTGGCGATCCGCAACTGGGTGACGAGCGTCGTGAGCGCCGCGCCGGCCCGGCCCTCGCGCGCGGCGATCAGCAGCGGGCGCGCGAGCCCGGCGGCCGTGGCGCCGAGCGCCAGGCACTTCGCAGCGTCGACGCCGTCGCGCAGGCCGCCGGAGGCGATCAACGGGATCCCGGGCGCGGCGGCCGCCGCCTCCGAGATCGCGGTCGCCGTCGGGACGCCCCAGTCGGCGAACGCCGCGGCGACGGCGCCCGCGCGCGCATCCCGCCGGCCCTCGATGCTGGCCCAGTTGGTGCCCCCGGCGCCTGCGACGTCGACGGCCGCGACGCCGGCCCGGACCAGCGCCCGGATGTCGTCCGGGTCGAGGCCGAAGCCGACCTCCTTGACCATCACGGGCGCCGGCGCGACGCGTGCCACGACCGCGGCGATGCCGTCCAGGACGCCGTCGAAATCCGGTTCCCCCTCGGGTTGGACCGCCTCCTGAACGGGGTTCAGGTGGATCGAGAGGCCGTCGGCGGCGAGCAGCTCCAGCAGTCGCTCGGCTCGTGCCGCGCCCTCGGGCCCACGGATCTGGGCCGCTCCGAGGTTGGCCAGCAGCAACGGCGGCCGGCCGGCGCCCGCGCGCCGGTAGGTGGCAAGCAGGTTCGGGTCGTCGATCAGCCGGCGGCCCGAGCCGAGCGCCAGCGCGATCCCGTGCTCGGCGGCCGCGCGCGTCAGGGCCGCGTTGATGCCGGCGGCGGCGGCGGTGCCCCCCGTCATCGCCGAGACGACCAGCGGCGCCGCGAGCCGGCGCCCGAGCAGCTCGGTCTCGAGCGACACGGCGCGCAGATCGCGCTCGGGCAGTGCTCGGTGGCGCAGGCGCACGGCGGCGAGGCCCGTCGGGGCCGCGTGCTCGACGCCTGGACCCGCGGCGATGCGCAGGTGGTCGGACTTACGGGCGCCGGCGGAGGCGACGTGCGGAGGGACGGCCATCGTCCCCAGTACGGGCGCGGATGGCCGCGCGGTCCATCAGTGCGTCCGATGCAGGACCGCGAACCCCTTGTCGAGCAGCCGCCGGGCCTGATCGGCGGTGTTCACCGAGTCCAGTAGCACGACGCCGAGGCGGTGGCCGCCGTGCGTCGCCGTGGCGACGAGGCACGGCCCCGCGGCCGCGGTGTAGCCGGTCTTGACGCCGGTCGTGCCGGGGTAGGCCGACCGCAGCAGCGGGTTGTTGTTGTAGAGGTAGAGCTTGCCGCCCTTGATCGGGAACGGCAGCTCGGCCGACCTGGCGCCCACGATCGGGGCCAGCCGCGGCTCGCGCAGGACGGCGCGGGCGATCGCGGCGAGGTCGGCGGCGCACGAGTGGTTGCCGCGGTCGACGAACCCGCTCGGGCTCGTGAAGTGCGTGCAGAGCAGCCCCATGGCGCGGGCGCGCGCGTTCATCAGCCCGACGAAGCGGCGCACCGTCCCGCCGGCGCGCTGGGCGATCGCGATCGCGGCGTCGTTGCCCGAGGGCAGCAGCAGCCCGTAGAGCATTGTGCGCAGGGGGATGTCCTTGCCCCGTGGCAGCAGCCCGACGCCCGACCCCTTGTAGGCGAGCGCCTGCCGCGTGACGGGCACGCGGGCATTCGCGCGCAGCTGGTCGGTGACCACGAGCGCGGTCATCATCTTCGTCAGCGACGCGATCGGGGCGACCCGCGTCGGGTTGTGGCGCCACAGCACGCGCCCGTTGTCGAGGTCGAAGAGCAGGCCGGCCCGAGGCGGCTTGCCGAAGTGCTGGCGCACCGCGTCGGCGCCGGCGTTCAGCTTCACGGCCAGGGGCGAGGGGATCGTCCCGCCGCCCGCTAGCGGTGCGGTGCCGGAGTCGAGCGCCACCGCTGACTGCTCGCTGATCAGGTGCCGCTGCCGGTGGCGGTCGCGCTCGCCGGTCGAGCCGGACATCAGGAGCAGGCCCGTGACGGCGAGGACGATGACGAGCAGCGGCGCGAGGAGCCAGCCGGCGTGCCCGCGCTGCGGCCTGCGGCCGCTCCGGCGGCGGCGCATCGTGCCGCCCTGGAGCAGCTCGTAGGGCATCAGCGGCGGCCCGACGGCGGCTGGCGCAGCGCTCCGAAGATCCCGAATCCGAGCACGGCGAGGACGAGCAGCGACAGGACGGTGAGGATGTCCGGCCCGAGGATCGCGGCGGCGGCGATCGTCAGCAGCGCCAGGAACACCACCAGCCCGAAGGCGAGGCCGGCGATCACGTGCGCGCTCATGCCATCCCGGCGCGCTCGAGCTGCCGCCGTCTTCGCGCCTCGGAGGAGAAGAGCTTGATGGCCAGCAGCCCGAAGGCGAAGCCGCCGATGTGGGCGAAGTAGGCCACGCCGCCTCCGCCGCCGGAGGGCTGGGTCAGGCCGAGGTAGCCGAACAGCGCCTGCTCGGCGATCCAGATGCCGAGGAACAGGATCGCCGGGAGCTCGAGGATCGTGAAGAAGAACACGATGAACACGAAGGTCACCACGCGGGCCCGCGGGAACAGCAGGAGGTAGCCGCCCAGGACGGCTGCGATCGCCCCCGAGGCGCCGATGTTCGGCACCGGCGAGTTCGGCCCGACGATCACCTGCAGCAGCGTCGCCGCGAGCCCGCCGAGGATGTAGAACACGAAGTAGCGGACGGGGCCCATCGAGTCCTCGACGTTGTTGCCGAAGATCCACAGGAAGAGCATGTTGCCGCCCAGGTGCAGCAGGCCGCCGTGCATGAACATCGAGAGCAAGGGCTCCGCCCACGTCGGTGCGTAGCCGGGCGGGTTCGGGACCTTCCCGCAGGCGATGTGCTGCCCCTCGATGATGCAGTTCTGACCCCAATGGGTCAGCTCGTAGGGGATCGTCGCGTTCTCGACGAGGTTGCGCAGGTACGCCGCGCTGCTCGGGTCGCCGAGCGTGATCGTCCCGTGCTGGAAGAGGAAGTACGCCAGCACGTTGGCGGCGATCAACGCGATCGTGACGTACGGCGTGCGCTCGGTCGGGATGTTGTCGCGCAGCGGGAACACGGACTCGCGGAACCGTACCCGGCCCGCCGGGCGGCAGTCTCAGGCGGCGGCGAGCGGGCCGGTGCCCGCGAGCTGCTGGGCGACGTGCTCGTCGGCGTGGTAGCTCGAGCGGACCAGCGGGCCGGCGGCGATGTGCTCGAAGCCGAGGTCGTAGGCGGCCTGCTCGAGCGCCTTGAACTCGTCCGGGTGCCAGTAGCGGACGATCGGCAGGTGGCGCTCGGTCGGGCGCAGGTACTGGCCGACGGTGAGCACCTGGACGCCCTGCTCGCGCAGCTGGCCGAACGCGTCGACCATCTCCTCGTGCGTCTCGCCGAGGCCGACCATCAGGCCGGACTTCGTCGTGACCTCGTCGCCTGCCATCTCCTTGGCGTTGCGCAGGACGCGCAGCGAGCGCGCCCAGCGCGAGCCGCGGCGCGCGACGGGGTACAGGCGCGGCACGACCTCGACGTTGTGGTTGAAGACGTCGGGGCGCTCGGCGATCACCTTCGCGAGCGGCATCTCCTCGCCGCGGAAGTCGGGGGTGAGGCACTCGACCTTGCACCACGGGGCCTGCATGCGGATCGAGCGGATGACGCCGACCCAGACCTGCGCGCCGTAGTCGGGGAGATCGTCGCGATCGACCGAGGTCACGACCGCGTGGCGCAGGCCCATCTTCGCCACCGAGCGGGCGACGCGCAGCGGCTCGAGCGGGTCGTTCCAGGTCGGCTTGCCGGTCTTGACGTTGCAGAACCCGCAGCGCCGCGTGCAAGTGTCACCGAGGATCATGAACGTGGCCGTACCGCGGGTCCAGCACTCGCCGACGTTGGGGCAGGCGGCCTCCTGGCAGACCGTGTGGAGGTTCTCCTCGGAGATCAGCCTGGTCAGGTCGCGATACTTCTCGCCGCCGGGCGGCGGGACCTTGAACCACGGCGGCTTGCGGCCCCGGAACGGCTCGAACTCGGTTCCCAGCACCTTCGTCACGTCCATCCCGCCGGGGTTGGAGCGTGAGCGCGTCTGGTGGATCCGGAGCGGCGTGGCGGTCACGCCAGTGAGGGTATCGACGAGAGTCGCGCCGCCGCGACGAGCCGCTGGCGGCGGCCGAAGGCGGTGGCGAAGGCGTGGCCCATGCGCTTGCGGAAGCACTCGAGCGAGTCGGTCCCGCCCTCGGCGCGGATCGAGGTCATGCGCACGTCGGGCAGGCCGCAGGCGATGACCTGCCCGAACGGCGTCAGGTCGTTGTCGACGTTGACCGCGAAGCCGTGCGTCGAGACCCCGCGCGACAGGTGCACGCCGATCGAGGCGATCTTGCGGTCCTGCACCCACACGCCGGTGTAGTCGCGGCCCTCGGCCTCGCGCGAGCGCGCCTCGATGCCGACCTCCGCGAGCGCCGCGATGATCGCGCGCTCCATCGTGCGCAGGAACGCGATCACGTCGTCGACGTGCATGATCGGGTAGCCGACGAGCTGGCCCGGCCCGTGGAAGGTCAGCTTGCCGCCGCGGTCGGTGCGCACGACGTCGATCCCGCGCTCGCGGTAGGTCGCCTGGGGCAGCGGCAGGTCACCCGCGCCGGAGCGGCGGCCGAGCGTGTAGACCGGCGGATGCTCGAGCTCGAGCAGCAGGTCCGGCAGCTCTCCGGCGACGACGCGCTCGCGCAGGCGCTCCTGCAGCTCGACGGCCTCCAGGTAGGGGACCGTCCCCAGGTGGCTCGTCCACAGCTCGCCCATCACCCCCCATCCTACGCCGTGGGCGCGTAGCCTCCCGACCCGTGCTCGACGATCTGCTCGACGCTCGCGACGACCTCGAGGAGCTGCTCGACCAGGCGCTGCCCGCGCTCGACGCGCGGCCGACCGCCGAGGGGGCGGAGATCCTGGCGGTGCTGCTCACCGCGCCGCACCGTCGCACGGGACCCGACGCGCGCCTGCGCCGGCTCGTCGTGCGCCGGCTCGAGCAGCGTGCGAGCCCCGCCGCGGCCGCCGTGCTCGCGGCCGTCGCGGTGCTCGCGGACTCCGACACCGCGCGGCGCGCGGGCGAGGCGCTCGACCGGCTCGCCCAGGCGGGCGTGACGGCCGCGATCGCGGGGATCGGCGAGACCGCGCTCGGCGAGGGATGGCGCGCCGAGCGCGCGCCGGCCGAAGGGCTCGCCGTCCGGGTGCAGCGCGCCGGCGAGTCCGGCGAGCGGTTGCTGAAGCTGTGGCTCGAGCCCGGCGAGCCGGGTCAGCGCGGAGTGCTCGCCGGGGGCTGGACCGATCCGCTCGAGCCGAAGCGCCTCGACAAGGACCGCGTCCGCTTCCTGCGCCTGGCCGGGACCGGGGAGGCGGAGCCCCTGGAACGCGCGCAGGCGATCGCCGCGCTCGATGCGCTGGTGCGCCGCGCGGGTGAGCTGGACCTCGCGCTCTCGGAGGGCGTCGCGCTCGTGCTCGCCCAGCTCCGGCGCGCGGTGGGCGGCGCGGACTGGCCCGACTTCGACGTCGTGGCCGAGCCGCCGCGGTAGGGGTCTGCCCGCCCGGGGCAGGGGGATCCCCTGCCCCGGGCGAGTGTCCGTCAGACGCCACCCACCCTTATCGGCCACGCCTCCAACTTCTTGCGCACGCCGTTGAGGAACTGCGCGGCGAGCGCGCCGTCGAGCGCGCGATGATCCCAGGACATGCACAGGTAGGTCATCGAGCGCACGACGATTGCGTCGTTGCCGAGCTCGTCGGTGACGACCACCGGCCGCTTGACGACGGCCTCCGTGTCGAGGATCGCGACCTGCGGCTGGTTGATCACGGGCGTCGCCATGATCGAGCCGTAGCCGCCGGGATTCGTGATCGTGAACGAGCCGCCGCGGACCTCGTCCGGCGTGAGCTCGCCGGCTCGAGCGCGGCGCGCGAGGTCCTTGATGCGCCTGGCCAGGCCCTCGACCGAGAGGTCCTGCGCGTCGCGGATAACCGGGACGATCAGGCCGCCCTCGCCGAGCGAGACAGCGATGCCGAGATGGACGCCGTCGTAGGTGGTGACGGTGCCGTCCTCGAGCGTGGCGTTGAGCGCCGGGTACTCGGCGAGGACGTCGATCACGGCCCGGGCGACGTAGGGCAGCGACGTCAGCCCGGCCTCGCGCCGCGCGGCCTCGACGCGGGTCATGTCGGCCTCGGCGATCGTCGTGCACGTCGCCGCGGTCCGCAGCGACTCGAGCATGTGCTCGCCGATCGAGGCGCGCATGCGCGACAGCGGCGCCGCGTGCGCGCCGTCGCCCCCCGCGGCGGCGCCAGCGGGCGCTTGGTCGCGGCCGAGGCGCGGCCTGCGGGTCTTCGGACGCGCCGGCTCGGGGCGGTACGGGCTCTCGATGTGCATCGGCGGCTCGGCGCCGGAGCTGGGCGGGGCGGGTGAGCCCGAGTCCTCGACGAACGCGAGCACGTCCTGCTTGCGCACGCGGCCGTCGCGGCCGGTGCCCTCGACCTGCTCGAGATCGATGCCGTGCTCGGACGCGATCCGCATGACCACGGGCGAGTAGCGCCGCGGTCCGCGCTTGGAGCGCTCCGCCTCCGGGTCGCCCTGCAGGGCACCCGGCCCGTTCTCGCTCACGTGCGGCACGCCGGGCTTCGCGTCGGTTGCGATGCGAGCGAGCACCGTGCCGACGTCGACGGTCGTGCCGACGTCGACGAGGACCTCGGCGAGGCGGCCGCTGGCCGGCGACTCGACGTCGGTATCGATCTTGTCCGTCGAGATCGCGACGATCGTCTCGTCGGTCTCCACCCAGTCGCCGAGGCGCTTCTTCCACTCGACCACCGTCCCCTCGGCAACCGAGACGCCCATCTGGGGCATCGTCAGGTCGACCAGCGTCTCAGTACTCGAGGAGCTCACGGCACGCCTCCCTGACGTCGTCGACCTGGGGCAGGACGGCCTGCTCGAGCGGCGGCGAGAACGGGATCGGCACGTCCGGGCTGGAGACCCGCACGACGGGGCCGTCGAGGTCCTCCCATGCGTGCTCGGCGATCAGCGCCGCGACCTGGGCGCCGGCGGCGCACGTCTGGTTGGCCTCGTCGAGGATCACGACCTTCGAGCACCTGCGAACGGAGGCGAGGATGGCCGCCTCGTCGAGCGGCACCAGGGAGCGCAGGTCGAGTACCTCGATCGACGCGCCGTCGATGTCCTCGGTCGCCTCCAGCGCGGTGTGCACCATGGCGCCGTAGGCGATCACCACGAGGTCGGTCCCCGCGCGGGCGACGCGCGCGGTGAACGGCGTCGTGTAGCGCCCTTCGGGCACCTCGCCCTTGATCCGGCGGTAGAGGTGCTTGTGCTCCATGAAGACGACCGGGTTGGGGTCGCGCACGGCAGAGATCAGCAGCCCCTTGGCGTCCTCAGCCGTCGACGGAGCGACGACCTTCAGACCCGGAGCGTGCATGAACCACGCCTCGGGGTTCTGCGAGTGGAAGGGGCCGCCGGAGAAGCCGCCGCCGGAGGGCAGGCGGACCGTCAGGTTCACCGAGAGCCCCTGGCGGTAGTACATCTTCCCGGCGACGTTGACCAGCTGATCGAAGCCACACGAGACGAAGTCGGCGAACTGCATCTCGGCGATTGGCCGCATCCCCTCGACGGCGGCCCCGATCGCGGTCCCGACGATGCCCGACTCGGCGAGTGGCGTGTCGATCACGCGTGTGGGGCCGAACTCCTCGATGAAGCCGTCGGTGACCTTGAAGGCGCCGCCGAAGGCCCCGATGTCCTCGCCCATGACGAAGACGCGTTCATCGGCGCGCATCTCCTCGCGCATCCCGTCGGAGATCGCTTGCAGGTAGGTGAGCGTCGGCATCAGGATCGGAACCCCGACCAGGGCGCGGCGCCGTCCTCGAGCAGCGACTCCTCGTCGGCGAAGACGCCGTCGACCGCCGTGTCGGGATCGGGCATCGGCATCGCCAGCGCCTCCTGCGCGGCCGCGTCGATCTCCGCCTTGACCGCGGCGCGGACCGCGGTGACGTCGACCCCGAGCGCCTCGAGCCGGCGCGCCTGGCGGTCGATCGGGTCCTTGGCGCGCCACTCGTCGATCTGCGCCTGCGGCACGTACTTCATGTCGTCGTGTGCGGCGTGGCCGTGCATGCGCATGGTCACCGCCTCGAGCAGCGTCGGCCCCTCGCCGGCGAGCGCGCGGTCGCGCGCCTGGCGCGTGGCCTCGAACATCGCCTCGGGGTCGTTGCCATCGACCTTGGCGCCCGGGAAGCCGTACGCGGCGGCACGTTCGACGGGGTCGACCGCGAACTGGGCGTGCAGCGGCGTCGAGTACGCGTACTGGTTGTTCTCGAGAACGAAGATCACCGGCAGCTTCTGCACGCCGGCCCAGTTCATCGCCTCGTGGAAGTCACCGCGGGAGGTGGAGCCGTCGCCGAACCAGGTGAGCGCGACGCGCGCCTCGCCGCGCAGCTTGAACGCCATCGCCAGCCCCGTCGCGACGAGCATCATGTCGGGCAGCATCGAGACCATCCCGACGCAGCCGACGGTGCGGTCGCCGAAGTGCACGTTGCCGTCGCGCCCGCGCGTGATGCCCCCGTCACGGCCCATGTACTGGCCGAGGATGCGCGCGGGCGCGACGCCGCGGATCACGTGCGCCGCCAGGTCGCGGTGCAGGATGCACAGCCGGTCGCGGGCGCCCATCGCCCACGTCGCGCCGGCGGACACCGCCTCCTGGCCGAAGCCGTCGTAGAAGGAACCCGGCACCTTGCCCTGCCGGTAGAGCGTCATCGCCCGCTCCTCGATGCCGCGCATCATGAGCATGGCCCGCAGCAGCCCGACCCGATCCTCCGTGGTCAGGTGCTCGGAAACGTCGGCGAGAAGTGCCGACTCCGCCGTCTCGGTCGCCATCTGGCGTGCTTCACCCTTTCTCTCCGGTTCGGCGGGCCGGGATCGCCGAACCGCCACCACCGCCGCCGGCCGGGGTCTCCGGACAGGCGGCGCAGAACCTCGCCTCGGGGCGAAGGGTACGGCATGCGCCCCCGGTTAGGCTTGGGGATCGATGCAGCGGCACGGGCTCGCTGAGCGCCGCCAGGCGTGGCGGCGGATGCGCTGGCGGATGCGCGGCGCATGGCAGTGGCCAACCTTCTTCGCGGTCACGCTGATCGACGGCGCGGTGCTCTCCGCGCTGCCCTTCTACGGCGACGGGCCCGGCGGCTTCGTCCCCGGCGTCCTGCTGGCCGGCTTCGCCAACCTCGTCGCGGTCGCCGTGCTGGCGCCGCTGTGCGGGCGGCTGCTGCGCCGCCGTCGGCCCGACCTGCCGCGGCTCGTGGCGTCCAACTACGCCGGCACCACGCTCGTCACCGCGCTCCTCGCGCTGGTCGTGGCGGGCGGCATCGTGCACCGCCCGGCCACCGCGGCGGACGAGCGCGAGCGGCTCGCGGTGATCGCCAGCATGCAGACGTTCGTGGTCCATCAGCGGCCCCAGCTGCGCTCGGAGCTCGCCGCCACAGACGTGCTCGAAGTCGAGCCGCGGCTGTATCGCGCCTGCGTGCCGAAGCCGCAGCCGCGCCGCTGGCTGTGCCTGTTCGTCTCCACCGACCAGGCGCCGCCGGGCATCCGGCGCGACCCCGACGAGGAGGCCAACGACGCCTACCGGATCCACGGCGGCTTCCGCTAGGCGAGGGAAGATCGACGCGGATGCGTTGTCGCGTCGCGGGGCGCTTCGCCGCGCGACGGCCGGGGTGGCGCTGAAGGTCTCCAACGCCGGGCTCGACGAGCCGGCGGCGAGGCATCTCGATGGCGACGGTCCTCTCCGGTGTGGCGACGCACTGGACGGATGTCCGATGCGCTGAACCGCGAAGAGGGGGAACATTGGTGGACATGCTCAGGCGCGGGCTCATGCCGTCCGTGGGCGCCGGGTCCTCGCTCGTGGCCGCCGCGCTCGTCGCGGTGATCGCCTTCACCGGCGTCGTCGCGTTCCGCGGCTGGCCGCGGGCGCAGGGCCAGGCCGACGGCCGCCCGGCGACGCTCGCGCCCGCTGCGCTCGCCGGCGACGCCCGCGCCGCTTCGCGTCCCGCGCGCCTCGGCGCGGCCGCCACCGCCGCAGCGGCGAGCGCGCCGGCAGGCCGTGCGCGCCGTCCGCGCGCCACCGCGCCGCGGTCCGCCGCGGGACGGGCGCCCGCCACGCGCACACCCGTCGCGACGCGCGGCCCGGCGACGACGCCGTCCGCGCCCGCCGCTCCGGCGCAGCCGGTCGCCTCCTCACCGGCGGCCTCATCACCGGCGCCCTCCGGTGGCTCGCCGCGCCCGGCGTCCAACGCGCCCGCCGGTCCCGCAGCATCGGTTCGCACCGCCCCGGTCCCCAGCGCGCCGGTGCCCGCGGTCCCCCAGCGGACCGTCTCCACCGTCGTCGACACCGTTCAGCACGCCCTGCCGCCGGCGCCCGCGCCGCTGCAGCCGGCGGTCAGCGCCGTCAACCAGACGCTCGACCAGGCCGCCGCGACCGTCGACGGGGTCATCGACGGCGCGACGAAGACGGTCGGCGACCTGCTCGGACCCTAGAGCGCGAGCAGAAGCGGCTGCTCGAGGCGCTCGCGGATGCGGGCGAAGAACTCGGCGGCGTCGGCGCCGTAGAGGATCCGGTGATCGCAGGCGAGGGTCAGGGTCATGCGGTTGCGGACCTGGATCTCGCCGTCGAGCACCACCGGCTTCGGCTCCATCGCCCCGACGGCGAGGATCGCGGCCTGCGGCGGGTTGATGACCGCGACGAAGCTCGAGATCCCGTACATGCCGAGGTTGGAGACCGTGAACGTGCCGGAGGACAGCTCGGGCGGCGTGATGGCGCCGGCGCGCACGCGCTCCGCCAGGGCGCGCGCCTCTGCGTCGATCTGCCCGAGCGACTTGCGGTCGGCGTCGAAGATCGTCGGTACGACGAGCGCGTCCTGGCCGGCCACGGCCACGCCGACGTTGACGCGTCCGTAGAGCTCGAACTTGCCGTCGCGGTAGGCGCCGTTGGCGCGCGGGAAGTCGCGCAGTGCCAGCGCGCTCGCCTTGATCACGAAGTCGTTGAACGACGGCACGCTGCCGCGGCCGTCCTGGGCGGCGACCTTGAGCTGCTTGCGCAGCTCGACGGCGGCCTCCATGTCGACCTCGCAGTTGAGCACGAACTCGGGCGCGGTCGCCTTCGACTCGGCCATCCGCCGCGCCACCGTCTGCTGCAGCCGTGTCAGGTCCTGGGTCGTCGTCTCCCCGCGACCGGCTTCCTTCTCGCCGGAGACCACCGGCGCCGGAGCCTTGGGCTTCTCGGCAGGCGGCTGCTCGGGCGCGGGCGCCTCGGCCACCGCCTGCCCGTCGCCCCCGGCCGCCGCCTCGACATCGGCCTTGACGATCCGGCCGCCCGGGCCGCTGCCCTGCACGCCGCCCAGCTCGACGTTCATCTCGCGCGCCATCCGCCGCGCGATCGGCGACGCCTTCACACGTTCGCCGTCGCCCGCGACGCTCGCCTGTGCGGGAGCCGGCTCGCTCGGCCGGCTCGGCGGCTCCTCGGTCGCGGCCGCTGCCCCGGCGGGAGCCTCCGCAGGCGCCTCCTGATCGGACGCCGCGGACACCGCCGCGTCCTCGGCGCCCCGCCCCGGCTCGCGCTCGGCGCCGGAGGACTGGGACTCCTGATCGGTCGCCTGCGCCGTCTGCTGCGCGTCGCCGCCGCCGCCCTCGCCGATCCGCGCGATCGTCTCGCCGACGGGCAGCGTGTCGCCCTCCTTCGCGACGATCTGCAGCGTCCCGTCCTGATCGGCCTCGTAGGTCATGTTGGCCTTGTCGGTCTCGATCTCGACGAGCTCCTCGCCGCGGCTGACCTCGTCCCCATCGGACTTCAGCCACTTGAGGATCGTGCCCTCCTCCATGGAGTCGGACAGGCGGGGCATCGCGACATCGGGCATGGTCGAAAGCCTAATGCTCAGAGGTCGCGAAAGGTGGCGAGCACCGCCTCGACGACCTGTGGCTCGTGCGGGTAGGCGATCTGCTCGAGCGGCTTGGAGTAGGGCATCGGCAGGTCGGCGCCGGTCACGCGCGCGACCGGGGCGTCGAGGAAGTCGAACGCCTGCTCCTGGATCAGCGCCGCCAGGTTCGCCCCGACGCCGCCGTGCGGCCAGCCCTCCTCGACGATCACCGCGCGGTTGGTCTTGCGCACCGACTCGAGGATCGTGTCGAGGTCGAGCGGCCGCAGCGTGCGCGGGTCGATCACCTCGGCCTCGACCTCGTGCTCGGAGGCGAGGATGTCGGCGGCCTTCTCGGCCGTGACCGCCATCCGCGAGATGCCGACGATCGTCACGTCGTCGCCCTCGCGGCGCACGGCCGCCTTTCCGAAGTCGACCGTGTGGTCCTCCTCGTCGGGTACCTCGCCGCGCTGGCCGTAGAGGTACTCGTGCTCGATGAAGACGACCGGGTTGTCGTCGCGGATCGCGCTCTTGAGCAGCCCCTTGGCATCCGCCGCGGTCGAGGGCACCGCGAGCAGCATCCCGGGCACGTGCAGGAAGAGCGCCTCGAGGCAGTGCGAGTGCGTGGGACCGAGCTGGTGGCCCGCGCCCTGCGGCATGCGCACCACCATCGGCACCTTCGCCTGGCCGCCGAACATGTAGTGGATCGTCGCCATGTGATTCACGATCTGGTCGAGCGCGAGCAGCGAGAAGTTGATCGTCATCAGCTCGACGACGGGCCGCAGCCCGGTCATCGCCGCGCCGACGCCCATGCCGACGATCGTGTTCTCGGAGATCGGCGTGTCGCGCACCCGCTTCTCGCCGAACTCCTCGAGCAGACCTGCCGTGACCTTGAACGCGCCGTTGAACACGCCGATGTCCTCGCCCATCAACAGGACCGACCCGTCGCGGCGCATCTCCTCGCGCAGGGCGGCGTTGAGCGCTTCTCGATACCGCATCACCGCCATCAGTCGTTCTCCTCCTGCGCGGCGTCGGACGGCGACGGGTTGCCGACGTCCTCGCGGCCTGCCTGCTCGACGGCGGCGTGATAGGCCTGCTCGGGACCGCGCTCGGCCTCGGCGATCCGGCGCTCGTCCTCGCCGCGGTGCACGCCCGCGGAGCGCTCGTCGACGGAGTACCAGCCACGCCCGACCTGGTCGCCGAGCACGTAGATGTGGTCGTACAGCGACTCGGGCGGCGGGAACGCGGAGCGGTCGGCGAAGGCGACGGCGTCGTCGACGCGCGCGACGACGGCCTTGTCGATCTCGTCCAGGGCGCCGGGCTCGAGCCGGCCCTCGCGCACGAGCCGGTCGGCGAACGTCGGGATCGGATCGCGCTTGCGCCACTCGGCGACCTGCTCCTTGGTGCGGTACTCCTCGGGGTCGGCCATCGAGTGGCCGCGGAAGCGGTAGGTGACCGCCTCGACGAGGATCGGCCGGCGCTGATCGCGCGCCCGCCCGATCGCCTCGCACATGACGCCGTGGGTCTCGGCGACGTCCATTCCGTCGCAGCGCATGCCGGGAACGCCGAAGCCCTCGCCGCGTCGGTGCAGGTCGGTCTGCGCGGAGTGGCGCTCGATCGACGTGCCCATGCCGAACTGGTTGTTGGTGACCATGAAGACCACCGGCAGCTTCCACAGCGCCGCGAGGTTGAGCGTCTCGCCGAAGGTCCCCTGATTCGACGCGCCGTCGCCGAACACGCAGACCGTCACCTCGTCGAGCCCCTGGTAGTCCGACGACAGTGCCATGCCGGCCGCCAGCGGGAGGTTGCCGCCGACGATCCCGTAGCCGCCCATGAAGCGGTTCGCGCGGTCGAACATGTGCATCGAGCCGCCGCGGCCATGCGAGACGCCGGTCTCGCGCCCGAACAGCTCGGCCATCACCCTGCGCGGCTCGGCGCCGCGGGCGAGCGCGTGGCCGTGCGAGCGGTAGGTGGAGATCAGGTAGTCCCGGTCGCGCATCGCGCGGACGGCACCGACGATCGTCGCCTCCTCGCCGATCGCGAGGTGCAGGAAGCCGCCGACCTTCGCCTTCGCGTACATCTCCCCCGCGCGCTCCTCGAAGCGGCGGATCAGCACCATCGTCTCGAGCCACTCGCGCGCGTCGTCGCGCGCAGGCGGCAGCCGGGCTTCGCCGGCGCTCTCCTCCTGCGTCACGTCGGCCATCGCGACGGGACGTTACCGCGCTCGCGGGTAGGACGCGCGCATGCGCTCCTGGTCCGCCGATTCGTCCGCGTCGCCCGCGGTGGCGTGGTCGCTGCTCAGCCGCCCCGACGCCTGGCCGGCGTGGTCGCCGCACGTGCGCGGCGCGTGGGGGCTGGGCGACGGCGAGGTGCGCGCCGGCGCCCACGGTGCGGCGCGCCTGCTCGGCGTGCTCCCGGTTCCCGCCCGCATCACCCGCAAGTCGGCGCGCGCATGGACGTGGCGGGTCGGGCTGGTCGAGATGACCCACCGCGTCGACGAGCGCCTGCACGGCGGCTGCACGGTGACGATCGAGCTGCGCGCGCCCGGACCGCTCGAGCCGCCGATCGCCGCGGCATACGGTCCCGTGATCGCGTTCACCCTCAGGCGCCTCGCCCACGTCGCCGAGCATGTGGCGGGTTGACCACACGCGGCCGGCAGCACCGCTTCCCTTCGCGGCGGGTTGAGGTCCGCCTAGAGCACGGCGCCGAGCGCGTCCGCCGCTTCCCCACCCGAGTGCACGAGCTCAGTCCGGTGCACGAGCCGCGGGCGGCCGAGCGGGACGCCCGCCAGCGCCGTGACGCCGTCGACCGCGCGGGCCGGCAGCAGCGCCAGGCCGTGGCCCGCGGCGGCGAGCGCGAGCACCACGCCGAGGTCCGTGCCCTCGCAGCGCAGGCGGGCGTCGAAGCCCTCGACGCCCGTCGTAGCGCGCAGCTCCTCCAACGGCGTGAGCACCGCCGGCGCGTCGAGCCAACGTGCGGCGCCGAGCGCGTCGAGTCCGACCGCGTCAGCGCCTGCCAGCGGGTGCCCGGCCGGGACGGCGACGACCAGCCGGTCCTCGGCGACCGCGGTCGCGCGGAGGCGCACGCCCTCGGGGAGGCGCAGCGGGTCGCTGGGCGCGGCGACCCCGTCGACCAGTCCGGCGTCGAGCGCGCCCGTGGCGACGTCGGCGGCGATCGCCGGGCGCGCGCCGACGCGCACGGTGATCTCGAGGCGCGGCGTCGCCCGGCGCAGGCGCTCGAGCGCGGCAGCGAGGCGCCCGTGGTCGGCGAGCGGCGTCGCACCGACCAGGAGCCGGGCCGACGCGTCGGCGGTGAGGCGCTCGATGTCGGCGCGCGCCGCATCGAGCCGCAGCAGGATCGGATGCGCGTGCTCGAGCAGCCGCGCGCCCGCCTCGGTCGGGCGCACCGGCCGGCGGTGCAGCAGCGCGGTCCCGAGCGCCGATTCGAGTGCGGCGACGTGCTGGGAGACCCCCGACTGCGTGTAGCCCAGCGCCTGCGCCGCAGCGGAGAAGGAGCCGAGCTCGGCCACGGTGACGAACGTGCGCAAGAAGCGGGGGTCCATGGCGCCAGATCATGATCGCTGATGCCGGGACCGCCAACGATCGTTGGACGTGAACTCCCGCGGCGACGATTCTGGGTCGTATGACGAACGGACCTACGCCGCGCATCGCCCTGATCGGCAACCGCTCGCCCGAGGTGCGCGCCCACCTGCGGATTCCGCAGCTCCTGCGGACGCTGCACCAGCGCGACGGCGTGGCGGTCGACGCGTACTGGCTCCCGAGCGAGGACGTCGGCGCCGGCACCGTCGCCGGCTTCGACGGCGTCTGGGCGGTGCCCGGCAGCCCGTATCGCAGTGAGGCCGGCGCGCTCGCCGCGATCCGTGACGCGCGCGAGCTCGGCATTCCGTTCCTCGGCACCTGTGGCGGCTTCCAGCATGCGCTGCTCGAGTTCGCCCGCCACGCCTGCGGGCTCGGGCGCGTCGAGCATCAGGAGAACCGCCCCGAGGCAAGCGACTGCGTGATCGTCGAGCTCGCATGCTCGCTGGTCGGGCACGAGGTCGCGGTGCGGGTCGAGCCCGGCACGCTCGCCGAATCGGTGCTGCGCGCGGACCGCGTCTTCGAGCGCTACCTGTGCGCGTACGGGCCGGCCGAGCGCTACCTCGACGTGCTGCAGGCGCACGGGCTCGTGTTCAGCGGGCGCGACGACGCGGGTGACGTGCGGATCGTCGAGCTGCCCGGGCATCCGTTCTTCCTCGGGACCCTGTTCCAGCCCGAGCTCGCGGGCGACGGCACGCGCGCGCACCCGGTCGTGCGCGCCTTCGTCGCCGCGGCGGCCGACCACGCGGCGCGCCGGGACGATGAGTCCGCGGCTGCCGTGGGATCAACCGCCGCATGAGAGCGGACACCGGCGCCATCACCTTCGAGCACCTGCTGCTCAACGTGCTGCGGATCCCGGCGGCGCACGAGCTGGCGAGGCACGGGGTCTAGCGGGTCTGGTAGCGACGCCAGCTGCGCATGAACTCGCCTGCCTCGAGCTGGGCGAGGTCGGTGCGCAGCGCACGCGCCAGCCGGCCGGTCTGGCGCGGCTGCGTGTCCCAGAACAGCTCGACCTCGCCCGTGGCGATCTCGACGACCTCGACGGTGTCGACGGCGTCCGGCCCCGCGAGGAAGGCGGGCCCGCGGCGGCCGCGCCGGACGCGCAGCTCGTAGGCGCGGTTGGCCTTCACCGCAGCAGCGCGGCGAGGTCGTCGACGAGGCCGTCGGGCGTGACGACGGCCGGCACGGACACGACGCCCGCCGCGCGCGCCTCGGCGGTCGCGCGCTCGAGCTTCTCGCGCGTGCCGCGCAGCCCGGCGCCCTTGACCACCGCGGATGGGTGCATCTCGCACGCCGCGGCGGCGATCAGCACGTTGTCGCGCTCGGACAGGTCGCGGCCCCCCGCGAACGCCTGCCGGAAGGCGGCGAGACTGAAGGCGACCGCGCGGCCGATCGACTTCGCGTACGTGGCCGCGAGCAGCGCCCAGTGCGTGGAACCCAGCTCTCCGCCCACCCACTCGGGCGGCCAGCGGAGCGCCTGCAGCTCGAGCGCACGCGCGCGCCGCTCGACGTCCTCGCGGTAGGCATCGATCTCGGCCGCGCAGCGGAACGCCGGCGGCCCGATCGCCACCGGCACCCACTCCGGCACCTCGGGCAGCGCGGCGTTGACCTGCTCCGCAGCCAGGTACGCATCGGGGGAGGCGAAGTCGAAGTAGAACCGCGCCCGCTGCGGTTCAGCCGTGGATGAGCCAGCCATCCGCGGCGCGCGCGGCTTCCATGACGGCCTCCGAGAGCGTCGGGTGGCCGTGCACGGTCCGCGCGACCTCCTGGAAGCCGCCCTCGAGCGCCTTCGCGTTGACGAGCTCCTGGATCAGCTCCGTGGCACGCATGCCGACGATGTGGCCGCCGACGAGCTCGCCGTAGCGCTTGTCGCCGATGATCTTGATCATGCCGCCGCGGTCGCCGTAGACGGTGCCGGCGCCGACCGCGCCGTAGGGCACCTTGCCGACCACGACGTCCATGCCCTGCTCGCGCGCCTGCGCTTCGGTGAGCCCGAACGAGCCGACGTTGGGGGAGCAGAACGTCGCGCGTGGGATGTCGATGTAGTCGAGCGGATGCGTCTCCCGGCCGGCGATCGCCTCGGCCGCGATGATCCCCTCGTCGGAGGCCTTGTGCGCGAGCGCCGGGCCGTGCACGAGGTCGCCGATCGCGTAGACGCCGTTCGCCGAGGTCTTCTGCGTGCCGTCGACGTCGATCAGCCCGCGGTCGTCGAGCTTGACGCCGGCGTCGTCGAGGCCGAGGCCCTCGACGTCGGGTCCGCGGCCGGCGGCGATGATCAGGAAGTCGACCTCGCCCTGCTGGTCGCCGAAGGTGAAGGTGACCTTCTCGCCGGTGTCCCGGACGTTCTCGACGAGTGTGCCGGTGTGGATCGACATGCTCTTGGCCAGAACGCGCGCCGCGACGCGCGAGATGTCGACGTCCTCGGTCGGCAGCACGCGGTCGAGCGCTTCGAAGAGCATGACCTCGGTGCCGAGACGGCCGTAGGCCGACGCGATCTCCGCCCCGGAGGCTCCGGCGCCCACGACCGCGATGCGGCCGGGCAGCTCGGTCATGCCCCAGGCCTCCTCGGTGCCGATCACGCGGCCGCCGAACTGCGTCCCCGGAATCGGCTTGGGGATCGAGCCGGTGGCGATGATCACGCCCTTGGTCGCCTCGACCTCGGTGCCGTCGAAGTTGCCGCCGACCTTCACGTTGCCGTCGCCGGTGACCGCGCCGTGGCCCTCGATGACCTCGATCTTGTTCTTCTTGAACAGCCCGCCGACGCCGCCGACGAGCGTGGCGATCACCTTCTGGCGGCGCTCGGTCACCTTGGCGAAGTCGATCGAGCGCCCATCGACGGCGATGCCGAAGTCGCCGGCCTCGTCGATCTCGGAGAGGATGTCGGCCGTGCGCAGGACGGCCTTGGCGGGGATGCAGGCGTAGTTGAGGCAGCGGCCGCCGATCTTGTCCCGTTCGACGACGGCGGTCTTGAGGCCGAGCTGGGCGGCGCGGATGGCGGCCACGTAGCCGCCGGGCCCCGAGCCGATGACGATGACGTCGTACGAGGAGTCGGGCATGGCGTTCCGCTGAGGCTAGCCGATGGGCGCGCGGTCGCGCTCAGCCGTCCGCGGTCACTGCCGCCGCTCCCGCGGCGGCCGCCGCGGCATCTGGATGCGGGCCATGATCCGGATCAGGAACCAGAACAGCGGGGCGGCGATCACGATCACCGCCGCGCACAGCAGCGCGGCGACGCCGTTGGCCGCGACCATCAGCGACAGCGCGGCGTACACGATCGACACGCCGAGCAGCGCCTCGAAGCCGAGCACCGCCCAGTAGCGCTTCTGCCACAGCCCGACGGCGGCCATGCCCATGATCAGCGCGAACAGCAGGCCGCCGGCCACGGGGCTCTTGCCCTGGACCTGCACGCCGGCCGCGAGCGCGATCACGTTGGAGAGCGCGATCACCAGCGCGAGCAGCGCCGACAACCTCAGCGCGAGCGGTCGCTCCTCGCGCGCGAGCGGCCGCAGGCCCGCCCGGATGCGCTCGTCGCGCTCGCGCGAGCGGGAGTAGCCCCGTTCGGAGTCACCGCGCGCCAACGCCGCTCTCCAGTGCCCGGGTCAGCTCGCGGGCCGCGGCCTCGGGGTCGACGGCCTCGGCGATCGCGCGCACGACGACGATCCGGCGCGCGCCGGCCGCGAGCACGGCAGGCGCGGTCGACGGGTCGATGCCGCCGATCGCGAACCACGGCGTCGAGGGGCCGACCCGGGCAGCGTGCTCGACGTAGGCGAGCCCGGCCGCGGGGCGCCCGGGCTTGGTCGGCGTCGCATGGACCGGGCCGACGGCGAGGTAGTCGACATCGGGGTCCGCGTCGGCTTCGGCGAGCTGGTCGGGAGCGTGGGTCGAGCGGCCGATGATCCGGTCGGGCCCGATGGCTGCGCGCGCCTGCGCCGGGGTCGCATCGTCCTGGCCGACGTGCACGCCGTCCGCGCCGCACGCCTCGACGAGGTCGGGCCGGTCGTTGAGCACGAACAGCGCGCCGGCGCCGTCGGCGGCGGCGCGGAACGCCCGTGCGGCCGCGACGAGCTCCGCGTCGCCGGCGAGCGTCTTGTCGCGCAGCTGGATCACGTCGACCCCACCGCGCAGCGCGGCGTCGAGGAACGCGCGCGGCCGCGCGTCGCAGACGAGGTACAGCCGCGCGGCGGACAGGCGCTCCCGGAGGGTCACGCGGCTGAGTCTGGCAGGGGTGCCCCGAGCGCCGGGCGCACGGCCGGCGGCGCGCGCCGGACGGGGCGCGGAAGCGGCCGTTCGGACCGCGTTCCCCACCGCGACACGGCGCTACGATGCACGTGTCCTACGGGAGCCCGGCACGGGCTGAGAGGGCGCCGCCGCGGCGCCGACCGTCGAACCTGATCCGGGTAACGCCGGCGTAGGGAGGCACCGCATCACCCACCCGCACGCAGAGCTCGATGTCGCCGTCGCCGGCGGTGGGCCGATCGGGCTGGCGATCGCCTGGCGCGCGGCCGCGCGCGGCCTGCGGACCGCCGTCGTCGACGCCGGCGAGCCCCGCGCCT
>JAXDHR010000063.1:0-3869 GCA_034664425.1 Solirubrobacteraceae bacterium
CCGACGGCCGGCGAGGTCGAGCTGGCGGAGCTGGTCTCCCAGCGCATGCCCTCGGTGGACATGATCCGCATGACCTCTTCGGGCACCGAGGCGTCGATGAGCGCGATCCGGCTCGCGCGCGCCGCGACCGGGCGCGAGAAGCTGCTCAAGTTCGCCGGCGCCTATCACGGCCATGTCGACGGGCTGCTCGCCCAGGCGGGCTCGGGCCTGGCCACGCAGGGAATCCCTGCCTCCCCGGGTGTCACCGCCGCCGCGGCGGCACAGACCGTGGTCGTGCCGTGGAACGACGAGGCCGCGATCCGGGCCGCGTTCGCCGAGCACGAGTTCGCCGCGGTGCTCGCCGAGCCCTACCCGGCGAACATGGGCCTCGTGCCCCCGCGCTGCGGCGTGCTCGAGCTGCTGCGGGAGCTGTGCACGGAGACCGGTGCGCTGCTGGTCTTCGACGAGGTCATCACCGGTTTCCGGCTCGCGCCGGGCGGGGCCCAGGAGCTGACGGGCGTCCTTCCCGACCTGACGGTGATGGGCAAGGTCATCGGCGGTGGACTGCCCGCCGCGGCCTTCGGCGGATCGGTCGCCCTGATGGAGCGCGTGGCGCCCGCGGGCGACGTCTACCAAGCCGGCACGCTGAGCGGGAACCCGCTCGCCGTGGCCGCCGGCCGGGCGACGCTCGAGCGCCTCGACGAGACCGCCTACATCCAGCTCGCCGCGACCACGGGGGCGCTCGCGGACGCGCTGCGCGAGGCCGCCGGAGACCGTCCCGTCTCCGTCGTCTGGACGACCGGCCTGCTGACGGTGTTCTTCTCCGCCGAGCCCCCCGCCGACTACGCGAGCGCCGCCGCCTGCGACGCCGAGGCGTACGGCGCATGGTGCCGCGCGCTGCTGGCGCGCGGCGTCTACCCGCCGCCGTCGCAGTTCGAGGCGTGGTTCCCGTCGCTGGCCCACACGCCCGAGCTGATCGCCCGCACGGCCGAGGCCGCAGCCGCCGCGTTCGCCGAGGTCTCACCCTGACGGCGCTGGCCCGGCTCGCCGCCGAGCTCCACGCCGAGGGCGGCCTGCTCGCCGACGCGCTCACGGGAGTGACCGACGGCGATGAGCATCTGGGGATCGCCGCCGCGCAGGGCCGCGCCGCCGAGGACGAGCAGGCGGCGTACGCGCTGCTCGTCGAGGCGATCCGCGAGGGTTCGCTGCTGCACTACGCCCGCGGCCGCGTGCTCTCGCCCGAGGATCCCGACCTGGCGCTGCTCGCCGGCGACCGCCTGTACGCGATCGGGCTCGACAAGCTCGCCGCGCTCGGCGACGTCGACGCGGTCGCCGAACTCGCGGATCTGATCTCGCTCGTCGCCCAGGCGCAGGCCGAGGACGACCCCGTCCGGGCCGACGCGGTGTGGGAGGCCGGGGCGCGGGCCGTGGGCGCCGGTACGTCGCCTGACCACGAGGCCGCCAAGGCCGGATGGCGAGGCGCCCGGTAGTCACGGCGTGGTGCCGTCCGCCGTCTTAACGTCGGTATTGTTCTGCACCCGAACGGCCCCCGCTCGCGCGAGCCATCACGCAGGAACCCCCAGACCGTGCCCGATCCCCGCAAGCTCCCCAAGTCCAAGTACACCGCCGACCGCGGCATGCCCGGCGCCTTCGAGGGCGAGACGGTCACCCGGCGGAACTTCATGAACCTCACCGTGCAGGGCGCCGGCGCCATCGCCGCCTCCGCCTTCGCGCTTCCCGCGCTCGGCTTCGCCGCCGGCTCGGCGATCTTCGACCGCCCCAAGGCGACGTGGGAGACCGTCGGCGCCGTCGACGACTTCGTCGACGACAACTACCTCCCGCGCGTCATCACGAGCGTGGCCGGGATCGGCGACGTCGGCAAGACGACCGTGTTCGTGCGCAAGCACAACACGCAGGTCGACGGGCCGATCGACAAGACGATTCCCGGCGGCGGTCAGATCGTCGCGATCTCGTCGCGCTGCATGCATCTCGGCTGCCCGGTGCGCTGGGTCCAGGCCGCGGACCGTTTCATCTGCCCCTGCCACGGCGGCGTCTACGACTTCACCGGCCGGCGCGTGGGCGGTCCGCCCGTGCGCCCGCTCGACCACTTCTACACCCGGATCGTCAACGGCGAAGTGCAGGTCGGGCCGCGCTACTCCGTCAACTCGGAGTTCCGGCGCTTTCCGAGCTACCGCGATCCGGGCGAGCCGCTCGACGGCATCGGCCAGTACCTCTACCCCGGTCGGTTCTCGACCCCGAAGCTGGGGAACTAGGACATGCCCAAGCTCAAGCTCCCGAAGCCGCCAGTCCCGCCCTCGATGCAGGCCAGGCCGCCGCGCCCGGGCCAGTCCGAGAAGGTCACGCCGCTCGATCAGGCCAAGGAGGCCGGGACGTACGCGGTGGACTGGATCGACGAGCGCACGTCGCTGTCGGGCGCCGTCCGCTGGACGCTCTTCCGCAAGGTCCCCAAGGGGACGAACTGGTTCTACACCCTCGGCTCGGCCTGCATGTTCGCCTTCCTCTCGCAGGCGACGACGGGCGTCTTCCTGGCCATGTACTACGACCCGTCGGCCACGCGCGCGTACGAGTCGGTTCGCCATGTCACCAACGACGTCTTCCTCGGCGAGTTCGTGCGCGGCATGCACAAGTGGGGCTCGACCGTGATGGTCATCCTCGTCTTCCTGCACATGGCGAGGACGTTCTTCTTCGGCGCGTACAAGTACCCGCGCGAGCTGAACTGGATCATCGGCGCCGTGCTGCTGATCCTGACGATGGTCATGTCCTTCACGGGCTACCTGCTGCCGTTCGACCAGCGCTCCTACTGGGCCACGATCGTGGGCGTGAACATCAACGGCACCGGCCCGATCGTCGGCCCGTTCCTGTCGGACTTCCTCCGCGGCGGGGCCGAGTTCGGCGCGACGACCTTGTCGCGGTTCTACGCGATCCACATGCTGCTCGTTCCCGGCGGCATCGCTGCGATGATGGGCGCGCACCTCTACCTCGTCGCCAAGCTCGGGACGACCGCTCCGCCGTGGCAGAAGGTCAGCCAGAGCCCCGAGCTGACCCGGGAGCAGGTCTGAGATGAACCAGGCCGAGAAGGAGCAGTACCTCCGCGACTACGCGATCCTGAAGTCGCAGGGCAAGCCGTTCTTCCCCTACGCGGTCGCCAAGGACTCGATCATGGCCGTGGTCGTGATGATCACGATCATCCTGATGTCGCTGATGTTCGGCGCCGAGCTGGGGCCGAAGGCCGACCCCACGACCACGACCTACGTGCCGCGGCCGGAGTGGTACTTCTTCTTCCTGTTCGAGCTGCTGCGCGTGATCAAGCCGGCCGAGCTCGTGCCGCTGGCGACGATCGGCGTGCCGACGATCGGCATGATCCTGCTGTTCCTGCTGCCGTTCGTCGACCGCGGGCCCGAGCGCCGCCCGGAGCGCCGCCCCGTCGCGACCACGTTCGGCATCTTCGTGATCACCGCGATGGCCTACCTGACCTACCTGGGCGCCAACGCGGGGTCGCCGAACTCGATCGACATGAAGGTCCCGAAGAACCTCGAGGCGGGCAAGCTCGTGGCCGCCCAGTCGGGCTGCCTGGCCTGTCACAAGATCGGCGAGAACGGCAACGACGGGCCCGGACCGCATCTGACGGACGTCGGCAACAAGCTGCCCAAGGCCGCGATCCTGCGGACGATCGAGAACCCGACGGCGCCGATGCCGTCGTTCGCCGGGCTGCCGCAGCAGAAGAAGACCGCCCTGGTCAACTTCCTGGCGTCGCTCAAGGGTCCGCCGGGCGAAGCCCAGGCGAAGTAGCCGGCGGCCACATGGGCGGCGCGCGCAGCGGAACCCTCGAGGAGGGGCAGGTCCGCGCGATGTTCGATCGCATCGCGGGC
>JAXDHR010000064.1:0-42202 GCA_034664425.1 Solirubrobacteraceae bacterium
CCGTTCACGTCGGCATCCGCCCGCGCCGCACCGTTGCGCGCCCCGCCGAGCGTCGCGCGGGCGAGGTCCACCGCCGGACCGGCCTGGCCGATCACCTGGTTCATGATCTCGCCGACTCCCGGGTGCGCGACACGCGGCCTCTCGACCGATCAGCGTCCTCGACACGTTACGGCGCGGAGTGCGCACCTCCGCAACGCACCGCGCAAGCGACTATTGGACGAGCCCGGCCTCTCGCGCGGCCGCGACCGTCTGCTCGAGCACCTCGTGCGCGTCGTACTCGGGCGTCCATCCCAGCTGCTCGCGTGCACGCGTCGTGTCCATCACGACGGGCACGCGGAAGGCGTTCAGCCACTGGGCCTTGGCCGGCATCAGCGGCAGCCGCGCGACCTGCGCCGTCAGGTCGATCGAGGCGCGCGGGACGGGAACGCTGAACCAGCCGAGCGCGCCGGCCAGCTCGCGCATCCGCAGCTCCCCGGGGCCGGCGATGTTGTAGACGCCCGCCGGGCCGTCCCCGTGGATCGAAGCCAGCAGGGCGCTCGCGACGTCGTCCTGGTGGACGAGCTGGAAGGGGACGCCCGGGTCGGGCAGCACCGGGCGCATGTAGGGCAGGCGCCGCACGAGCGCCGGGATGATCTCGATCATGAACGTCGCGTCGCCGCCGGCCACGATCGACGGGCGCAGGATGAACGGCTCGACCTGCGAGCCGGCGATGGCCTCGTAGAGGGCGGCCTCGAGCTCGGCCTTCTGCGCCGAGTAGTAGTGGCCATCGCTGCCGCGCGCCGGCGCGTTCTCGGTCAGCGGCTGCGGGTTGTCGCCGTGGAAGCCGTACGCGGCGACCGACGAGGTGTAGACGAGCCGCCGGGCCCGCGGCGCCGCCGCGGCGGCGGCGAACACGTTGCGCGAGCCCTCGAGGTTGACGCTACGCGTCTCGTCGAGCCCGCCGACGATCACGAACGCGAGATGGACGACCACGTCAGCCTCGGCGACGAGCGCGTCGATCGCCGCGCGGTCGAGCACGTCGCCCTCCCGGTACTCCGTCTTGGTCAGGCCCAGCGCGCCCGGATCGAACGGCCGCCGGGCCATGCCGAGGATGCGCCCGACGCGTCCATCTCGCTCGGCCGCACGCAGCAGCGCGCGCCCGATGTCGCCCGTCGGTCCGGTGACCGCCACGGTCAGTGCGCGCTCTGGCATCTCAGCCCTCGTACCCGGGCTCGCCCGGCAGCACCACGCGGGCGACCTCGCCGTCGAGCAGGACCTGCGGCTCGACGGGCTCGACGCGGCGCCCGCGGGCCCAGTCGAGCAGCGCGTCGGCGCTCGCGAACGGCTGCAGCTGCTCGAGGTGCTTGACCGTCGGGAACACCAGCTCGATCTCGCCCGCGCGCCAGGCGGCGAGCGCGTCGGCCGGCGCGTACCAGCGGGCGTCGACGACCTCGCCGCCGTCGGCCGCGGGCGTCTCGCCCTGCGGCAGCGGCGCGAGGAAGAAGTGCGTGTCGAAGCGGATCTTCACCTGCTGCGGCGTGATCCAGCGGGAGAACTTCACGAGCGCGTCCGGTCCGTGCAGCGCGATCCCGGCCTCCTCGGCGACCTCGCGCACGCCGGCGAGCCGGTGCGCCGCATCGCCGGCGCCCTCCGACGCGTCGACCGCGCCGCCCGGGAACACCCACGCGGACGGCATGAAACGCGCGTTCGGGTTGCGCTTGACCAGCAGGACCTCGAGCCCGTCGCCGGCGCCCCGCAGGACGATCACGGTCGCGGCCTGACGGGGAACCGTCGGCGCGCCCGGATTGAGCTCCTCTCCCGGAGCCGGGCGATCCGCGTCCATCGCGCGAGGGTACCCTGGTCGCCTATGACGACGAGCACTGTCGCGAAGTGGATCTGCGAGTCCTGCGGGTTCATCTACGACCCGGCCGAGGGCGACCCGGACGGCGGCATCCCCGCCGGCACCGCGTTCGAGGACATCCCGAACGACTGGTTCTGCCCGGTGTGCGGCGCCCGCAAGGCCGACTTCTCGCCCTACCCCGAGGACTGAACGGTGACGGAGGCGCTCGCCTCCCCCGAGGGCACGGCCCCGCGGGGCGCACGGCGCCTCATGGGGCTGCTCGAGCTCCTGGTCTTCACGGTCGGAGCGGCGACGCTGGGCGCGGAGATCGCGGCCGCACGGCTGATGGCCCCGTTCTTCGGCGACTCCACGATCATCTGGGCGAACACGATCGCGGTCGTGCTCGTCGCGCTCTCGATCGGCTACTGGTTCGGCGGCCGCATGGCCGACCGCCGGCCGCACATGCGCGGCCTGTGCACGCTCGTGCTTGTCGCCGCGGCGCTGCTGGGCATCGTCCCGCTGGTCGCGCACCCGTTCCTGACGCTGAGCGTCGAGGCGTTCGACACCTACTCGATCGGCGCCTTCGCCGGGTCGCTGTTCGGCGTGCTGGTGCTCGTCGCCGTTCCGGTGCTGATGCTCGGCGCCGTCTCGCCGTGGGCGATCCGCCTCAAGCTCGAGGCGGTCGAGGGATCCGGCGAGACCGCCGGCCGGATGTACGCGATCTCGACCGTCGGCTCGCTGGTGGGGACGTTCGCCGCGTCGCTCGTGCTGATCCCGCTCGTCGGCACCCAGCGCACGTTTCTCGCGTTCGCGCTGGCGATGGCCGTCGTGGCCGCGATCGGCGCGGGGCGGCGCTGGTCGGTGGTGCCGCTCGCGATCGCCGCGGTGCTGGCCATCCCGCCGGGCGCGGTCAAGGCGGCCGAGAGCGGCCGGGTGCTCGAGGAGGTCGAGACGCCCTACCAGTACGCGCGCGTCGTGCAGGGCGACGACGGCACGCGGCGGCTCGAGCTCAACGAGGGCCAGGCGGTCCACTCGGAGTGGCACGCGGGCCGCTGGCTGACCGGCAACTACTGGGACGCGTTCCTCGTCGACCCGCTGGCGGCGCTCGGCCGGCCGCCCCGGCGGCTGGCGATCCTCGGCGCCGGCGCGGGCACCACGGCCCGCGCCTACCAGCACTACTTCCCGCGCACGACGGTCGACGCGGTCGAGATCGACGGCGAGCTGCTGACACTGGGCGAGCGCTGGTTCGGGCTGCGGCCGAGCTCGCGGCTGCGGTTGCACGCGGAGGACGCGCGGCCGTTCCTGCGCCACGCGCGCGGCGGCTACGACGCGATCTTCGTCGACGCCTACCGGCAGCCGTACATCCCCTTCTACCTGACGACGAAGGAGTTCTTCGCCGAGGTCCGCGCGCGCATGCGCGCCGGTGGCGTTGTCGCGGTCAACGTCGGCCACCCGCAGGGGTCGAGCCGGCTCGAGCGCGTGCTCACGCGAACCATGCGCAGCGTGTTCGCGCACGTGGCCCGTGATCCGGTCGAGCCGGTCAACACGATCCTGCTCGCCTCCGACGCGCCGCTGACGTCCGCGCGGATGCGCGGCGCCGTCGAGCCGCTCCCGTCAGACCTCGCGCCGCTCGCGCTGCTCGCCGCCTCGCGGCTGCGCCCGGGCTTGTCCGGGGGAACGGTTTACACGGACGACAAGGCGCCGGTCGAGTGGCTGGTCGACGAGTCGATCGTGGCCTACGCGGCGGGCGGGAAGCGCTAGCCGCTCGTGAGACGCAGCTACGCCGCGCGCTGAAGCGCCGCTTCGTCCTCGCCGTCGAACACCCCCCGGGCGGTCGGCTCGACACCGGGAGCCGCGGCCATCGGGATGCCGGCGCCCGGGCGGAAGCCGCACCGCAGCGCGGCCCGGCCGAGCACCCGCGCGGCCTCGCGCAGCTCGGTTCGCGAGTGCGACGCCATCGCGGTGACGCGCAGCCGCGCGCCGCCGTCGCGCACGAGCGGGGGGACGACGGCCTCGGCGAGCACGCCGTCGTCCAGCGCGCAGTCGACGATCCGCAGCGCGAGGTCCGGGCGCCCGACGTGCAGCGGCACGACCTGGGTGCAGGCGCCGCTCACCTCGAAGCCCTCGCGCGCGAGCTCGTCGCGCAGCACCTCGGCGTTGACCTGCAGCTTCTCGACGAGCCTGGGCTGCTCGGACAGCAGCTCGAGCGAGGCGAGCGCGGCGGCGACGGCGACCGGCGCCGGCGAGGTCGAGTCCAGCAGCGGGCGCGCGGTGTTCGTGAGATAGCGGGCCGTCACGTGGTCGCAGCAGGCGTAGCCGCCGAAGGAGCCGAGCGCCTTGCCGAGCGAGCCGGTGATGACGTCGACCTCCTCGCGCACTCCGGCGTCGGCGACGGCGCCACGCCCGCCGGGACCGATCGCGCCGAGCGCGTGCGACTCGTCGACGAGCACGCGCGCGTCGTGGCGCCGTGCGAGCAGGACGATCTCCTCGAGCGGCGCGATGTCGCCGTCGGTGCCGAAGACGCCATCGGTCGCGATCAGCGCGGCGCGTCCGTCGGCCTGGCGCAGCGCCCATGCGAGGTGCTCGGGGTCGCCGTGCGCGTAGGGCACCGCCTCGGCGCCCGCGAGCTTGCAGCCGTCGGCGATCGACGAGTGGCTCAACTCGTCGTAGAGCACCGCCTCGCCCCGCCGGGCGAGCGCCGGGATCACGCCGAGGTTCGCGAGCGTCCCGGCCCCGAACAGCACCGCGGCGTCGGAGCGCGTGAACGACGCGAGGCGCTCCTCGAGGCGCCGGTGCAGCGTCATCGTTCCGCACGAGAGCCGCGGCCCGGCGGCGCCCACGCCCCAGCGCATCGCCGCGTCGGCGGCCGCCTGGCGGACCCGTGGATGGTCGGCTAGACCCAGAGCGTTGCCGCTGCACAGCAGGAGGACCGGCTGGCCGTCGAGCACCACGCGTGGCCCCTGCGGGCCGCTGACCATGCGCGTGCGGCGGTAGAGGCCCAGTTCCTTGAGCTCGGCCAGGCGATCGTCGAGATCCAGCATCCGCTTCTCCTGAGCAGGGTGGCTGGCTGGGCACGCTACGGGCCGCGGCGGACGGGACGCCGCGCGATCAGAACGGCAGCGGCTTCGTGCCCGTGACGGTCTTCGCGACCGAGGCGCTGCCCGTGAGGTCCAGGAAGCCGGCGGCTGCCGGCCAGCTGAGGTTCGCCGAGGTCGCCGCGGTCGCGCTCGAAGCACTGCCGGAGCGGATCGTGCCGAGCGTGATGACGTAGGCGCCCGGGGTCGGCTGGGCGATCGTCGCGTTGAAGGTGATGCTCGCGCTGACGAGCTTCCTGGCCACGACGGGACCGCCGGAGGTCAGCCGCGTCTGCGTCGTGTTCGCCGCGTTGTAGATCTCGAACTGGTCCGTGTTGCCGACGTCGAGGACCCGCACGGTGATCGCGGTGCCCGCGCTGCCGTTCCAGCCCGCCATCACCGAGGCCGGCTGCAGCGGCTCGTTGAAGTCGAACTCGATCGTGTCCCCCGGCTCCACGACCCCGGCGGTGCCCGTGCCGTTGACGGCGTTGACGTCGGTCGGCGTCGGCGTCGTGTTGTTGGTCAGCCGTGCGCCGACGAGCGAGCTCGCAGTGTTACCGGCCAGGTCGGTGGCGACGGCCTGGAAGTCGTAGGAGTTGTCCGCGACCGTGGTCGAGTCGTAGGCGCACGAGTACGGCGCCGTCGTGTCGGTGCAGAGCGTCGTCCATGTCGTCGTGCCGGTCACACGCCGCTGGAACACGACCGAGGCGACGCCGGAGCCGCCGTCGCTGCTCGTCGCGGTCAGCGTGAAGGTGCCGGTCTTCGGCGTGCCGGGATCGGTGAGCGCGACGGCGGGGACGGCGTTGTCGATACGGCGGCTGGTCACGGCCGTCGAGGTGGTCGCGTTGCCGGCGCCGTCGGTGGCGACCGCCTGCAGGTCGTAGAGGCCGTCGGCGACGGCCGTCGTGTCCCACGCGCACGAGAACGGCGCGGTCGCGCGCGTGCACACCGTCGTCCACGTGCTGCCGGATGTGAGCTTGTACTGCAGGGCCCAGCTCGCCACGCCGGAGCCGCCGTCGGTCGCCGTGCCGGCCACCGTCACCGTTCCGCGCAGCGGCGTGCCGGGGTTCGTGACCGTCGCGGCCGGAGCGGTGTTGTCGATGCGGCGCGCGGAGATCACGGTCGAGCTCGTCGCAAGGCCGGTGCCGTCGGTGGCGATCGAGCGCAGGTCGTAGAGCCCGTCGGTGAGCGTGGTGGTGTTCAGCGAGCAGGTGTAGGGCGCGCTCACCGTGCTGCACGCGGTCGTCCAGGTGCCGCTGGGAGACGTGCGGTACTGGATCGCCACGGACGCGACGCCCGTGCCCGAGCCGTCGGCGGCGGTCGCGGTCAGCGTCACGGTCGCGCGCAGCGAGGCGCCGGGATCGGTCGTCGCGGTCGTCGGCGCGGTGTTGTCGACCGTGCGCGTGTACGGAGTGCTGCTGGTCGTGTGGCCGCCCGTGTCGGTCGCGGTGGCGCGCAGCTCGTAGCCGCCGTCGGCCAGCGTGGTCGTGTTGAGCGGGCAGGTGCGGGGGTACGGGCCGTTGGTGCACAGCGTGGTCCACGACGCCGCGCCGGCCGCCCGGTACTGGATCGCGGACGAGGCGAGGCCGACCGCGTCGCTCGCGCTCATCTGCAGCCCGGCGGTGCCCTGGAGGTAGGGCCCTGGGTCCGACAGCGTGACCGTCGGGCCGACGTTGTCGACCGTGCGCGAGCCGACGACCGCCGTGCCCGTATAGCCGGCGGCGTCGGTGGCGAGCACCCGCAGGTCGTAGGCGCCGTCGGCCACAGCAGTGGAGTCGAAGGCGCACGAGTACGGGGCGCTCGCGGCGGTGCAGATGGTCGTCCAGCTGCCCCCGCCGGCGGGCGCACGCTGGAACCTCACGTCGGCGATCCCACGTTCGGACGAGGCGGTCGCGGTCAGCGTCGCCGTTCCCTGGATCGCCGTCCCCGGGTCGGCGAGCGACGCCGTCACCGTGTTGAAGTCCGCGGCCGCGCCGATGACGTCGTTCCGGTTCGCCGAGGCGGCGAGGAAGTCGGCGCCCGATGCGCGCGCATCGATGCCGGCGACCGCGAGTGCCGTCAGCGCCATCGCGATGGCGGCGAGCCGCCTCATGCCTGCGCGCGGCCGGCGGCGGCGCGTGCCGCCGCTTCGGCGCCGAGCCGTCGCCACAGCGAGGCCAGCGAGCCGAGGGCGATCAGCCCGGCGGGCACGCTCAGCAGCCAGATCCTCAGCTTGGGGTCGGCGAGCGCGGCGAACGCGAAGCCGGCGTAGGGGAGGCTCCAGCGCACGCGCGCCTGGCGGCCACCGGTGAGGCGGAACGACCACGGGTCGGCCGCCGGGTTGGCGTCGCCCTTGGTGCGGAACACGCGCATGCCGTGCACGGTCCGGATCGAGGCGATCCGGTGCGTGATCACGTGGTCGACGCCGGCCTGGGGCGGCGGCCGGTAGGTGATCACGTCCCCAGGGCGAAGCGCGGCGGTGCCCGCGACCTCGTCGAAGACCAGCGACCCGCGGTCGTAGGTGCCGGTCATCGACCCGGAGACGATCACGTAGCGGCGCATCCCGAGCGCCGCGGGCAGCGCGACGAGCGCGACGACGACCGTCGCCAGCGCGAGCGCTGCCCAGGACGCGAGGCGTCCCGTGCGGCGCTTGATCGCCCCGTCGCGCATGCTGGGCCTTAGCCGGCGGTCCAGTTGAAGTCGACCGTCGAGGTGCCGCCCTGATAGCTGTTGTCAGCGGTCGAGTCGAGCGAGACGGTGAACTTGTAGCGGTGCTTGTCGCCGCCGTTGAACGTGCCGAGGGTGATCGGCGAGGCGGACGTCCCGATGCCGGGGAGCGCACCGGTGTAGACGCTGACGTCGTCGCTGTCGCCGCAGGTCGGCGCGCCGCCGGCGAACGTGCCGCAGTCGACGATCACCATGTTGAGCTTCGGGGAGAGGTTGCTCGTGCTGCCCGAGTCGGCGATCGTGCCGCGCGAGAGCTTGAACAGGCCCGACAGGGAGCCGGAGTTGCCGATGTCGACCGTGCCGGACTGCGAGGCGCCGCCCGGACGCAGGTTCGAGGCGGTGAAGACGGCGGCGTTGCTGGACGAGTTCGAGATCGCCAGCGTGCCGGAGCTGAACGTGTTGGCCGGGTTCGCGGAGCTTGCGGTGAAGTCTGCGCCGGAGCCCACGATGGCCGCGCTCGCGAGCGCCAGTGTGAGCACGGCGCCGAGTGCAAGGCGGGGTTGCGAGACGAGGACCTGCAGTCGAGACATGGGGATGTCCTTGTTACGGTTGCGGGGAACCCGGGACGCCTCCGTGCCTCGGGTGTGCCGGCAACCGAGCTATCTCGCGCGTGCGAGACCTCTAGCTTTGCGTCCCCGCCTCGCGACGGGTTTGCCAAGATCAGCACAAGCCGTATCGGGTCAGGACCCCATCCCCTTGAGGGTCTGGACGTTCGTCTGAGCAGGCGATTCACGCGCCGCGCCAGCGCGGCGCGCGCTTCTCGCCGAAGGCGCGCACACCCTCGGCGAAGTCCTGGGTGCGGAAGCAGGCCTCGCGCAGCTCGACGAGCTCGCGCGAGACGCGCTCGTCCAGCGCACCCTCGGCGGCGAGCAGCGCGCCGATCACGCGCTTGTTCCCGCGCAGCGAGAGCGGGGCGTTGGCCGCGATCCGCGCGGCGTAGTCGACCGCGCGGCGCTCGAGCTCGCCGGCGTCGGCGAGCTCGTTGACGAGGCCCCATTCGTAGGCCCGCTGCGCGGTGACGCTGCGCGCGGTGTAGAAGAGCTCGCGCGTACGCGCGACGCCGATCACGTCGATGAACTTGCGCAGCCCGGTGTGCGAGTAGACCAAACCGAGCCGGGCGGGCGGCATCCCGAGCCTGGCCTCGGCGACCGCGAGCCGCAGGTCGCAGGAGAGCGCGAGCTCGAGTCCGCCGCCGATCGCGTGGCCGTTGAGCGCGGCGACCGCCGGGAACGGGAACGCGTCGAGCGCCCCGATGGCGGCATGGAACGGATGCGCGACGAGGGACTCGGCCTCGGCGATCGCATCGGCGTCCTGCAGGTTGCCGATGTCGTAGCCGGCCGAGAAGACGGAGCCGGTGGCGGTGATCAGCAGGCAGCGGGCCTCGATCTGCGGCAGCTCGGCGGCGAAGGCGTCGAGCAGCTCGTGGTCGAGCGCGTTGCGCTTGGCGGGGTGGTCGATCGTCAGCCGCGCGACGTGATCGGCCGGGAAGTCGAGGCGCAGCTTGCCCGAGGCGAGCGACTTCGGCTCGGGGCCGGCCACCTACTCGAGCACCACCAGCGTGTCGCCCTCGGACACCGACTGGCCCTCCTCGACGAGGATCGCCTTGACGGTCCCCTCGTCCTCGGCCTCGACGGGCATCTCCATCTTCATCGACTCGAGGATCGCGACCGTGTCGCCCTCCTCGACGCTGTCGCCGACCTTCACCTCGATCTTCCACACGGTGCCCGTGATGTGGGCCTCGACGTCCGGCACGTGCGCCGCTCCTTGGTGTTTGTCTGCGGGAAGCGGGACGATAGGCGATGGGCCACGGTTAGGCTCAGCACCGCATGCTGCTCGCGATCGATCAGGGCACCACGGGTACGACCTGCCTCGTCTTCGACCTCCAGGGCGAGCTGATCGGCCGCGCCTACCGCGAGTTCTCCCAGCACTTCCCGCGCCCGGGCTGGGTCGAGCACGACGCCGCCGAGATCTGGGAGGTCTCGCACGCGGTGGCCGGCGAGGCGCTCGAGGACGCCGGCCTGGCACCGGGCGAGCTCGAGGCGGTCGGGCTCACCAACCAGCGCGAGACGGTCGTCTGCTGGGATCCCGCGACGGGTGAGCCGCTGCATCGCGCACTCGTCTGGCAGGACCGGCGAACCGCCGCCCGCTGCGCGGAGCTGCGCGAGCACGGCGAGGAAGCCGGCCTGCGCGTGAAGACCGGGCTGATCCTGGACCCGTACTTCTCGGCGACGAAGATCGAGTGGCTGCTGCGCAACGTCGACGGGCTCGCGCAGCGGGCCCGCGAGGGCCGCGCGGTGTTCGGGACCGTCGACGCCTGGATGCTCTTCAAGCTCACGGGCGAGTTCGTCACCGAGCCGACGAACGCCTCGCGCACGCTGCTGATGGACATCCGCTCCGGGCGCTGGGACCCGGAGCTGCTCGAGCTCTTCGGCGTCCCCGAGCGCGCGCTGCCCGCGATCCGCCCGTCGTGTGGCGAGCTCGGGCGCACGCGCGCGGATGTGTTCCACGGGCACGCGGTGCCGGTCTCCGGCGTCGCGGGCGATCAGCAGGCGGCGCTCTTCGGGCAGCGCTGCCTCGAGCCCGGCCTCGGCAAGAACACGTACGGGACCGGCTCCTTCGTGCTGCTCAACCACGGCACCTCGGTTCCGGAGGCGCCGGCGGGACTGCTCGCGACGGTCGCCTGGCAGATCGGCCGCAGCACCACCTACGCCCTCGAAGCGTCGATCTTCGTCACCGGCGCCGCGGTCCAGTGGCTGCGCGACGGGCTCGGGATCATCGAGCAGGCCGCCGAGACCGAGGCGCTGGCCCGATCGCTGGATGCCAACGACGGCGTCTACTTCGTCCCCGCGCTGACGGGGCTCGGCTCGCCGCACTGGGATCCCTACGCGCGCGGGACCATCGTCGGGCTCACGCGCGGCGCGACGCGCGCGCACCTCGCCCGCGCTGCGCTGGAGGCGATGGCCTATCAGGCGGTCGACGCGATCGACGCCATGCGGCGCGCCGGATCCGAGCCGCTCGAGGAGCTGCGCGCCGACGGCGCCGCCACCGTCAACCGCTGGCTGATGCAGTTCCAGGCCGACGTGCTCGGCGTGCCGGTCGTCGTCCCCGAGATCGCCGAGACGACGGCGATGGGGGCGGCGCTGCTCGCCGGCGTCGGCGCGGACCTCCTGACGCTGGACCAGGTGCGCTCGCTCGGCGACGAGCGCGCACGCTACGAGCCTCGCATGGGCGATGACGAGCGGTCGTCGCTGCTCGACGGGTGGCACCGGGCGCTGGAGCGCTCACGTGGCTGGGCTGGGGAGTGATCGGGTAGAAATGGGCGCGACATGGAGGAGCCCGAGGACCTCGTCGCGATGAAGGAGCAGGTCTACAAGGACGCGCGCCCCGAGCGCTACTTCGACCGCTTTCACGAGCGAGCGCGCACCCGCGATCCCGACTGGGTCTACGCGGCCGTCAAGTTTCTCACGGCGATCTACTCGTGGGTGTTCTTCCGGGCGCGCGCGATCGGCGCCGAGCGTGTGCCGCCCGAGGGCCCGGTGATCATCGCGCCGAATCACTTCTCGCACATGGACCACTTCTTCGTCGGCGATCCGCTCCGGCGCTCCGTGCGCTTCATGGCGAAGTCGCAGATGTTCAAGCCGCCGCTGCAGTGGGTGTTCACGCACGGCGGCGTCTTCCCGGTCCGCCGCGGGCACGGCGACGAGACGGCGTTCGAGACCGCCCGGATCGTGCTCGAGAACGGCGGCTGCGTCGTCATGTACTGCGAGGGCGGCCGCTCGCGCACGGGCCAGCTCGCGCAGGAACCCAAGCGCGGGATCGGCCGGCTCGCGCTCGAGACGGGGGCGACCGTGGTCCCGGCCGCGATCCACGGCTCGTCGCACGTGCGCAACTGGAAGCGGCTGCAGTTCCCGAAGGTGACGATCCTGTTCGGCAACCCGATCCGCTGGGAGCCGCGCGTCGAGTCGCCGACGCGCGAGCAGCAGCAGCAGGTTGCCAACCAGATCCTCGCCGAGATCAAGTCGCTCTACGGCCAGCTCGAGGCCGAGGGCCGCAAGGGCGTGCTCAAGCGCGTGCGCGCCCTGCGGCGCGAGGCGCGCAAGCACCCCGCGACGGCGTGACCCGGCGCGCCGGGGTGCCGATGCACTGCTATGACGGGGGGATGGTCGATCCCCGCGACGCGATCACCGTGCCGCTGCCCGCCCTACGCGGCCGACTGCACCAGTACGCGGCCGGCGTCGCGGCGGTCGCCGCGATCGCGCTGATCGTGCTGGCGCCCGACGCGCGCGCCCGCACCGCCGCGGCGATCTACGGCGCCGGGCTGTGCGTGCTGTTCGGGATGAGCGCGCTGTATCACCGCTGGCCGGGACCCATCCGCTTCAAGCCGCTACTGCGCCGGCTCGACCACTCGGCGATCTTCGTCTTCATCGCGGCGAGCTACACGCCCGTGGGGCTGCTCGTGCTGCCGCCGCCACTGGGGACGATCATCCTCGCCGTCGCGTGGACGGTGGCGCTGGGCGGCGTGATCATGAGCGTCGCCTGGATCGACGCCCCGCGGTTGGTGCAGGCGAGCTGCTACATCGCCGCGGGCTGGGTCGCGGTCGCTGCGCTGCCGCAGCTGCTCGCGGCGGGCCTCGCGCCCTTCGTGCTCTTCGCCGCCGGCGGGCTCGTGTACTCGATCGGGGCGCTGGTCTATGCGGTTCAGCGGCCGGACCCCTGGCCGCGCGTGTTCGGCTTCCACGAGGTCTTCCACACCCTGGTGATCGCCGCCGCCATCGTGCACTTCGTGGCGATGGCCGGCTGGGTCATCCCGCGCTGAGCGGGATGGAGTTGCTGCGCCCCGGCGTCCTCGCGGACCTGCGCCTCGTGCTCGCCGCTCCGGTCGCCGGCGCGGGCGCGTTCGGTGCGGGGGTCGGCGAGCGCGCCTCCGCGCTCGGCGCCGTGGTCGAGCCGTTGGCCGTCGACCCCACGGGCGAGGAACCCGCAGGCGTCGAGCGGGCCGACGTGCTGGTCTGGGACGGCGACGCGGCACTCGCAGGCGCCGCGGGGGTCGACGGGGTGCGTGCCGTGCTCGACGGTGCCTGGCTGGCGATCCGGCCGGTCGCCAACCGCGCCTGGATCGAAGCCGGCGGGACCGGCGGCGGACGGATCCTGCTGCTCGCGCCGCGCCCGGCAAGCGCGCACGCCGAGGCGGCGCGCGCCGGCCTGGAGAACCTCGCGCGCACGCTGTCGGTCGAGTGGGCGCGCTTCGGCATCCGCCCGGTCGCCTTGCTGCCCGGCGCAGACACGGCGGCGGGCGAGGTTGCGGAGCTCGCCGCGTATCTCGCCTCGCCGGCCGGCGCCTACTACTCGGGTTGCGCGTTCACGTTGCGCTAACCCGCCCAGGGCACCTCGACGGAGTCCTCCGTCGGCGCGTCGCGCGCGACGACGTACTCCGCCGGATCGGTCTCGGAGCGGTTGCGCAGCAGGTGCGTCTCGCGCGGCGGGACGAACACCATGTCGCCCGCGCCGATCGTCACGCTCTCCTCGAGCTGGTCGCCCCACGCCACGTCGAGCGAGCCCGAGAGCATGTAGACGGCGCTCTCGCAGTGCTCGTGGTAGTGCGCTCGCGACTGGGCTCCCGCAGGGACGCGGAAGACGCCCATGTAGATGCGCGTCGCCCCCGCCGTCGCCTGGGAGATCTCCGCGCCGCCGACGACGCCCCGCGGGACGTCGCGCTCCTCATCGGTTCGCTTGACGACCTTCATGCGGGGAAGGCTACGTCGTCATCCCCGTGAACTGACCGCCGGTGATGTTGAGGACCTGGCCGTGGACGACGTTCGACCACGGCGAGCACAGGAAGAAGACGCCCCCGGCGGCCTCCTCCGGGGTGCCGGTCCGCCCGAGCGGGATCAGCATCGACGCCATGCCCCGCATCTGGTCGGGGATGCCGAGCTGGACCTTCTCGCCGCCGATCTCCATCTGGTTGTCGTCGACCTTGGACGCCGTCAGGCGCGTCTCGATCCACCCGAAGGCGACGGCGTTGACGTTGATCTTGAACTGGCCCCACTCCTTGGCCAGCGTCTTCGTGAGTCCGACGACGCCGCTCTTGCCGGCCGCGTAGTTGGCCTGGCCGGCGTTGCCCATCGTGCCGGAGATCGACGAGACGTTGACGATCTTGCGGAACACCTCCTCGCCCCGCTCCTTCGCCTGCTTGGCAGGCTCGCGCAGGTGCGGGGCGGCGGCGCGGATGACCCGGAAGGGCACAATCGTGTGGATGTCGAGCATGCGCTGGAACGCGTCGTCGGACATCTTGTGGATCGGCGCGTCGATCGTGTAGCCCGCGTTGTTGACGATGATGTCGATCTTGCCCCACGCGTCGATCGCCGCCGCGATCAGCTCGTCCGGGGCGCCGGGCTTCGTGAGATCGCCCGCGTGCACCGCGGTCTCCGAGCCAAGCTCGGACGCGGTCTGCTGCGCCGCGTCGGCGTCGAGGTCGTTGATCAGCACGCTCGCGCCGTGCTCGGCGAGCAGCGCCGCCGTGGCGCGGCCGATGCCGCGCGCCGAGCCGGTGACGATCGCCACCTTGCCGTCGAGTACCGCCATGTTCGGGCCTCCAGGGTTCGGGATGGGAGGCCCGCCAGGCTACGCGGCAACCGCGAGCGACGCGCAGCCGAGGCGGCCCTGCTCGAGCCGCTCGACGCGATCGGCGAGCGCGCCGATCGCCGGCTCGCGCGTGAAGACGATCACGGCGATGCCGTCCTCATGGGCGGCGTCGCGCAGCATCTCCATCAACGCGCGGGCCTCGCCGGCGGGGAGGTCGGCCGCGGGCTCGTCGCCGAGCAGCACTCTCGGCGACCCGAGCGGCGCCCGGGCCAGCGCGGCACGACGGCGCTGGCCGGCCGTGAGCTGGTCGGGACGGTGGTGGAGGCGATCCGCGAGCCCGACGCGCTCGAGCAGCGCCTCGAACGCGCCCGGCTCGGGCCGGCGGGCTGCGATCAAGAGCGGCAGCGCGACGTTCTCGCGGATCGTGATCGTGGGGAGGGCGGGAGCTTCGGGAAGCAGGACGCCTACGTGGTCGCGGCGCAGGGCGGTAACCTCGCGGTCCTCGAGGCCGGAGAGCCGGCGGCTGGCGAGCGTGACGGCGCCGGTCGTCGGGCGGTCGAGGCCGGCCAGCACGTGCAGCAGGGAGCTCTTGCCGGACCCTGTCGGACCGACGACCGCGGTCGGCTCGCCGGCGGTGGCGGCGAGCGAGACGCCGCGCAGCGCGTAGGTGGCGCCGGCGCCGTGCCCGACCCGCAGGGAGACGTCGTGGGCGGCAACCGGGGTGTGGGCGTGGGTGGTGATCATTCCGTTGAACTCCCGGGCATTGGTGTGCTGGAAGAACCTTTCCAGTGCACGAGCACGCGCGCCGTACGGGAGGCACCCGAGTTCCGGTGTCCGCACAGGGCGATTCCCCGCACCGCGCCGCGCCGGCTCGCCGTCGGGGTCAGACCCTCCTAGCTAAAGGGGCCAGACCCCTTTAGGAGGGCTTAGGTAAAGGGCCATAAAGGGGCCAGGCCCCTTTGCGTGTGGCGGTTCAGCTGACCGGCATGCCTCGCGCACGGCACTGCCTGTGCCGAAGACCCCGTCACCGGCCGCTTCGCGTGGCCGCGCGCCGTCGAGGAAGCGGCGCAGCGCGTGGTAGGTCAGGGCCGCGCCCGCCTCCGCGCTGACGGCGAGCTCGGCGACCGCGTGGCGGGCGGCGCCGCCGTGGCCGCCCGGCCGTGCCGGCAGTCCCGTCACCGCCTCCTCGACGGCGTGGCGCATCGCCCCGACCGCGCCGAGCGCCATGAGCAGCCGCTCCCACTGGAAGTTCGCCATGATCAGCGCGAAGCCGCGATCGCGCTCCCCGAGCAGGTGCTCCGCTGCGACGAAGACCTCGTCGAAGGCCAGCTCCGCAGTGTCGGAGGCCCGCCAGCCGAGCTTGCGCAGCGGCGACGCGTGGACGCCGTTTCCAGGTTCGACGACGAGGAACGAGATCCCCCCGTGCCCTGGGCCGCCCGTTCGCACGGCGGTCACGTAGAACGACGCCCGGATGCCGTTGGTGATGAACGTCTCCGCGCCCGACACCAGCCAGCCACCGTCGACCGCGACCGCCCGGGTGCGCAGCGATGCGACATCTGACCCGGCGCCCGGCTCGGTGATGGCGAGTGCGCCGATCGACTCGCCGCGGATCGCCGGGTCCAGCCAGCGCGCCCGCTGCCACCCGGTCCCGAAGCGAGCGATCGGCGGCGTGGCGATGCCCACGTGCGCGCCGATCCCCGCCGCCAGCCCGCCCGACCCGCAACGCGCGAGCTCCTCGCAGAGGACCGCATCGGCGACCCAGTCGGCCTGCGGCCCGTACTTGAGCCCCAGCCAGCCCTGCTCGGCCAAGCCCACGAAGACCGAGTCCGGGAACGTTCCCGCCTGCTCCCATCCGGTCGCGTGCGGACGCAGCTCGGAAGCGATCCACGCGCGCATCCGCGCGCGCAGCGCCTCGTGGGCGGCGGTGAACGGCGGGGTCGGGGCTCGCGGCCCGGGTCCACGCGCGCCCGGACCGCGGGCGACGCTACAAGCCGTAGGAGCGCCCGATGACATCGAGCATGATCTCGTCCGTGCCGGCGCCGATGCGGTTGAGTCGCAGGTCACGCCAGACGCGCTCGACCCCGTACTCCTGCATGTACCCGGCGCCGCCGTGGATCTGCAGGCACTCGTCGGCCACCTCGACCGCGATCCGCGACGCGTACAGCTTCGCCATCGAGATCTCGCGCACGGGGTACTCGCCGTTCGCGAAGCGCCACGCGGTCGTGTAGTTGAGCTGGCGCGCCGCCTCGAGCTTGGTCGCCATCTCGGCGAACTTGTGCCGGGTGACCTGGAACTTGGCGATCGGGCGCCCGAACGCCTCGCGCTCGTTGGCGTACTGGAGCGTCTGCTCGAACAGCCGCTGCGCTCCCGCGACCGCTCCTGCGGCGCCGATCATCCGCTCGCCCTGGAGCTCCCACATGATGTGGTAGAAGCCCTTGCCGACCTCGCCGAGCACCGCCGAGGCGGGCACGCGCACGTCCTGGAAGGCGAGCAGCGCCGTGTCGGATGCGTGCATCCCCATCTTCGCGAGCTTCTTCTCGCGGATCACGCCCGGCAGGTCCATGTCGACGATGAACAGCGTGAAGCCGTCGTGGCCCGCGTCGGGATCCGTCTTGGTGACGAGCACGATGAAGTCCGCACGGTGGCCGTTGGTGATGTACGTCTTCGACCCGTTGATGACCCACTCGTCCCGGTCGCGGACGGCACGCGTCTTGATGCCTGAGACATCCGAGCCGGCGTCGGGCTCCGTGATGCCGAGGCAGGAGATCTTCTCGCCCTTGATCGCAGGTACGAGGTAGCGCTGCTTCTGCTCCTCGGTCCCGAAGACGTGGATCGGCGGCGTCGCCATGTCCGTGTGCACCGCGATCCCCATCGCCAGCCCGCCGCAGCGGGCGTGCACGATCTCCTCCGCGAGCACGAGCGAGGCGAAGTAGTCGCCGCCCTGACCGCCGTACTGCTCGGGATAGGAGAGCCCGAGGAAGCCGAGCTCGCCCATGCGCCGGAAGACCCAGTCCGGGAACGTCGTCTGCTCCCACTCGTCGGCGTGCGGCGCCAGCTCCTTGGTGGCGAAGCTGCGGATCGACTCGCGCAGCGCGTCGTGCTCCTCGGTGAAGATGAAGTGGCGCTTGGAAGCGTGGTCAGGCTTACGGACGTCGGTGGCGGCCATGAAGTGGACAGTAGGACTTCCTACTTCCGATCGCAAGGCGTCGCGCGATAGGGTCCGCGGCATGGGCAACGGGACGGTGCGCTACGCGGTCGCCGGCGGCGTCGCCACGATCACGCTCGACCAGCCCGAGACGCGCAACGCGCTCTCGGACGCGCTCCTCGACGACCTGATCGAGGCGTTCACGGCCGCCCGCGACGACGACAGGGTGCGCTGCGTCGTGCTGACGTCCTCGCACGAGACGACGTTCTCGAGCGGCGGGAACCTCGGGGGCTTCGCCGAGCAGCTTCCGCTCGCCCACAAGCACCGCTCGATCGATCGCTTCCCGCGGCTCTTCCGGCTGATCGGCGAGCTCGGCAAGCCGTCGCTGTGCGCCGCCAACGGGCACGTGCTGGCCGGCGCGCTCGGCCTCGCGCTGGCGTGCGACCTGATCGTCGCGCGCGACGGCGCGCGCTTCGGGACCCCCGAGATCAACGTCGGCGTCTTCCCGTTCATGATCATGGCCCTGATCTACCGCAACCTCGGGCGCAAGAAGACCAACGAGCTGCTGCTGCTGGGCGAGCAGGTCTCCGCCGCCGAGGCCGAGCGGATCGGGCTCGTCAACCGGGTCGTCGCCGCGGACGAGTTCGAAGCGGCCGTCGCCGATTGGGCGGGGCGGCTCGCGGCGAAGTCGCCACTGCTGATGCGCATGGGCAAGGACGCGATGTACCGCCAGCAGGACATGGCCTTCGAGGACGCGCTCGACTACCTGCGCGCGCAGCTGGCGCTGGCCTTCGCCAGCGACGACATACAGGAGGGCGTGACGGCGTTCTTCGAGAAGCGGGAGCCGCGGTGGACCGGCCGGTGATCTGCCTGCGGGCGCGCACGAGCGACCGCACGGACGGGGCGGGGGCGGGCGCGGAGGCGCTGGCCCGCGCGCTCGGCGGCACGATCGTCGGCGAGGCCGAGCCGGGCGTCCCGCGCGACTGGCACGCCGACCTCGAGTCCTCGCGTCCGGTGCTGGAGGCTGCGGCGCGGGCCGCCGCCGAGCCCGCCGTGATCACCGCCTCGGACTGCACGATCTGCATCGGGACGTTCCCCGCGGTCATCGCCCGCGAGCCGTCCGTGCGCTTCCTCTGGCTCGACGCCCACGGTGACTTCAACACGCCCGACACCACGCCGAGCGGCTTCCTGGGCGGCATGTGCCTCTCCGCGGCGTGCGGAGTCTGGACCGACGGGCGCGTCGATCCGGCGCGCGTGCACATGGTCGGCGTGCGCGACCTCGACGAGGACGAGCGCGAGGTGGTCGCCCGCGCGGGCGTGCGCATGGGCGTACCGCACCACGGCCCGGTCTACGTGCACCTCGACTGCGACGTGCTCGATCCGGCGGTCCACCGGAGCCAGTTCCCCGTCCCCGGAGGGATCAGCCTCGAAGGGCTCGGCGGGCTGCTGGCGGGACTCGGCGACCGCGTCGTCGGCGTCGAGGTCACTGCGCTCGAGGACCCCGCGCTGGCGCCGGCGATCGCGGAGCTCCTGCGCTGATGCTGCGCCCCCTGGTCGAGGACCTCGAGGAGCGCCGGCGGATCGCGAAGCGCGGCGGCGGTGAGGAGAAGATCGCCCGCCAGCACGCCGCCGGCAAGCTGACCGCCCGCGAGCGGGTCGCGCTGCTGATCGACGACGGGACGTTCACCGAGCTCGGGCTGCACGCCGGCATCCACCACTCCGTCCGCGGGCTCGAGGACAAGCAGGCGCCCGCCGACGGCGTGATCACCGGCTACGGCAAGGTCGACGGGCGCCTCGCCGCCGTCGCGGCCTACGACTTCACCGTCATGGCAGGCTCGATGGGCACGACCGGCGAGCTGAAGGTCACGCGCCTGCGCGAGCTCGCGCTGACCAAGCGGATCCCGTTCGTGTGGCTGCTCGACTCCGCCGGCGCGCGCATCCAGGAGGCCGTCGGCTCGCTGTTCGCGGGCTCGGGCCACCTGTTCCGCGAGGAGGTCGTGATGAGCGGCGTGATCCCGCAGGTCGCGGCGCTGATGGGCCCGTGCGCCGCGGGGACCGCGTACATCCCCGGCCTGGCCGACTTCGTGCCGATGGTCAAGGGGCGCGGCTCGATGGCGCTCGCGGGGCCGCACCTGGTGCGGGCCGCCATCGGCGAGGACGTCACCCAGGAGGAGCTCGGCGGCTCGCGGGTCCACTGCCGCAGGTCCGGCGTCGGCGATCTCGAGGCCGCCGACGACGAGCAGTGCATCGCCCGCATCAAGCAGTACCTCTCGTACTTCCCGTCGCACTGCGAGCAGGCGCCGCCGGTGCGCGAGACGGCCGATCCGGTCGAGCGCATGGACGAGGCGCTGCTCGACGTGCTGCCGGAGTCCAACCGCAAGCCCTACGACATGTACGAGGTGATCGAGCGGATCGTCGACGACGGCGAGTGGCTCGACCTCAAGCCCCAATGGGCGAGGACGATCATCACCTGCCTCGCGCGCATGGGCGGGCGGCCGGTCGGCATCGTCGCCAACCAGCCGCGCCAGCTCGGCGGCATCCTCGACAACGACTCCGCCGACAAGGCCGCGCGCTTCGTCAACCTCTGCGACGCCTTTGGGATCCCGCTGCTGTTCCTCGTCGACGTCCCCGGCTTCATGGTCGGCACCAAGGTCGAGGCCGCCGGGATCATCCGCCACGGCGCGAAGATGCTCCACGCGGTCGCCGCCGCGACCGTGCCGAAGATCACCGTCGTGGTGCGCAAGGCCTACGGCGCCGGCTACTACGTGATGAACGGCCGCGCGTACGAGCCCGACCTGATCGTCGCGTGGCCGAGCGCCGAGATCTCCGTGATGGGCGCCGAGGGGGCGGTCGAGATCGTCTTCCGGCGGATGGTCGAGGAGGCCGAGGACCCGGCGGCCAAGCGCGCGGAGCTGATCGCCGCCTACCAGGGCCTGATCGACGTCTACCGCGCCGCTCAGAACGACATGATCGACGACGTCATCGACCCCCGCGAGACCCGCCCGACGGTCATCCGCGCACTCGAGATGGCGGCCTCAAAGCGCGTCGAGCGGCCGTGGCGCAAGCACGGCGTCGTACCCGTCTAGGCCCTCCGCGCCGTGTTGCGGCCGCCCACGGCGCGCCACACGAGCAGCAGGAGCATCGTGCCGACGATCGCGCCGACGATGCCGCCGAGGTCGAACTTGTTCTGATCGCCGATGCCGAGCAGGTACGTGAAGATCGCCCATCCGATGAGGGCGCCGGCGATGCCGAAGATCACGGTCTGCACGAAGCCCATCGGGTCGCGGCCTGGAAGCAGCAGGCGGCCGAGGTACCCGGCGATGATGCCGATGACGATCGCGGCGATGATCTCTCCGACCATGGTGTGGTCCTTTCCACTCTGGGGTCTGACTGACTGCCGACACATACCCGGGCGCGCCGTGCTGGTTGCCTCGACCGCAGTCGGACGTCGGGGGTCCGACGCTTGGGGCTAGAGTCGGGAGTGAAACGTCCTACTTCCGGGAAAGGCCATGGCCCTCGACGACCCCGTGATCCTCACCTGCGCCATCTCGGGCGCGATCGCCGGCCGCGACCAGTGCCCGGCGATCCCCTACACGCCCGAGGAGTACGCGGCCGAGGCGCGCCGGATCGTCGACGAGGGCGCGGTGATGATCCACATCCACGCTCGCCGGCCCGACGGAACGCCGAGCTCGGACACCGAGGACTTCCGCGCGATCACCGAGGCGATCCTCGGTGAGGTCGGCGACGTGATCGTCAACTACTCGACCGGGACGATCGGCGTGCCCGTCGAGCAGCGGATCGCCTACCTGCGCGAGCTGCGACCAGAGGTCGGCGCGCTGAACATGGGCTCGATGAACTACGCGAAGTACTCGTCGCGGCGCAGGGGCTTCGTGTTCGAGACCGTGTTCGAGAACTCGTTCGCGACGATCCTCGCGCTGCTGGAGGCGATGAACGAGGCCGGGATCCGGCCCGAGCACGAGTGCTTCGACTCCGGGCATCTCGCGAACCTCGATCCGCTGCTCGACATGGGCGTCCTGGCGCCGCCGCTGCAGGTGTCGTGCGTCATGGGCGTGACCGGGGGCATCCGCCCGACCGCCCGCAACCTCGCGCACATGGCCGAGCAGGTCCCGGCCGTCGCGCACCAGTGGGGCGTGATCGGCGTCTCGCGGCGCCAGTGGTCGCTGGTCTGCGCCGCGCTGGCGCTCGGCGGCAACGTGCGCGTCGGGCTCGAGGACAACTTCTACCTGCCCGGCGGCGAGATGGCGCGCTCCAACGGCGAGCTCGTCGCGAAGGCGGCGGCCCTGACCGCCGACGCGGGTCGCCGCCTCGCCACGATCGACGAGGCGCGGGGGATGCTCGGCCTGCGCGGCCGCGCGGCGGCATGACCGCGCTCGGCGGCCTGAAGGTGCTGGACCTCACGCGGCTGCTGCCCGGTGGGTTCTGCACGCTGCTGCTCGCTGACTTCGGTGCCGACGTCGTCAAGGTCGAGGACACGGCGATGGGCGACTACGTGCGCTGGGCGCCGCCGCACTACGAGGGCGCCGACCCGTCGGCCGGCGGCGCGCTGTTCCTCGCCCTCAACCGCGGCAAGCGCTCCGTCCGGATCGACCTCAAGACCGACGACGGCCGCGCGGTGCTCCTGCGGCTCGCGCGCGACGCCGACGTGCTCGTCGAGTCGTTCCGCCCTGGCGTGCTCGACCGCCTCGGCGTCGGCTGGGAGCGCCTGCGCGGGGTCAACCCGCGGCTCGTGTACTGCGCGATCTCGGGCTACGGGCAGGACGGGCCGTACCGCGACCGGGCCGGTCACGACATGGACTACCTGGCGCTCGGCGGGCTGCTCGGACTGTCCGGCGCCGGCCCGGAGGAGCCGCCGGTCCAGGCCGCCGGGCAGATCGCCGACCTCGGCGGCGGGGCGCTGATGGCCGCGTTCGGGATCCTCGCCGCACTGCGCGAGCGCGATCGCTCGGGCGAGGGCCAGTTCGTCGACGTCTCGATGACCGACGGCGCGCTGTCGTGGCTGGCGATGGTCGCGGCGCGCTACTTCGCCGAGGGCACCGCCCCGGTCCGTGGCGGGCTCGAGCTCGCCGGCGGGCTGCTCTGCTACCGGCCGTACCGCTGCGCCGACGGCTGGGTCGCGCTCGGCGCGCTCGAGCCGAAGTTCTTCGCCGCCTGGTGCGCCGGCGTCGGGCGCCCCGAGCTGGCCGAGCGCCAGTTCGAGCCGGTCGGCTCGCCCGTCCACGCCGAGGTCGAGGCGATCTTCGCCGCGCGCACGCGGGGCGAGTGGGCCGCGTTCAACGACGAGCACGACTGCTGCCTGGAGCCGGTGCTCGGACTCGACGAGGCGCTCGACTCCGAGCTGGTGCGGGCCCGCGAGATGGTCGTCGGGCTGGCGCAGCCCGGCGTCGCCGACCCGGTGCGGCTGCTCGGCGTGCCGGTGAAGCTCTCGCGCACGCCGGGCGACCCGGGGCAGCGGCCGGGCCCGGCGCTCGGCGAGCACACCGCCGCCGTCCTCGCCGAGGCCGGCTACGCCGCCGATGAGATCGAGGCGCTGCTCGGCGCGGGGGCGGTCGCAGGCGCCGCGGACGGGGTGCGGGGGACATTCCGGGCATGAGCACCCAGCGGACTCCGCCCGGCGGCACGGGCGCACGGCCGGGACTGAAGATGTCCGAACTCGCCGACGCCTCCGGCGTGTCGGCCGGCACGATCAAGCACTACCTGCGCGAGGGGCTGCTCGGCGCCGAGGAGGGTGTCGTGCGCACGAGCCGCAACATGGCCTGGTACCCCGCCGAGTTCGTCGAGCGGATCCGGCTGATCAAGCGCCTGCAGGAGGAGCGCTTCATGCCGTTGCGCGTGATCCGCGACACGCTGGCCACCGATCCGGCGCGGATGCAGGCGCTCGTCGAGGTCGAGGACCGCATCCTCGAGGCCGCGACCGCCGTCGCCGACCGACCGCGCGTGCCGCGCACCGAGCTCCTGGAGCGCTACGAGCTGCCGGCCAACGTGCTCGACCGGCTCGCCGAGATCGGCGTGCTGACCCCGACCGAGGAGGGCTACGACGCCGACGACCTCAAGATCGTCGAAGCGATCGTGCGCTTCCGCGCCGGCGGCTACGACGAGGCGATCGGCTTCACGGTCTACGACACCTTGCGCTACCGCGACGCGCTGCTGCCGCTCGTCCAGGAGGAGGTCGGCACGCTGCTCGGGCGGCTCGCCGGCGAGGTCGCGCCCGAGCACGCGGTCGAGCTCATCCGCTCGGGCTCGGAGCCGCTGCGCGAGCTGATCGGTGCGATGCACTCGAAGCTCCTGCTCGCAGAGCTCGAGCGCCAGCGGGACCGGCCGCGGTGAGGCCGTTCTTCGAGCCGCGGGGCGAGGGCCGCTTCCTCGCCACGGAGAGCACGGCGGGGCCGTGGAGCGACGCGCACCAGCACGGCGGCCCGCCGGCGGCGCTGCTCGGCCGCGCGCTCGAGCGCTGCTCGCCGCGTCCGGAGATGGTGCTCGCGCGCTGCACGTTCGAGATCCTCGGCCCGGTGCCCGTGGGCGAGGTCGAGGTGCAGGCGCGCGTCGCGCGTCCAGGCCGGTCGGTCGAGCTGCTCGAGGCGGAGTTGCGCGCCGGCGGCCGCGCCGCCATGAGCGTGCGGGCATGGCGAGTGCTGGCGGCGGGCGCGCCGGCCACGGGTCCCGATCCGGCCCCACGGCCGATCCCGGACGAAGCGGCGCCGGTGCCGCCGGGGCTCGACGGGTTCGGCTACGGCCGCGCGGTCGAGATGCGCTTCGCGGCCGGCGACTGGGCGCAGCCCGGACCCGCGATCGCGTGGACGCGCCTGCGGGTCCCCGTGGTCGCCGGCGAGGCGCCCAGCGGGCTGCAGCGGGTGCTGGCGGTCGCCGACTCGGGCAACGGCATCTCCGGCGTGCTGGCGCTGGATCGCTGGCTGTTCATCAACCCGGAGCTGACCGTGCACCTGCGCCGCGAGGCGCGTGGCGAGTGGATCTGCCTCGACGCCGCGACGGTGATCGCCGACGGCGGCGCCGGGCTCGCGCGCTCGACGCTCTCCGACCGCGATGGCGCCGTCGCGCACGGCGCCCAGTCGCTGCTCGTCGCGCCGCGGTGACGCGCGCGCGGGTCTAGCGCGGTGGTGGCGGTGGCGGGCGGTCGGCGGGTGCCGGACCGGGCCAGACGAGCAGGACGCGGCTGCGCGCGTGGTCGACGACGAAGCGGGCGGCGCGTCCGAGCGAGCGGGGGCCCGGGTCGAGCGTCGCGCGCGCCAGCACGAGTACGTCGACCTCGCGCGCGGCCTCGACGACCGCGTGCTCGGCACGGCCGCTCGCGACCGCGCGCCGCGCCGGGCGCCCGAGGCGGCGGGCGGCGGCATCGAGCAGCTGCTCGGCGGCCTCGGCGTCGAGTGTGGCGAGGCGCGCCTCGGCGGGCGCGCGCCGGCGGCCGAGCAGACCGCTGAGCGCGCCGTCCGGTGCCTCGCTCGCCGCACCCGCCACGCACAGCAGGGTCGTCGCGGCGGCGTCGAGCAGCGCCGCGGCGTCGACGGCCGCCTCCCAGCCGGTCTCGGTGACCCAGACGAGGACCTTCACAGCATTCCCACCGCCAGCCACAGCGCGACGGTAGCGCTCACGAGGATCGGGGGCACGGTGAGCAGTCCGAGCCGCGTGAAGGCTCCGAGGTCGGGCGCGGCGTCGCGCTCGTGCAGCACGCGCCGCCAGAGCAGCGTCGCCAGCGAGCCGGTGTAGGTCAGGTTCGGTCCGGCGTTGACGCCGATCAGGACCGCGAGGACCACGGACGGTCCCGCGCTCGCCGCCGCCGGCAGCAGCACGAGCAGCGCCGGCAGGTTGTTGAGCACGTTGGCGAGCACGGCGGCGATTCCCGCGGCGGCGAGCAGGGCGCCGAGTGCGTCGCCGTCCGGGACCAGCCCGCCGAGCGCGTCGCCGATCCCGTGCGCGGTGACGCCGCGGACGATCACGCCGAGTCCGAGCACGAAGGCGAGCAGCGGCACGTCGAGTGCGCCCGCGACCTGCGCGAAGCGTGCGCGGGGGGCGCACAGCGCCAGCGCGAGGGCGCCGGCCGCAGCGGGCCACGCGGGGTCGATCCCCAGCGGGCCCGAGAGCGCGAAGCCGGCCAGCGTCGCGGCGAGTACGACGAGCGGCGGGCGGGGCAGCGGCGGCGCGCCGCCGGCGTCGGCGGGCGCTGCCACGGCCGTCGCCTCGGCGCGGAAGAAGCGCCCGAGGGCGAGCCGCTCGATCGCGATCGCGACGAGCCAGGGCAGCGCCATCAGTCCGGCGAAGCGCACGAAGGAGACGTGTGCGGCGCGGAACGCGAGCAGGTTCGTGAGGTTCGAGACCGGCAGCAACAGCGACGCCGAGTTGGCCAGGTGCGTGCACGCGTAGGCGGACGGGCGCGCGGGCAGCCGTGCGCGGCCCGCCGCGACGAGCACCGCCGGGGTGAGCAGCACGACGGTTGCGTCGAGCCCGAGCACCGCGGTGACCAGGGCGGCGGCGACGACGACCAGCGTGAGCAGCCGCCGGCCCGAGCCGCGCGCGGCGGCGGCGATCCGGAGGGCGAGCGCGTCGAAGAGCCCCGCCCGCTCGCAGCCGTCGCCGAGGACCAGCAGCGCCGCGAGCAGCGCCAGCGTCGGGCCGAGCGCCTTCGCCTCGTCCCAGGCCGCCGTGGGTCCGAGCACTCCCGCCGCGAGCACCACCCCCGCGCCGCCGAGCGCGACGAGCCCCTCGGGCGCGCGGCGGTCGCGCGCCACCGCAGCAACGAGGGCGGCCGCGAGCGCGACGAGGGCGACGGCGTCGTCCACCGGCTACCAGCGTGCCTCGTGGCGCTCCATCACCCCGAAGCCGGAGGCGAGCGCGCCGGCGACCGGGAGCGTCCCCGCGAAGGTGCCGAACGGCTGCTCGTAGTCCGAGGCGATCAGCCACAAATCCTCGCGGCGCGCGCGCACCGCCTCGCGCGTGAAGCGCAGCTCGCCGACGCCGCCGAGCCGCGGAGCGAAGGCGAGCGGAGCCTCGATCGGGTGCGCGCGTCCGTCGACCCAGACCGTCCGCTCCGACGCCTGCGGCAGGTCGTGCAGTCCCTCGGTCACGTTCCATGCGACGGCCGCGCCCGATGCGGTGGTGCCGACACCCGCCGACCAGCGCCAGGCGGTGCGACGCGCGTGGTAGCCGGCGGACTCGTCGACGATCGCACGCAGCGCGAGCGGCCGGCGCCGGTCCGCGTGCTCGAGCCAGCCGCGCGCCGCGACGCCGCCGCGCTTGCGCGTCCAGGCGTACTGGGCACCGTGCGGCGAGACGACCTCGACGGGCTCGCCGTCGTCGAGCGAGAGCTCGAAACGCACGCGGCGGCCGCGCACGCGCACGCGGTCCGGCGCGACCGTCACGCCGCCGCCGCCGCGCGCGCTGCGCTCGAGGAGCATGCCGCTGGTCCGGTCCCAGACCGCCCACCAGGCGACGGGAAGTACGCCGACCTGCGCCCGCGCGGCGCACAGCATCAGCTCCTCGCCGAAGGCGCCGACCCATGTCCAGCGCTTGCGCGGGCGCCCGCCGCGGACGAGCGGCATGCGCGCGGGCGGCAGCGGCAGCTCCGGACGGCCGGGGCCCGGGCCGCGCCATGGTCCTCGAGGAGTCGGCACGCCGCAACGATATGCTGCCAAGCCAGGGTTGACTCGTCAGTCAACCCCGAGGAAGGAGCTCGCACCGTGCTCGCCGCTGCCGTCCAGCTGAACTCGACCGCCGACCGTGACCGCAACCTCGCCAGTGCGGACCGGCTCACGCGCGCCGCCGCCGCGGCGGGCGCACAGCTCGTCGTGCTGCCCGAGAAGTGGCCGTGCCTGGGCACGCCCGAGCAGACCGCGGCGGGCGCCGAGCCGTTCGACGGCCCGCTGCTCGCCTGGGCGCGGGCGATCGCCCGCGAGCTCGGCATCGACCTCGTCGCGGGCTCGTTCGCCGAGCGCGTCGGCGACCGCGAGCGCGGCGCGAACACGTCCGTGCACGTCGGCCCCGACGGCGAGGTCGCCGCGGCGTACCGCAAGATGCACATGTTCGACGTCGAGGTGGGCGGCCGCAGCTACCGCGAGTCCGAGCACGAGGCGCCGGGAGATGAGATCGTCGTCTCGGCGACCGCCGGCGGCGTCGAGCTCGGGCTGACGGTCTGCTACGACCTGCGCTTCCCCGAGCTCTACAGGATCCTCGCCGTGCGCGGGGCCAGGGTGCTGACCGTGCCCGCCGCATTCACGCTCGCCACCACGCGCGAGCACTGGGAGGTGCTGCTGCGTGCCCGGGCGATCGAGGACCAGTGCTTCGTCGTCGCCGCCAACCAGATCGGCGAGCACGCCCCCGGGATCCGCTCCGGCGGGCGCTCGATGATCGTCGACCCGTGGGGCGTCGTGCTCGCGCAGGCGGCCGACAGCGAGACGTTCGCGCTCGCCGAGCTCGACCTCGAGCGCCAGGCCGAGATCCGCGGCACGCTGCCGTCGCTGGCCAACCGGCGTCCGCAGGCGTACGTCTGGCCGCAGGAGGTGCTGCACTGATGGCGAGCACGCGGCCTGCCGTCGACAAGCGGCGCCTGATCCTCGACGCCGCCGTGCGCGTCTTCGCGCGCCAGGGCTTCCACACGTGCCGGGTGTCGGACATCGCCGACGAGGCCGGCGTCGCCTACGGGCTCGTCTACCACTACTTCCAGTCCAAGGACGAGGTGCTCGACACGCTGTTCCTCGAGCGCTGGGGCATCATGATCGAGGCGATCCTCGAGATCGACCGCCGCGACATCGCGGCCCGCGGGAAGCTGGCGGCGATCGCGTCGTTCATCGTCGACTCCTACCGCCACGACCCCGACCTGATGAAGGTGATCATCGTCGAGGTCACGCGCGCGGCGAACTCCTTCGGCGCGGCGCACATCGGCGACATCAACCGCGCCTACCGCCTGATCGAGGGCATCGTCGAGAAGGCGCAGGCGTCGGGCGAGTTCCGTCGCGGCATCTCGCCCACGTTCGCGGCGATGGCCTTCTACGGCGCGATCGAGCAGGTGCTGACGGGCTGGATCTTCGGTGTCGTCGACGAGGACGCCGACGGCTACGACCGCGCGAAGGATTACGTGGTCGAGACGATCTGCGGCGGCCTCGAGCAGCGCTGATCCGTAGACTCGCGGGCCATGACCGACAACGAGATGGTCAAGCGGCTCATGTGGTCGGGCCTGCTGGCGGCGCTCGGCGCCGCCGCGTCGATCGCGACGACCAAGCTGGCCGCCCTGATTTGGCATCGCGCGTTCGGGGAAGATCCCCCCGAGTGAGCCAGGACGACCGACAGAACGAGCCCGACGAGGTCGGGGCCGTCAGCGCCCGCGACGCCGACGCCACCACCGTCTCGGGCGAGGCGACCGCCGGCGCCAACGCCGAGGACGCCGCTCGCGCGGCCGCCGCGCGCGAGGCGGCCGATCAGGCCGAGCGTACCCGCGCGGAAGCGCGCGCGGCCGAGCTCCGCGCCGAGCTGGCCGAGACCGACGCGCGGCGCACGGAGGAGCAGGTCACCAAGGCCCACGACGCCGTCGGGGACGCGCAGCACGAGGAGGAGAAGCTCGCGCGCAAGGAGCGCGAGGAGCGGGAGCGCGCCGAGCACGCCGAGGCGGAGGCGCAGCGGGCCCGCGAGCAGGCCGAGCGGGCCGCCGGCGCCCGCGACGAGGCGACCCAGCGCTCCGCGCCGACCAGCGCAGCGGTGTCGGGTGCGAGCGTCGCCGGCCCCGGAGTCGGCGCGGGCACCGACCCGAAGGTCGCCGCATCCGCCGGCCGCGACTCCACCGCGGGCCGCGTCACTGCGACGCCGAGCGAGACGCCCGGCGCCCAGCCCGACCTGGCCGAGCGCCCGGAGGTGCTGCTTGGCGGCGCGTTCGTCGGCACGTTCGTCGTCGCCCGGATCCTCAAGCGGCTCTTCGACTAGTCATGCCAGACAACCAGACATCCGAGTTGGCCCACGCGATCCAGGAGGTCTCCGAGCGGGCCTCGCTGCTCGTCCGCGAGGAGATCGAGCTCGCCAAGGCCGAGATGACCGAGAAGGTCACCAAGCTGATCAAGGGCGCGGTCGTCGGCCTCGTCGCCGGCATCTTCGCCGTGTTCGGCCTGATCTACCTGCTGCACGCCGCGGCCTGGGGCATCTGGCAGGCGACCGGCACGCAGACGAGCTTCTGGCTCGGCTTCCTGATCGTCGCCGTCGTGCTCTTCCTGCTCGGCGCCATCGCGGGGCTCATCGCGTTCCGGTCGCTCAAGAAGGCCACGCCGCCCGCGCCGACCATGGCGATCGAGGAGGGCAGGCTGATCAAGGAGACCGTGTCCTCGTCGCGGCCCGCGACCCCGATCGGCGCGTCCGGTACGGTCGCCGCCCCGACGGACGGGCGCCGTTGATGCCCGGCACGCGCACGCCGGAGGAGATCCGGCGCTCGATCGAGGCCAACCGCGCCGAGCTCGGCCTCGCCGTCGAGAAGGTCCGCACCGAGGTCGCGCTCGCGACCGACTGGCGCCGGCAGTTCGAGTCCCACAAGAAGGAGATCCTGATCGGCGTCGCCGTTGCCGGCTTCGTGCTCGGCGGCGGCATCGCGGGCGTCACCGGGCTGCTCACGGGTCGCCGCCGCCGGCGCGACCCCTGGGATCGCTAGACCGCTACGCCGGTTCCGGCGGGGGGTCGGGCTTCGGCGGCTCGACCCCGATCGGCAGGACGACGCCGGGCGGCGTGCGCTGCTGCATGTACTCCCGGATCGTGATCTGGATCGCCGCGGCGACCGGGATCGCGAGCAGCGCGCCGAGCACGCCGAACAACGTCGAGCCGAAGAGCACGGCGATCAGCACGATCAGCGGCTCGAGCTGGACCGCGCGCGCCTGGATGCGCGGCTGGATGACGGTGTTCTCGATCTGCTGGTAGACGATGGCCCAGATCGTCCACACGATCGTGTCGATCGGGAAGTGCGAGAACAGCGTGACGATGCCGACGATGACCGCGCCGAGCGTCGCGCCGACGAGCGGCACGAGGTCGAGAACGAAGACGATCACCGCGAGCGGCAGCGCGTACGGGACGCCGAGGATCAACAGCACCAGCCAGCTGGTCACGCCCGCGACCGTGGCCTGCGCGAGCGCGCCGGCGACGTAGTTGCCGACCGCGTTGCCGATGCGCTGGAACAGCCGCCGCCACCAGTCCGCCTGCTCGGGCTCGTAGCGCTGCGCCCAGCGCTCCAGCCAGCGTGGCCCGGCGCCCATCAAGAAGATCGAGAGCACGATGATCGTCACGGTGGTGAAGACCGAGTTGACGATGCCCAGGCCGATGTTGCTCAGCACGCCGGCGGCATCCCCGATGCGCGACGGGAGCTTCGCCGCCTCCTTCTGGAGCTTGCCCGTCAGGTCGTAGTCCTGCTGCAGCCGGTGCAGCGTGTGGTTGCGCGCGACGAAGTTGCTCAGGTCGGTGGCGTACGTGGGCAGGTTGTTCACGAGGTTGTTCGCCTGCGTGATGATCGGCGGCAGCAGCACGCCGAGGAACACGAACGGCGTCACGATCAGCGCGACGTAGACGATCGCCACCGCGATTCCGCGCCTCATGCGGCGGTGCAGGAAGTTGACGGGCCCGGCGAGCGCGATCGCGAGGAAGCCGGCGATGAAGATCCACGTCAGCGGCCGTCGCAGCAGGACGATCAGGTAGAGGAGGATCGCCACGCACACGATCACCAGCACCGCCCGCAGGACGACGCGCGTGGTCGGATGGGCGCCCGACGGCGGGGCGATGGAGGGCACGCTCACGCTGGGCGCATTCGCCGCGCGCGCGTGGAAGCCTGCCCCCCTGCGTGGACCCGGCCGGCTCAGGCCGCGGCGGCGCCGAAGACGATCCGCGCGTGCCCGTCGACGCGATCGAACGCCTGCAGCACGCGGCCGGAGATCGCGCCCGTGGCCGTGAGCGTGATCGCGACCGCATGGAAGAGGGCTCCGCGGTCCTCCGGGCGTCCCTCGCCGGCCGCGCAGATGCCGCGGACGTGCGAGCACAGGCCGGTCCCGCCCCCGCCCGAGACGACGAAGTGCGTGCCGTCGCGGACGTGGTGATCGAAGAAGAGCGCGTGCGCGCAGCAGACGAGACCGACACCGTGGCGGCGGACGAGCTCGAGGAACCGGTCCTCGCCGACGTCGAAGCCCCACTCGGCATGCGGCGCGTAGCGCTCGCCGAACCGCGGCGGCGCGTGCATCAGCACCACCCGATGCGGCTCGGGCGCCGTCGCCAGCGACTCCTGCATGAAGGCGAGCGCCGCCGCGTCGGGGCCGTGCACGCCGTCGGGCCCGTCGATGTCGATCTCACCGAGCCGACCCGGTGCGGCGTCGAGCACGACGAAGCGGGTGTGGCCATGGGCGAACGTGAAGTTGCGCGGACCGTGGACGTCCTCCCATGCCGCCGCGCCGCCCGGGTCGTCGAGGTCGTGGTTGCCGATCGCGCAGACGCCGGGCAGCGGCGAGTCCGCGACCAGCCGCAGGTAGTCCTCGTGGCGCTCGCGGGTGCCCGGCCCGGCGAAGTCGCCGAGGTTGGCGACGAACACGGGCACGGGATCGAGTCGCGCGGCCTGGCGCAGCAGCTGGCCATGGATGGCGTCGGCGGTCGGATCCGGCCAGGCGCCGCTGTCGCCGAGCAGGACGAAGGTGAACGGGTAGCGGACGGGCGCCGCCTCGATCCGCCGCGACATCTCGACGTTGCGGCCGGCCATCGCCTCAGACCGGGCCGAGCAGGCGCCCCGGGAGGCCCGTGACGCCGAGCAGGCCGGGCCCGACGTGCGCGCCGATCACCGGGCCGACCTCCGAGATGAACTCCGGCTCGCGGCCGTAGATCTCGCGGCCGCGAGCGGCCAGCCGCGCGGCGACGTCGGGCGCCTGGATGTGCTGCACGAAGAACACGTCGGCGCCGGACCGACGGCGCTCCTCGAGGTACTCGACCATGCGCTCGAACGAGCGCGCGGAGGTGCGGACGCGCTCGACCGGCTCGATCGTGTCGTTGATGGTGAGGATCGGCTTGATCCGCAGCGCGGAGCCGAGCCACGCGCCCGCCGCGCCGATGCGCCCGCCGCGGCGCAGGTACTCGAGCGTGTCGACGGCGAACCAGAGCTTGGTCACCTCCCGGATCCGCCGCGCGGCCTCGACCGCCTCCTCGGCCGTCGCGCCGGCGCGCGCCGCGTTGGCTGCGGCGATCGCCATGAAGCCGATGCCGGCGCAGCCCGTGCGCGAGTCGACGACCGCGATCCGCTCGGGCGCGATACCGCGCTCGACGAGCGCCTCGCGAGCCTGCTCGGCGGCCTGCACGGTTCCGGAGATCCCGCCGGAGATGTGGATCGAGACGACGTCCTGCCCCGCCTCGAGCAGGGGCTCGTAGCAGGCCAGGAAGTCCCCGACCGACGGCTGCGAGGTGCTCGGCAGCTCCGATGCCGCGCGCAGCTCGCCGTAGAAGGCGTCGTAGTCGGTGATGTCGGCCTCGCGCCGGGTCTCCCCCTGCCAGTTCAGGTACAGCGAGACCTCGTGGAGACCATGGCGCCGCACGACCTCCCGGGGCAGGTAATGAGTGGAATCCGTGACCACGGCGACTCCGGGCATGGCGCCGGAGCCTATCCACCGGTAGCGTCTCGGCGGATGGCCAGGGTGGTCGTGACCGGCGGGACCGGCTTCATCGGATCGCAGCTCGTCCACCGGCTCGTCGCCCGGGGCGACGACGTGACGGTCGCCGCGCGCGGCTCCTCGCCGCGGGCGATCATCGGCGCGCTGCCCGTGCGCTGGGTCACCGCCGACATCACCGATCGTGCGCAGATGCGGCGCGCGCTCAGAGGCGCGGAGCGGCTGTTCCACGTCGCCGGCACCACGAACCTGCGCCTCGGACCCGAGGACGCCTTCCGCGTCAACGCGCTCGGCGCCCGCACGGTGCTCGAGGCGGCGCTCGCCGAGGGGATCCAGCGTGCCGTCCACGTCTCGTCGGTGGCCGCGATCGGCCCCGCGCCCGCCCACGGCGCCGCCGACGAGCGCCAGCTGCGGTCGGGCCCGATCGGCATCCCGTACGCCGACTCCAAGCTCGCGGGCGAGCACGAGGCGCTGCGGGTCGCCGCCCGCGGGCTCGACATCGTGATCGCCTGCCCGGCGCACGTGCTCGGCCGCGGCGACGAGCGCCGCTCTTCGACCGACGTCGTGCGCCGCTTCCTGCTCAGGCGGATCCCGGCCTACGTCGACGGCGCGATCAACGTCGTCGACGTCGAGGACGTCGTCGACGGGCTGCTGCTGTGCGAGCAGCGCGGCGCGACGGGCGAGCGCTACATCCTTGGCAACCGCAACTACACCTGGCAGCGCTTCTTCGCCGAGCTGGCGCGCCTGTCGGGCGTCGAGCCGCCGGCCGTGCGTGTGCCCGTCCCCGTCGCGATCGCGCTCGCCGAGGCCGCCGCGCGGCTGCCCGGACCGGTGCCCTTCACCCCCGCGGAGGTGCGCGCCGCCGCCCACTGGTGGACGTACCGCTCCAACCGCGCGCGGCGTGAGCTGGGCTGGACGACGCGCGCGCACGAGGACACCGTCGAGGCGACCGTCCAGTGGTATCGCGAGCGCGAGGGCGAGCGGCTGCGCCGGGCCGGCTCGCGCCAGGCGGTCGGCTGGCGGCTGGCCGGGATCGCCGTGCGCTCGGCGAGCGACGTGGGGGAGCGCCTGCGCGGATGACCGCCGTCCTGCACCGCTGCCGCACGCCGACGAACTGGCTGTGCCCGTGCGGCCGCGTTGCCCGCGAGCTGCGCGCGCGGGGGATCGAGGTCGAGGAGCGCCGGGTGCCGTGGCGCAAGGCCGATCGCGAGGCGGTCGACGCGCTGACCGGGCAGGACCGCGTCCCCGTGCTCGAGCTCGGCCGCGATGCGATCTGCGACTCCAAGCGGATCGTCGAGCATCTGCGCTGGCTCGACGATGAGCGCGAACGCGCCACATCGGTCGAACCGGGAGTGCGCTGACGTCGTATGGTCGAACCGTGGCGGACGGCGCCGCGACGAGAACCGGAGGTTCCTGTGAAGTACCTGCTGACGATCTACACCGACGAGTCGCGCTACGCGACCATGACCCCCGAGGACAGCGCGCGCCTGATGGCCGACTACGGCGCGTTCGGCCAGGAGGCGCAGGAGGCCGGCGTGCTGCTCGGCGGCGAGGGGCTGCAGCCGACGGCGACCGCGACCACCGTGCGCGTCCGCGACGGCGAGGCGCTGTTCACCGACGGCCCGTTCGCGGAGACGCGCGAGCAGCTCGGCGGTTACTACCTGCTCGAGTGCAGCGACCTCGACGAGGCCGCGCGCTGGGCCGCGAAGATCCCCGACGCCCGTGCGGGCGCGGTCGAGGTGCGCCCGATCATGGACTACGAGGCGATGGGCAACGAGGAGGCCCACACGCAGTCGGAGGGCGTACAGGCCTGAGTGAGCCACGCGGCCGTCATCGCCGATCGCCTGTTCCGGCGCGAGTCGGGGCAGGCGGTCGCCGCGCTGGCGCGGGCGCTCGGCGATCTCGATCGCGCGGAGGACGCCGTCCAGGACGCCTTCCTCGTCGCGCTCGAGCGCTGGCCGCGCGCCGGGGTACCGGACAACCCGGCCGCCTGGATCACCGTCTGCGCGCGCAACCGCGCGATCGACCGCCTGCGCGGCGAAGCGCGCCACCGAGCGCAGCCCGCGGACGTCGAGCGGCTCGCGGCGATCGCGGCGGACGTGGCCGACGAGGAGGAGGCGCCGACGAGCCCGATCGCCGACGAGCGACTGCGGCTGATGTTCACCTGCTGCCACCCGGCGCTCGCGCCCGAGGCGCGCGTCGCGCTCACGCTGCGCGCGCTCGGCGGCCTGACCACCGGCGAGGTCGCGCGCGCGTTCCTGCTCTCCGAGCCGGCCATGGCGCAGCGGCTGGTGCGCGCCAAGCGCAAGCTGCGCGGCGCGGGGATCCGCTACGAGCTGCCGCGTGAGCCCGATCTGCCCGCGCGCCTGCGCTCGGTGCTCGCCACCGTCTACCTGGTCTTCACCGAGGGCTACGCGGCGACGGCGGGAGACGCGCTGGTGCGGCGCGAGCTGTGCGCGGAGGCGATCCGGCTCGGCCGGCTGCTCGTCGCGCTGATGCCGGACGAGCCCGAGGCCGTCGGCCTGCTCGCCCTGATGCTGCTCCACGACGCCCGCCGGGAGACGCGCGTCGATGCCGGCGGCGAGCTCGTGCTCCTCGCCGATCAGGACCGCGCCCGCTGGGATCGCACGGCGATCGGCGAGGGCCTCGCGCTCGTCGCAGGGTCGAACACGGCCGGACCGTATGCGCTGCAGGCGCTGATCGCGGCCGAGCACGCCCGCGCCGCGATCGCGGAGCAGACCGACTGGGAGCGGATCTGCGGCCTCTACGCGCTGCTCGAGGGCATCACGCCGACGCCGGTCGTCGCGCTCAACCGGGCCGCCGCGGTGGCGATGGCGCGCGGTCCGACGGCCGGGCTGGAGCTGGTCGACGCGCTCGCCGAGCCGCTGGCGGGCTACCACCTCTGGCACGCGGCCCGCGCGGACCTGCTGCGCCGGCTCGAGCGCCGCGCCGAGGCGGCGGCGGCGTACGCGCGCGCCCGCGAGCTGGCGGGCAACCCGGTCGAGCGCGCGTTCCTCGAGCGACGGATCGCGGAGCTCCGGACATGACCGGCGCGCAGCTGCGCGCGCGCCGCTGGGCGGCGCAGTGGCTCGATCGCGGAGGCGCGCGCACACCCGCGGCCGTGGCGGGCGCCGTGCTCGCGATCCAGGCGCAGGACGCGTTCGCGGCGCGGCGCGCGATCCGGGCCCGCGCGGCCGGCGTGACCGCGGCCGAAGTCGACGCCGCGCTCGCCGGTGGCTCCCTCGTCGTGAGCTGGCTGATGCGCGGGACGCTCCACCTCGTGCGGGCCGAGGACCTTCCGTGGCTGCACGGCCTCACGGCTCCCGGGCGCTTCACCGCCAACGCGCGGCGGCTCGGCCGGCTCGGCGTCGGCCCGGATGCAGCTGAACGCGCCCTGGCGCTGATCGAGCGGACCGTCGCCGACGACGGACCCCAGCGCCGCGAGGCGCTCGTCGCGCGGCTCGCCGGCGCGGGGATCCCGACGGCGGGCCAGGCGCCTGCGCATCTGCTCGGGCTCGCCGCCCTGCGCGGCGTCGTCGTGCTCGACGGCGGCGGGGGCGGGCCGGCGCGCTACGCGCGCTGGCGCGACCGGCTGGCCGAGCCCCCGCAGGCGCTCGACGGGGACGCCCGCGAGCGCGCGCTCGCGGAGCTCGCTCGCCGCTACCTCGAGGGCCACGGTCCCGCGACCGGCGACGACCTCGCCCGCTGGTCCGGGCTCGGCCTGCGCGACGCGCGCGCCGGCCTGCGGGCGATCGGGGCCGAGCTGACCGATCACGGCCAGGGGCTGGTCGAGCTCGCCGCGCGCGCCGCCCGCGAGGCGCAGCCGCCCGCGCCGCGGCTGCTCGGCGCCTTCGATCCCTACGTGCTCGGCTGGCGCGATCGGAGCTTCCTGGTCGCCGAGGCGCACGCCCGGCGCGTCCACCCGGGCGCGGGAATCCTGCGCGCGGTCGCCGCCGTCGACGGCCGCGCGGTCGCCACCTGGACGGCGCGCCGGGCCGGCGGACGCCTGGACGTCGAGCTCGACCCGTTCGGCCCGATCGCCGCGCCCGCGCGCGCGGCGCTCGACTGCGAGGCGCGCGACGTCGCGCGCTTCGAGGGGCTCGAACCCGCCTAGCGCCGCACGAGCGCCACCGCGTCGGCGAGCCGCGTGACGTGCTCGGCGCCGGGCGGCAGCTCGGCCGGGCGCTCGCCGCCGACGTGGATGGCGAGCCCGTAGCCGGCGCCGAGCGCCCCAGAGATGTCGGCGGCGACGTTGTCGCCGATCATCGCCGTCCGCCCGGGCGCGCTGCCGAGCGCCTCGGCGGCGATCGCGCACGCGCGCGGGTCGGGCTTGGCGACGCCGAGCTCGCCGGACGCGCAGATCGCGTCGAGGCGGTCGTACAGCCCGATCACCTCGAGCTTGCGCCGCTGCATCGCGCCCGGGCCGTTGGTGAGGACGCCGACGCGCAGACCCAGCGCGCGCAGATCGGCGACGGCCTCGGCGGCGCCGGCGGCGAGCCGCGCCTCGTCGCGGTGCGCGTCGCGCTCGGCGATGCAGGCGTCGACGACGCCGTCCGCGAGCGCGCCCCACGGCTCGACGGCGGCGCGCAGGTGCGCGCGGCGGTAGCCGGCCAGGTCGGTGCGCCCGGCGAGCATCTCGTCGTAGAAGCGCTCGCGCAGCGCGATGTGGCGCCGGCGCAGCGACGCCTCGTCGACCGCGGGCAGCGCCGCCCGCAGGCGCGCGAAGGTGCGCGCCCAGACCTCGGCTTCGACGGCGTCGAAGTCGGTCAGCGTGGCATCGAGATCGAAGACGACGGCGTCGAGGCGTCCGGCCATGGGCGACGATGCTAGGAGCGCCCGTTTGGCTCTCGAGCCTGATCCTGATGGCGCTGCTGACGGCGACCAACCTCGTGTCGGTGAAGTCCTACGGCGAGTTCGAGTTCTGGTTCGCATCGATCAAGGTCGCGGCGATCGTCGCGTGGGGTGGTGATCTTCGCGTTCGTCGGCGCCGAGATCGCGACGATCGCGGCGGCGCGCCCGCGTCCTCGTCTTCTACGTCCTGTCGGTCTTCCTGATCGTCGCGATCCTGCCCTGGAACGACTCGAAGCTCGGCCAGTCGCCGTTCGTCGCGGCGCTCGACCGCGTCGGCATCGCCGGTGCGGCCGACGTCATGAACGCGGTGGTGCTCACCGCGGTGCTCTCGTGCCTGAACTCCGGGCTCTACGTCGCCTCGCGCATGACCTTCGTGCTCGCCCGCCACGGCGACGCACCCCAGTGGATGGTCCAGCTCAACCGGCGCGGCGTGCCCGCGCGAGCGATCCTCGCCGCGACCACCATCGGCTTCCTCTCGGTGATCGCCTCCGCCGTCTCGCCCAACGGCGTGTTCAAGTTCCTGCTCAACACGTCGGGCGCCGTCGCGCTCTTCATCTACCTCCTGATCGCCGTCTCCCAGCTCGTACTGCGCCGCCGGCTCGAGCGCGAGGCGCCCGAGCGGCTGAAGGTGCGCATGTGGGCGTATCCGTGGCTCACCGGCTTCGCGATCGTCGCGATCCTCGTCGTCATCGGCTCGATGGCGACGGTTGCGGACGTCCGCTCGCAGCTGTGGCTCGGCCTGCTCAGCCTGGGGGTGGTGCTCGCCATCTACTTCGGCCGCCTGCAACTACGCGGGCGCCCGGAACGCCGCGGCCGCGAGACCGCGGCGCCCGCGGCCTAGATCGATCGCCGCGCCGCCGCGCGGCTAGTTGAGATTGTTGTCGATCTGCAGCGGCGCGGCGCCGGGCTGCACGCCCGCCGGCGCCTGCGCCGGCGCATCCGCCGACGGCTTGACGCCGAGCAGCTCGGCCAACTCGCCGGACTCGTACATCTCCGTGATGATGTCGCAGCCGCCGACGAGCTCACCGCGCACGAACAGCTGCGGGATCGTGGGCCAGTTCGACAGCGCCGACAGCTCCTGCCGGATGCGCGGGTCGGGAAGGATGTCGACGGCGGCGAACTCGTGGCCGACGGCGTCGAGCGCCGCCACCGTGCGAGCGGAGAAGCCGCACATCGGCTGCTCCGGCGTCCCCTTCATGAAGAGGATCACCTCGTGCTCGCCGATCGCCTCCTGGATCGCGTCGCGGATCGTGTTCTCGCTCATGCTCACTCCGCTCTGGTTTCGAGGGACAGGGCGTGGATGGGGCCGCCGATCTCCGCGCCGAACACGCCGTACACGCGGCGGTGCTGCTCGATGCGCGAGAGGCCGGAGAACTCGGCGGCGACGACGGACGCCCTGAAGTGGTCGCCTCCGCCCGTGAGGTCCGTCACGTCGGCGCGGGCGCCGGGGATCGACGCCTCGATCCGCTCCTTGAGGTCCTCACTGCTGGGCATTCCGGCAGAGGGTAGCGGGCGCTATCCTTCCTGAAGCATTGGACTCCGAACGGCACTGGAGCTAGCACGTTGATCACCTTCACCGAAAAGGGCGCCGAGAAGGTCCAGGAGTTCCTGGCCGGCCAGGGCGGCGGCCTGGAGACCTCGGGCCTGCGCGTCGGCGTCCGCGGCGGCGGCTGCTCGGGCTTCCAGTACGCGCTCGCCTTCGACACCGAGCGCGACGGCGATCAGGTCTTCCTCGACCACGGCCTGCGCATCCTCGTCGACGGTCCGAGCCTGCCCTACGTCAAGGGCGCGGTCGTCGACTACGTCGACACCCTGCAGGGCGCCGGCTTCAAGGTCGACAACCCGAACGTCATCGCGGCCTGCGGCTGCGGTTCCTCGTTCCGCGTCGCGGACGAGGAGGAGGTCTCGGCGGTCTGATCCGGGTGGCGCCGCGGCTCGCCGCGGCGCTCCTCCTCGGGCTGGTCGTGCTCGCCGGCTGCGGGGGCGGGTCGCGGACGGGCGCCCCGAACCCGACGTCGACTCCGACCCCGACGGCGACGGGCACTGCGACGGCGGCGCCGTCGCAGGGGCTGGCGGTCGGCGTCACCGAGCTCAGCCCGCTGCTGGTCTCCGCGCCCGGCGCACGCGACGTGCCCCAGCCGTTCGCGCGCTGGCGCGACCAGCTGGCGGCGGTGCACCCGCGCTACTACCGGCTCGCGCTGAGCTGGAACACGCTGCAGCCCGACCCGGCACAGCCACCGAACCTCGACCAGCCGCAGACCGGCTGCATGCGCGACAAGCCGCCGTGCTCGCCGTGGCTGGGGGTCCGCGACCAGCTGCGCGCGCTCGCCTCGCGCCAGCGGCAGGGAGGCTGGAACGCCCTGGTCGTCATCACCGGCGCCCCCGCCTGGGCGGCGGCACCGCAGCAGGGCTGCCTGGATGGCTCCGCCGGCACGGTCAGCGCGCCCCTGAAGCCCGAGGCACTGCCGGCCTACCGGGCGCTGATCGCCGACGTGCTCGCCACCGCGCGCTCGGTGGGTGCGACGCTGCGCTACTGGTCGCCGTGGAACGAGCCGAACCTCGCCTACTTCCTCTCCCCGCAGCGCCCCGCCTGCGACGCGTCGTCGCCGAGCGTCGCCGCCGCGACGTACACGCCGATCGCCGAGGCGATGCGCGAGGCGCTCGCCGCGGCGCCGGGGGACCAGCAGCTCGTGCTCGGGGAGACCGCGGGTGCGACGCAGGGCTCGGCGAAGCGCACGAGCGTCGGCGAGTTCATCGCCGGCCTGCCGCGCGACCTCGTCTGCTCGGCCGCCGCCTGGGCCCAGCACGCCTACGTCGGCGCCGCCGATCCGGTCGACGCGGTCTCGCGCGCGCTGGACGCGCGCGGCTGCCCGCGCGTCCCGCCGATCTGGATCACCGAGACCGGTGTCGGGGCGGTCGACACGCGCTTCGCGTTGACCCGCGGGATCAGCAGCGAGCTCGAGGGCTGCCATCGCCTGCATGACGCGCTCGTACGGTGGTGGCGCGACCCGCGCGTCAGCGCCGCGTTCCAGTACACGTTCCGGGAGGACAACCTGTTCCGCGTCGGACTCGTCTCCACCGACCTGGCGACCGCGCGTCCGGTGCTGCGCGAATGGCAGGCGTGGGGCCAGCGGCCGGATCCCGCGGCGCCGCCGCCCGCCGACGCGTGCGGCTAGCCCAGCCGGTCAGGCCGAGGCCTGGGCCAGTAGCCAGAGCGCCAGCGAGGTGAAGCCGACCATCACGCCGAGCATCCAGTACTGCGAGCGCACCGCGAGCTTGACGTCGTCGTAGAGCGCCAGCGCGCGGTCGTGTGCGAGCGTGAGCGCGGCGACGTGGCCGATGCAGACGAACGCGACCTGCACGTACCACGTCGCGGTCTGGCTGATCAGCGAGTAGTCGATCCCCGTCGTGGCGGTACCGAACAGGTCCCAGCCCTGGCCGAACGGGTCCGAGGCCAGGTAGATCACGCCCTGGCCCTCGAAGAGCAGGAACGAGAAGTAGTGGGCGAAGATGTAGACGGCGGCGATCGGCACGAGCGTGTGGATGAAGGCGAGCCGCAACTCCTCCTCGCCGAGCTTGCCGCCCACGCTGCGCGCGCCGGAGATGCCGAGCCGGTAGAAGCCGGCGATCAGCGCGACGCACGCGAGCAGGCCGAGCGTCGACGCCCACTTCGGAGCGGCCTCTGCGCTGATCCCGATCGCGGTGAAGCCGTCGACGAGCACGCCGCGCAGGCTCGACCACGCCGGGCCCTGGCCCAGGCCGTCGAAGGTCACTGTCCCGATCATCGCCAGCACGAACGCGACCGTCCCGATCGGCCGCTCCATCCGCGGCAGGCCGCCGAGCGGCGGCCGCACGCCGAGGATCCTGCCCCGCCGCTCCCAGATCGAGATCCGCGAGAGCAGGTTGTAGTAGACGGCGAAGCCCTCGGCGCGACGGGTCCAGGCCTCCACGCCGAAGACGGCCTGGCCGGCCAGCGTGATCAGCGTGTAGCCTGCCGCGGCGCTGGCCAGCGTCGCCGGCGCGTCGGCCCAGCCCGAGACGAGCTCGATCCAGGCGAAGGCGAGCAGCACGACCACCGCCGGATAGCGCCCCAGCCGCTCCGGATAGGCGGCGTGGCGTACGGGGCGACGCAGGACGGAGCGCACGACCCAGCCGGTCGCGCGGCCGAGCGCGCGCCACGGGCTGACCAGCGCGAAGACATCGCCGAACAGCACGCTGGCGAACGCCAGCCCGACCCAGAAGGTGATCAGGATGAAGGTGGGGGCGAGGTTGTCGAGTGCCGTTCCGCCGGCGATCCATCCCGCGCCGAGCACCACGGCGAGCAGCAGCACGCCGATCAGCCCGAGCACCACGTCCCACGCGCGCGAGCCGAGCACGCGGCCGCCGGGGACCGCGTTCCAGG
>JAXDHR010000065.1:0-5535 GCA_034664425.1 Solirubrobacteraceae bacterium
CTAGACGCTCGCCGCGAGCCGGTGATTCAGCCGGCCAACCCGAGGCCTTCGCGCGCAAGCTGCGCGCCGTCCTCGGCAACGGCTTAGCTCTTGGCGTATTCCTCCGCCGCTCGCGACTCGAACTCGAATCCGACGAACCGCTCATCCCCGACCACCCACGCTTCGTGGCCGGGCTCGATGACGTACGCGTCGCCGGCACTGATCTCGAGCTCGGTGCCGTCCTCGTGCTTGATGGCCAGCCGGCCGGACTGGACGACGCCGACATGGCGAGCCTGGCAGCTCTCGGTGCCGGCGACGGGCTTGACGCATTCCGACCAGCGCCACCCGGGCTCGAGAGTCATCCGTGCGGCTGTCGTTCCACCCATACGCACGACGTCGACCTGCGTCTTGTCCGGCGTCCTCGTCTCGTCAGGCGAATCGAAGTCGCGTGATTCCACACCGGCCACGGCCGTCTCCTCTCGTCGATCCCCCAAGATCCTCGCGCTCTCCGGGTGGGCAATGCAAGTCCTGCTGCTCGCATTAGAGCGCGCGCTCGACCTTGAGCTCGCCTGTGTCCACCGAGACGCGGCTGCCGGGTGTCTCTGACGCATCCATCGCGGCGAACGTGTCGGCGCCCGTCCGCAGGTTCTCCTCGTTGTCGAAGAACTGCAGGACGACGGCGGTGCCCTGCGCTTCGTCGAAGACCAGCTGGAGCTTCTTGATCGGCACCCCGGGAGGCGGGCCGGTCTCCTCGATCCTCGCGGCAAGCGACTCCACGCGCTCCGCCGTCACATCGGTGAACCGCACCACGCGGACGAACACGACCGTCTCCTCTCGTCGATCGACCGGAACATCCTCTCGCTTTCGGGGATGAGACTGCAACCGCATTCCACGACGGCAGCAGTCCACGTCGACGGGGGAGGCGCGCTAGCCGAGCGTGCGAATCCGCTATGAGCCCCGGGTCGCGCCCAGCCCGATCCGGCCGACCGCCGAGCTCAACTGCTCGACGCTGCGCTGAAGCTGATCGCGCTCGTCATCGGACATCGGTGGCTCGAACACGGACATCGCGCCTTCGCGACCCACGACGGTCGGCAGCGCCAGCGTGACGCCGTACCGCTCCTGGTAGGTCGCGATCGGGAGGACGACCCGCTCGTCGCGCAGCACCGCGTCCGCCAGGCGCGCGCAGGCGATGCCGATGCCGTACTGGCTCGCATCGTTGCCGTCGATGATGCTGATGTTCGCGTAGCGAACGTCGGCCTCGACGCCCTCGCGGAGCGTTTCGAACGCTTGACCGCGCTCGGCGCACGCGTCCTGCACGGGCGTTCCCGCGACCCGTGCCGAGGACCAGAGCAGTACTTCCGAGGTCCCATGCTCGCCGATGACCATCGCGTCGACCGATTCCGGGCTGACGCCGAAACGCTGCGCGATATGCACACGAAGGCGCAGGCTGTCGATGAGCGTGCCGGTGCTGAAGACACGGTCGTGCCCGACCAGGTGGCGCGTCAGGTCGGCGAGCGGATCAGGCGGATCCGTCACCACCATCAGGACGGCGTCCGGAGCCGCGGCCGAGATCTGGGGCAGGATCTCCTCGTAGACGGGGACGTTGACGTCGAGCAGCCTCAGCCGGCCGTTCGCATCGCTGCGGTCCGTGGCGCCGCCGCTCTTCTCGTTGACCCCGGCCGTGATCATGACCAGGTCGGCGTCCGCGAGGTCGTCATAGGACCCGTCGCGGATGTCGACCGTCGACAGCAGCGGCGTCCCGTATCGCATATCCGTCGCGACCGCCGCAGCGCGTTGGCGATCGCGATCGACGAGCACGATGTCGCGGGCGGTTCCGCAGTGAAGCAGCGACAAGGCACAGGCCGACCCGACGGCTCCCGCGCCGACGATCCCGACTTTCATGCTGGGGACTTCCGCGAGAGGCATGACGAGGATCGTGTCGGCGAGGCCGCGGCGGTTCGCCTGTCCCGACGGCCGGGTCGGCCTGACCCTCGCCCTAGGACTTGCGCCACACCCGGGGCCACGGTCGACCACGGAGGTGCCGCCGCGACCACTGCCCGAGCGTCCCGCACGGCCCGCGCCATGTTGATGGCCACCGCCCCGCAGACGACTCCGCCGCGGCCGTAGAACGCGACGAGTCTGCGGGCCTCGAGGGATCCCTCGGCGATGACGAAACTGTCCGCTCCACTGGGTGTGCCGTAGATCTGGAGCTTCGGGTCGTACTGGTCGGACCAGATGTAGGGCACCGGTACGAATGGCCTGGGGCGCTCACCGGAGAGGATGTTCTCCGCCACTGCGATGCCCTGCTCGGCGGCGTTCGTCCGATGCTCGAGCCGCAACCGCGTCCCGAGCGTGTCGTGCACCCAGGAGGCGACGTCGCCGGCCGCCCATACGCCAGGCGCTGCCTGGCAGCTGCGGTCACACAGGACGCCGTCGCCGACCGCGATACCGCTGCCGGCCAGCCATTCCACGTTGGGCAGCGATCCGATCGCGATCAGCACCACGTCCGCGTCGAGCACCGATCCGTCCGCCAGCCGAACGCCCGTGACCCGTCCGCCGGCTGCCAGTACCTCGCTGACCCGCGTGCCCGCCAGGACTCGAACGCCGCGCCGGCGATGGACATCGAGCAGCAACGCTCCGAGGTCGGCGCCGAGGACGTCGGACAGCGGAGCCTGCAGGTCGGACACCAGCGTCACCTGGGCGCCGGCCGAGCTGGCCACCGACGCCACCTCGGCGCCGAGAAGATCGCTTCCGAGCCGGGCAGTCGGCGCGGACGCACGCCGGTTGCGACCACCAGTTCGTCGTAGGAGACCGCGCTCCCGTCGTCGAGCTCGACCTTCCGCGCGATCGGATCGACGCCGGTCGCGCGCGTCCCCAGCCGGAGATCCACGTCGTAGCCGGCGAGCATCGATTCGTTGCACAGCCGCGCGCGCTCCTCCGGCCATGCGCCAGCCAGGATCTCCTTCGACAGCGGAGGTCGATCGTAGGGAAGCTCCGTTTCCTCGCCGACCAGCGTGATCCGACCGTCGAACCCCTCCAACCGCAACGTCTCCACGACGGAGAGTCCAGCCGCGGACGCGCCGACGACAGCCACGCCGCTCACCGGCTCGTCCCGCGCTGAAGGACGGTGACCAGTTGCGCCAGCGTCTCGGTCGCGGTGGCGAGCGCCTCGACCTGTTCGTCGGGCAACCCGGCCAGGTGGGCGCTGAGCGTCGCGCGTGCGTGCGCGCGGTAGTCCTCGAGCGCGACGCTCCCTGCCGGGGCCAGGTTGACCAGGACGACTCGTCCGTCGCCGGCGTGGCGCTCGCGGCTGACCAGACCCTCCTGTTCGAGGCGCTGGACCAGCTGGGTCATCGTCGGCTGCTTGAAACCCTCGAGCTCCGCCAGCTCCGTGATCCGCCGCGGACCGTCGCTCAGGGTGCTCAGCAGACCCACTTCGGTGCGCGAGAGCTCGCCACCGAGCTGGCTGGCGAGCCGCCGCGCGAGCAAGGAGAGACGCGTCAGCAGCTGACTCGAGACATAGGCGATCCGCTCCGAGCGCTCCGATCGACGACTCTCTGTCACGGGCACGCGCTCGTCCTGACGCTGATGGCTCGCGCGGGGCAGAGCGCGGCGGCGCGACGCACGGCGTCGTGAAGCTCGGCCGGCGGGCTGTCGTCCAGCAGGAAGACGATGCCGTCCTCCTCGCGCTGGTCGAACACGGCGCCGGCGGCGATCACGCATTGGCCCGACGCGACGCATCTGTCCTGGTCGACGATCACTCGCATGCGGAGTCTCCTGTTCAGAACGTGACGGGGAGCTCGTACACCCCGTAGACGATGGAGTCGTGCTTGAACGGGATCTGCTCGAGCGGCACCGCCAGGCGTAGGCCGGGCAGCCGCCGGTAGAGGGTCCCGTAGACGATCTGCAGCTCGACGCGCGCGAGCGGCTGGCCGAGGCACGCGTGTACGCCGAAGCCGAACGCGAGGTGCCCGCGCGCGTCGCGACGGACGTCGAGCCGGTCGGCGTCGGAGAACGCATCCTCGTCGCGGTTGGCCGCCTCGCCGGCCAGGACGATCCCGTCGCCGGCGCGGATCGTCTGGCCCTCGATCTCGATGTCCTGGAGGGCGACCCGGCGGCGTCCCGACTGGACGATGGTCAGGTAGCGCAGCAGCTCCTCGACTGCGCCGGCGATCAGCGCGGGATCGCCGGCGTCGCGCAGGGCGGCGAGCTGGTCGGGGTGCTCGAGCAGCGCGAGGGTGCCCAGCGCGATCATGTTGGCCGTGGTCTCATGACCGGCGATCAGCAGCAGCACGGCGGTCAGCGCCGCCTCGCGCCGCGACAGCTCGCCAGTAGTGACGTGCTCAGCGGCCAGTCTGGACAGAAGGTCGTCGGCGGGCTCGGCGAGCTTGTCCGCGATGACCCCCTCGAGGTACTCGGTCAGTTCGCCGTGGGCCGCGATCACCCGCTCGACCGACTCGTCGCGACTGACGAGGACTCGGGCGCGGCGCTGGAAGAAGTCGTGATCGGCGTAGGGCACTCCGAGCAGATGGCAGATGACTAGCGACGGCACGGGCAGCGCGAACGCCTGGACCAGGTCGACTGGCCGCGGGCCGGCCAGCAGCGCATCGATCTGCTCGTCCACGATCCGCTGGATCGACGGACGCAGCGCCTCGACGCGCCGGATCGTGAACGTCCCCGTCACCATCCGCCGCAGCCTGGCGTGGTCCGGGTCGTCCATGCCGATGAAGCTCGGCGCCCGCGTCCGGCGTGCGTGTGCTCCCGCGCTGATGTGGGGATACCCGGCACGCCGCGCGTCGGCGCTGACGCGCGGATCGGCGAGGACGGCGCGCAGATCCGCGTGACGCGTGATCAGCCACGGGGTGCTGCCGTCCCACAACCGGACCCGGGAGACCGGCGCGAGCGTGCGCAGTGCCGGCGGCGGATCGAACGGGCATCCGGCTGCCCTCGCCATCGGGTACTCCGGAATCGTCGACGCTCGGCTGGTGGCCACGGTGTGTCTCCTCGTTCTCTTGCATCACCAACCTATGTAGATCGCCGATGGAAATCGGCTGGACGGGGGAACAGCTGATTCGCGCCTCCGGCCAGCCGAGGCTCCCGAGCCGGTGCTCAGATCGTTCGCTCGGACGCGGTGAGCTCGCCGCCGGCGTCGCCGGTGTTGATCGTGCCCCTCGGCTCGATCAGCAGCACGTGGGCCTCCTCGTCGGCTCTCGGGCAGTGCTCGACACCGCGTGGAACGACGAACAGCTCGCCTGCCGAGAGCTCGATGTCGCGGTCGCGCAGCTGGATGGTCAGCCGGCCGGACAGCACGAGGAAGAAGTCGTCGGTGTCGTCGTGCGTGTGCCAGACGAACTCGCCGTGAGCCTTGACGACGGCGAGCTTGTAGTCGTTGAGGTAGCCGACGATCCCCGGCTGGAACGGCGCGTCGAGACGCGCGAGCTTCTCGGCGAGATTGACCTTGGTCTCCATCGCCAGAGGCTGCCACACCGGCGCGACGCCCCAGGCTCAGGGCGACCGGGCGATGCCGAGCGAGTCCGCGCCCATGGGCTTCGGCGT
>JAXDHR010000066.1:0-4113 GCA_034664425.1 Solirubrobacteraceae bacterium
GGCGACCGAGGCGATCGTGGGGTGGTGCCGAAGGCCAAGGCCGGTGTCGGGTCGGCGGTCAACGACGCCACGCGGCTGCTCGGCGGCACACTCGGCGTCGCCGTGATCGGAAGCGTGTACGCCTCGCCTGTACGCCAGCCGGCTTGCGAACGCGCTCCCGAACGGGTTGCCGGCCACGGCCGCGCGGACCGCGCACGCGTCCGTCGGCGCCGCGCTGATTACCGCAGGCAAGCTCGGCTCCGCCGGCCATCCGGTGCTCGCCTCGCGCGTCCACGACGCTGCAAGCGCGGCCTTCTTCCACGGCTTCCACGCGGCCAACTACCTCGCCGCCGGCGTCGCCACCGTCGGCGCGGTGATGGCGCTGGCGCTGCTGCCCGCTCACCCGACGGTCGGCGATGACGACACCGCCGAGGCGCGAGCCCCTCGCGCGCCCGCCACAGCCGCCGCGCCCAGCTGACGGCCGAACCCGTACACGACAGGAGACGGAAGACCATGAGCAATCGGCAAGGTGCTCCGCGCGTTACCGGCGCGGACACCAGCGGCATCGGCTCCGCGCTCGAACGCAACCGCTCCTTTGCCGCCGCCGGCGGCCACCGAGGCGCCGTCGTCTTTCCCAACCTGCGGCTGTTCGTGATCACGTGCCTCGACCCGCGCGTCGACCCCGCGCAGTTCCTCGGCCTCGGCCTCAGCGACGCGATGGTCATCCGCAACGTCGGCGGGCGCGTCACTCCCGAGGTGATCGACCATGTCGCCTTCATCGGTCAGATCGCCGAGAGCGTCCTGCTCGACGGCCGGCTGTTCGAGGTCGCCGTCATCCACCACAACCAGTGCGGAGCCGCAGCGCTCGCCGACGACACGTTCCGCCGCACCTACGCCGAGCGGATCGGCGCCGAGGAATCGAGCCTGCGCGAGCACGCCGTGGTCGACCCCGCGGCGACGGTCACCCGCGACGTCGAGCGCCTTCGCTGCGCAGCTGCGATCTCCCCGCGCATCGGAGTATCCGGACATGTCTACGACGTGGTCACCGGACTGGTGCGGACGGTCATCCCCGCCGGCCGCTGAAGCTCGCCAACAGCTTGCGTGCGCGGGTCCGGCACACGGCCCTGAACCGGATCACCTGCTCCGGTTAACCCACCGCTCAGCGAGGAGCAACTGGAACGCGGGGGCTCCCGGCGCCCCTGCGCGGCGCCACGACCAGGTCTGTCGACGGAGGAAGCGTGAACGTACTCGAAAGCCCCCCGCGACCGCGCGCCAGCACTACAAGGTGACGTTCGCGCTGCTGGCGGCAGCCGCGGTGTCCTACGCGCTCCTCCAGTCGCTGGTGGCGCCCGCGCTGCCCGAGATCCAGCGGGCGCTCGGGACCTCGGTCAGCTCGGTGAGCTGGGTGCTGACGGCGTATCCGCTGAGCGCGTCGATCGCGACGCCGCACCGTCGGTGGCGCGTTCGGCGGCGCGGTGGTCGCCTCGATCCTGCCGGCAGCGCGCAGGGCGGCCCGTTCCCCTCCGCACACGGCTTCACCGTCGCGTTCGCCGCCTGCGCGATCGCGCTGGTCGTCGGGGTCCTCGCCGGCCTCGCCATCCCGCGCGGGCGCATCCGCGACGCCGGCGCCGTGCCGGCGGCGCCCGTCCTCTCCGACGTCGCCGCACGCTGAACCGGAGGACGCTCGTCCCGGTGTGAACGGGTCGGTGGCTCAGGGTTCGGTGTGCACGACGACGTCCTGCATATGCGGCTGGGCCTCTCGGATGTCGTCTTCGAGTCGGCTTGCGAGGGTGTGCGCGTCCTGCAGTGTCATGTCCGCGGGCACGGCGACCGAGACGAAGACGACGAGTCCGCCGTCGGCATGCAGCAGCCGCAGCTCGCGCGGAGGCCAGCCGGTGCGGCGGCGCACGAGCTCACTGATGCGGTCGCGCTCGGCCTCGTCGGCGGTCGCGCGCTGCTCGTCCCGGCGGGCGGCGACCGGCTGCTCCAGCGGCTCCAGGTGGGTGTGCACGTCGTCCACGCCCGGGTCGGCGCGCAGCGTCGATTCGACGCGCTCGGCGACCTCGTGAGCTTCGCCGATGGGGACGCCGGGGGCCAGCTTGAGATGCAACGCGATCGACGCTCGACCGTCGTGCTCGTAGATCGTGATGTCGTGGGCCTCGCGAACCAGCGGCTGGGCGAGCGCGACGGCGAGCGCCCGGTCGCGCAGGTCGAGCCCGTCGCGGCGGGGCTCCAGATGCACCACGACGTCCGAGTCGGGGAGGGCCTCCCTCACGGCGGCTTCGATGAGGTCCGCAGTGCCGTGCCCTTCGACGATGGCCTGGCCGGGGGGAACCGTCACGACGGCGTCGGCGAAGTAGCGGCCGCCTGACTCGCGCAGTCGCAGTCGCTGCAGCTCGACGGCGTCGCCAAGATTGTCGATGGCCGCCGCGGCTCGGGCCTGGGCGTCGGCCGGTGTGGTGTCCATGAGCACGCGGGCGTTCTCGTAGATGAGCCGGCCGGCGGCGCCGAAGATGATGATCGCCACGACGAGCGCGGCGACGGCATCGCCTTGGGTGAAGCCGGCGGAGACGGCGACGAGCCCGCCGAGCACCGCGAGCGAGCCGGCCATGTCGCCTGCGAAGTGAAAGGCATTCGAGCGCAGCGCTGCGGAGTGGTACTTGCGGGCGGTCCGGAGCGACGTGAGGATGCGGCTGACGTCGACGAGCAGAGCGAGTCCGACGACCGCGAAGATGTACCAGTGCGCCTCGAGGGTGTGGTGGCCGCCGGTGAGCTGTCCGATCGCCTCGGTGACGATGAACACGCCGCCGCCGGTGAGGATCGCGGCCTCGCCGAGTGCGCCGAGGTTCTCCGCCCGCCGGTGACCGTAGGGATGGTCCTCGTCCGCCGGCCGGCCACCCAAGCGGATCGCGAAGAACGTGAGAACGGCCGCGACGACGTCACCCGAGGACTCGATGCCTGCGGAGATGAGCCCGAGCGAGCCGGTCGCAAGGCCGGTCCCGAGCTTGAGGACGACGAGCAGGCTCGCCGCCGCGATCGACATGAGGGCCGTGCGCGACTGGCCCTTGGCGTCGTCACCGGACTCAGCCCGAGGTGGAGTGAGGATCGTGTCAGTGGCCATTCGGGAGGGGCAATGACCTTCAGCGTAGGGAACGGCCCGATGACGCACGTGTCCTTCAGCGCGAGCGGTCGAGCCGGTTTACGCCCCTGCCTACAGGATTCGGCGCGAGCCCGCCGGAGTCAGCGGGTGCTGTCGCGGGACTCCTCGGCAGACTCGATGCTCAGCAGCTCGCCGCCTTCGTGCTCGACCTGCAGCGTCGTGTGCTCGATGTCGTAGTGGTCGTGCAGCTTCCGCTCGAGGGTGCGCCGGACCTCGTGGCAGTTGTCGTCCACGCCGACGAGCACGTGGGCCGATAGGGCTGGGAAGCCGGACGTGACTTCCCAGACGTGCAGGTCGTGGACCTCGGTGACGCCGGGCTGGCGTGCAAGCGCCGCGCCGATGGCGTCGACGTCGAGTCCTTCGGGTGCGGCTTCGAGGAAGACGCGTCCGGAGGACTTGAGCAATCCATAGGCGGCGTGGAGCATGATCGCCGCGACGATCAGCGAGGCGATGCCGTCGGCGCGGCCGTAGCCCGTGAGCAGGATGACGGCGCCGGCGATGGCGGTGGCGATGAACGCGGCGAGGTCGGTGAGGATGTGCTGGAAGGCGCCTTCGACGTTCATCGACTGCCGGTTGGCCTTCGACAGCGTGTAGGTCGCCGTGAGGTTGACGAGGATGCCGACGAGGGCGACGACGAGCACGGCGGTACCGGCGACATCGGGTGGCTGGATGAGGCGGCGGATGCCTTCGTAGGTGATGAGGAGGGCGAGAACCAGCAGCGTCGCGCCGTTGAACTGGGCCGAGAGGATCTCGGTACGCTTGAGCCCATAGGTCATCGCGCCCTTCGCGGGCCTGGCGGCGAGGCGGATCGCGACCAGCGACACGCCGATCGCGGCCGCGTCGGTGAGCATGTGCGCGGCGTCGGAGAGCAGCGCGAGGGAGTGCGCGGCGATGCCGGCGATGACCTCGAAGACCATGAAGCCGACGATCAGCCCGAGGGCGATCGCCAGCTTGCCGGAGTCGGCGTCCGAAGA
>JAXDHR010000067.1:0-13061 GCA_034664425.1 Solirubrobacteraceae bacterium
AGCGCGTGGACTCGAGCTCGGCCTGCGCGCCCACGAGCGCCTCGCGCAGGCGAGCGAGCTCGCGCTGGGCCTCGTCGCGCTCTCCGAGCAGTGCCTCCGCCTCGCGCGCGACGGCGTCGCGGTGCTCCTCGAGCGCCCCGTGCTGCTCGCGCAGCTCGGCCAGCGGCCGCTCCGCGGCGTCACGTTCGCGGCGCAGCTCCTCAAGCTGCGAGCGCAGCTGCGCCAGCTCGGCGCGGACGTCGTCGGTCCCGCCCTTGGCGGCCACGCTGCCGGCCGCGGTCGCGGACCCGAGCGCGCTGTCGATCGCGCGCCGGCGCCGGCGCCGCGGGCGCGGCAGCTCGACGACGCGCCGGCGGCCGAGCTCGAGCTCGGCGCCCTCGACGGAGGCGGGATCGCCTTCGAAGGCGAAGGAGGCGCGCCACGACGCGTCCGAGCCCGACGCGGTGAGCTGGCCGCCCGGCAGGGCGGTGAGCCGGCGGCGGCGGCCGTCCGCGGTCAGCACGGTCAGGACGGGGCGCCCGAGCCGGCGGCCCTCGAGCCCCTGCCAGCGCCCGACGACCTCGAGGCGATCGGCGTCCGTGGCCTCGAAGCGCTCGAGGGCGAAGACGAGCTCACCCACGGAGGCCATCACTCCTGGTCCGTCCGCGTCGGGGCTTCGGCGGGCTCGGTCGCCTCGGTCGAGCCGTCGCTCGAGGAGCGGCGGCCGCGACGGCTGGACATCACCGCCGCCGTCTCCGTCGTCGCCTGGCGCTCGTCCACGGCGGCGACGCGCTCGCGCGGCTCGCGGCCCTCGAGCGCGACAGAGAACGACACCCGCCCGATCGAGAGCACGGCGCCGATCAGCATCGCCATCGCGGCGCCGAACGCGATCCAGGCGCCGAGCTGGGCGTTCGCGCCCGCGGCGGCCGGCGGCGGGTTGATGATCGAGGCGGCGACGAGCACGGCGACGGCCGCGACGAGCGCCGGCAGCCAGCGGCGGTCGAGGTAGCCGGCCTCCGGCGCCAGCGCGCCGATCGCGGCGACGATCGCGGCGATCGACAATGCGGCCAGCAGGAGGTCGACGACCTCGAAGGCGTCCCAGGCGCTGACGCCCGGCCCGTACCAGTCGAGGAACAGGCTCACGAGCAGCAGCAGGCTCGCGAGGACGACGATGATCGGTCCAAGTTCGAATCTACGAGTCATGAGTACACCGGGAAGGGTGGCATGTTCGGGATTCAGCGGGCGCGCTGGGGGTCCTCCTCGACCCGTACCCGGATCGCCCGGCGGCCGCCTCACGGGGCCAGCGTGGCCGCCGACGCGCGCAGGTGCTCGCGCAGCGGGGTCGTCCCGTCGCGTTCGAGCGCCGCCAGCAGCCCTGCATGCTGCTCGGCGAGCCCGCGCGCGGTCGCGTGCGGGCGCAACTGCAGCAGGAACAGCCGCATCTCCCCCGCCAGCGTCGCATGCGCCGCGGTGATCCGCGGGCTGTCCGCGGCGGCGACGAGCGCCGCATGCAGGTCGAAGTGCGCGTCCGCGACCGCGCTCCAGGCGGGATCCGGGCCCGCGCAGGCGCGGTCGAGTGCGCGCTGTGCGCCATGGACCGACGCGGGCAGCCGCCCGCCGTGGCGCTCCAGGGCGAGGTGGGCGCCCTCGAGCTCGAGCGCCGTGCGCAGCTCGTAGAGCCAGCGGACGTCCTGCGCCGACAGCTGCGCGACGCTCGCGCCGCGGTTGGGTTCGATTCGCACGAGCCCCTCGGCGGCGAGCGCCCGCAGGGCGGCACGCAGGGTGTGGCGAGCGACCCCGTAGGTCTCGCACAGCTCGCGCTCGCGCAGCCGGCTCCCGGCCGGCCGCGCGCCGTCGAGCACGTCGCGGCGCAGCGCGGCGGACAGTGCGTCGACGGTCGACACGCGCGCGAGCCGCTGTGCGCTCATGGCAGCTCCGCCGCGACTCCGGCGGCCGGGCGGGGTGCGGAGCGCGGCGCGGTTAGCGCGAGCAGGGCGAGGCCGGCGAGCACCAGACCGCCGCCGGCGAGCGCGCCGGGTCCGGGCCGCTCAGCGAGCACCACCACGCCCAGCACCGCGGCGGTCAGCGGCTCCGCGAGCGTCAGCGTCGACGTGTCGGCCGCGGAGAGGTGTCGCAGGCCGCGGGCGAACAGGATGTAGGCGAGTGCGGTCGGGACGACGCCGAGGAACGCGGCGAGCACGATCCCGCCCGGCGTCCACAGCCCGGCGGTGTCGCCGAGTGCGAGCACGGGGGCCAGCAGCAGCGCTCCGGTCCCGAAGGCGGCGGCCATCACCGGCTCGGGCGCGTGACCGCGCTCGAGCATCCGCTTCGCGGCGAGCGTGTAGGTCGCATACGCCGCCCCGGCCAGCAGGGCGAGCCCGACGCCGGACGCGGACACGCCGGCCGTGCCCGCGCCGGCCAGCACGAGCAGCGCGACGCCGGCACAGGCGAGCGCGGTCGCGGGCAACCAGCGCGCATCGGGCCGGCGGCGCTCGATCAGCCACTCGAGCGCGCCGGTGATCGCGGGGGCCGAGCCGAGCGCGACGACGGTGCCGATCGCCACGCCGGTGTCGGCCACGGCGGCGAAGAAGGCGAGCTGGTACGCCGCGACGCCGAGGGCCGCGACCGCGACCGCCACGCGCGGCAGCCGGCGGCGACCTGCCCGCGGGCGGCCGAGCCCGAGCGCGAGCAGCACGAGCAGCGCGCCGCCGACGGCGATCCGCGCCGCCCCGACGACCGCGGGCGGGATGCCGGCGGGCCCGAGCGCCTGGGCGGTTCCGGTGGTGCCGAAGCAGACGGCCGAGAGCAGAACCTGGACGCGGGCGGCGCGCATGGCGCACGATTGTTCCACAATTCCACCAGACCCGCGGCGATTGCGGGCGTCCCCCCTCCGGGCACACTCCGTCGCCATGGACCTGGGACTCGAGGGGTGCGGCGTGCTGGTCACCGGCGCCTCCGGCGGCATCGGCGCCGCCGCCGCGCGCCAGCTCGCTGCCGAGGGCGCGCGCGTGGGCGTCCACTACCACCGCAACCGGGAGACCGCCGAGCGCCTCGCCGATGAGATCGGCGGCGCCGCGCTGCAGGCCGACCTGCGCGACGAGGCGCAGGCGGACGCGCTCGTGCCGGCGGCCGCCTCGGCGCTCGGGCGCCTGGACGCCTGCGTCGCCAACGCGGGCGTGTGGCCCGCCGAGGACGTGCCGGTTTCGCAGCTCTCGCTCGAACGCTGGCGTTCGACGATCGACGCCAACCTCACCGTCGCCTTCCTCACTGCGCGCGCCTACCTGCGCCACGTGGAGGGCGCGGGCGAGGGCTCGCTCGTGCTGGTCGGCTCCACGGCGGGCGTGTTCGGCGAGGCGGGGCACGCCGACTACGCGGCGGCCAAGGCGGCGCTCGGCCACGGACTCGCGCTGTCGCTCAAGAACGAGGTCGTCCGCACGGCCGCCCGCGCTCGCGTCAACGTGGTGGCCCCGGGCTGGACCGTGTCGCCGATGACCGCCGCCGACCTCACGCCAGACCTCGTCGGGCGCGTCACCTCGACGATGGCGCTGCGGCGCATCGGCGAGACGACGGACGTCGCGAGCGCGATCGCGTGGCTGTGCTCGCCGATCACCGCCGGGCACGTCACCGGGCAGGTCATCACCGTCGCGGGCGGGATGGAGGGCCGGCTGCTGCACGAGCCGCCGGCCGGCGGCGCCCACTAGATCTGCGGGCCCCGCGCGCGGCAAGGCACGTCAGCGCGCGCGAGCGGGCTCGGCGCCCGGGTCGGGCAGGATGTGGGCGTGGATCTCGCCGCGCTCGTCGCCACCTCGGAGGCCGTTGCCGCGACGCCGGCGCGCGGCGCCAAGGTCGCCGCGCTCGTCACCGCGCTGCGCGACGCCGGGCCTGAGGAGGTGCCCGCGGCGGTCGCGTTCCTGTCCGGGGAGCTGCGCCAGCGCCAGATCGGCGTCGGCTGGGCCGCGCTGCGCGACCTCCCGGAGCCGGCGCCGGCATCGTCGCTCTCGGTCGCGGACGTCGACGCGGCGTGCGCGGCGATCGGCGCGCTCTCCGGTGCCGGCTCGCGCGATGCGCGCCGCGACGCGGTCCGGGTGCTGTTCGCCCGCGCGACTGCGCCCGAGCAGCGCTTCCTGCGCGCGCTGCTCGCCGGTGAGCTGCGCCAGGGGGCGCTCGAGGGCGTGATGACCGAGGCGGCGGCGAAGGCGGCCGACGTGCCGGCCGCGGAGCTGCGGCGCGCGCTCATGCTCCACGGCGACCTCGGCGCGATGGCGGCGACCGCGCTGGCCGGCGGGCGCCCGGCGCTGGCTGAGGTCGGCCTGCAGGTCGGCCGCCCCGTGCGACCGATGCTCGCCTCCCCCGCCCGCGACGTCGGCGACGCGCTCGGCCGCATCCATCCCGCGGCGGTCGAGTACAAGCTCGACGGCGCGCGCCTGCAGGTGCATCGCGACGGCCGGGACGTCGCCGTCTTCACGCGCACGCTCGACGATGTCACTGCGCGGGTCCCCGAGGTCGTCGAGGCGGCGCTCGCGCTGCCCGCCCGGGCCTTCATCCTCGACGGCGAGGTGATCGCGCTGCGCCCCGACGGCCGCCCGTACCCGTTCCAGCGAACGGCGAGCCGCTTCGGCTCCAAGGCGGGCCGTGAGGACGCGCCGCTGAGCGCGCTGTTCTTCGACGTCCTGCACGCCGACGGCGAGGACGTGCTCGACGAGCCGCTCGCCCGCCGCGCGGAGGTGCTCGCCGCCGTGGCCACGGAGGCGCTGCGGATCCCGCGCCGGATCGCCGTGGACGCCACGGGGGCGGCCGCGATGCTCGAGGACGCGCTCGCGCACGGGCACGAGGGCGTGGTCGTCAAGGCGCTCGACGCGCCGTACGCGGCCGGCCGCCGCGGCGCGGCGTGGCTGAAGGTCAAGCCCGTGCACACGCTCGACCTCGTCGTGCTGGCCGCCGAATGGGGGCACGGGCGCCGCCGCGGCACGCTCTCGAACCTCCATCTCGGTGCGCGCGACGACGAGCGCCCCGGCGAGTTCGTGATGCTCGGCAAGACGTTCAAGGGCCTCACCGACGAGATGCTGGCGTGGCAGACCGAGCGGCTGCTCGAGCTCGCCGTCGACCGCGGCGACTGGGTGGTGCGCGTGCGTCCCGAGCTCGTCGTCGAGATCGCCTTCGACGGCGTGCAGACGAGTCCGCGCTATCCCGGGGGCGTCGCGCTGCGCTTCGCGCGCGTTCTGCGCCACCGGCCCGATAAGCGTCCGCAGGACGCCGATCCGCTGTCAGCGGTACTGGCAGTCCACGACGCGGCGCGAGGCTAGAGCATCGCGCTGAGCAGCACCACCAGCGCCACGACCGCCACCAGCAGGACGACGATCGCGACCGCACGGGCGGTGACGCGGGCGCCGCCGGAGCGGCCGAGCGGCTCGGCGCGGGTCAGCAGCGGCTTGCGCTCGTGGCCCGCGGCGGAGCTCCAGCCTGCCGCGTCGTCGATCAGCGGCAGATGTGGTTGCGGCGTCTCGGACGGCGGCTCGCTCACGGCCTGGGCGCGCACAGCCGGCGAGTCGACGGTCGCGCCGGAGTCGCTCGCCGGCCGCTCGGACGGCGGTTCGTGCTCAACACGCTCGGCCGGCTCGACCGGGCCGATCACGCGCACGGCGGGTTCGACGGCTCCGGCCTGCGGGCGCGGCGCGCCCGAGCGGACACGCAGGACGCGGTCGCGATCGGCGAGTGCGGCGTCGCGCGCACCGACGGCGGCGTCGCGCTCGCGGCGGGTGGCGTCTCGCTCGGCGACCGCCGTGCGGCGCTCACGCACGGCGCGATCGCGCTCGGCGATCAGCGAGTCGTGCTGGGCCATCGCCTCCTGGCGCGCGCGCACGGCCGCGTCGCGCTCGGCCAGCGCGGCGTCGCGGGCGCGGCGCGCCTCGTCGCGCTCCCGCGTGACCGCCTCACGTCCGGCGAGCTCGCGCTCGCGGGCGTCGATCGCCGCGCCCAGCTGCTGCACCTCCGCGTGCCGTGCCTCGACCTCCGCGTTGCGCTCCTCGAGCGCGCGCCCGAGGACCGCGGCAGACTCGCTCGCCTCCGCGACCTGGGCGTCGGCCTGAGCGCGGGCGGCGACGACCTGGGCCTCCGCGGCCTCGCGAGCGGCGGCGACGTCGTGCATCGCGAGCTCGCGGATCGCGTCGACCTCCTGGCGCAGCCGGTCGCGCTCGCGCTCGGCGACGATCCGGCCGGCCTCGGCGTCGCGCACCTGCAGGCGGGCGCGCTCGCGGACGGCGTTGAGCTGCTCGCGGGCGAGGTCTGCCTCGCGGCGCGCGGCGCCGACGGCCGCGCGGGCGCGCCACAGCTCCTCGTCGCGCTGGTCCTCCGCGGTGCGCGGCGGAGACAGGGGTGTCGCCGGCCCCGTGGGCGGCGCGTCGACGAGCTTCGCGGCGGCCTCGCGAACATGGCGCGGCTCGCGCGGAGCGGGCAGCTCGACCGCGAGGCCGGTGCCGACCTCGAGCACGGCCGGCCCGACATCGCCGCGCTCACCGTCCCAGGGGAAGGCGGCGACCCAGTGGTCGCCGTCGTCGGCGGCCCAGGGCTTGTGCTCGAGCAGCGCGATCAGCCGCCGCCTGCCGCGGTTGCCGGCGACATTGAGGCTGGGACGCATGAACCGGCGTCCGCGCACGCCGGACCATCGGCCCGCGACTTCGAGTCGATCGACGGCCGTCCACTCGAAACGCTCGACGTCGAATGCAACGTCGGACGCCGGAGGTGCTTCCGGGTATCCGCTCGTGCTCATTCCGAGCGCGACATAGTCGCAGACGCGGCGGCGCGACGCGAGCCCGGGCGGCCGATGTCGGCCCCGCTCGGAGCGGAACTTCGCTCAGGCCGCGATCTGCACAGGATGCCGGATGGTGGCCCAGAACTGGTATCCGCCGGTGTTGTAGGGCACGGCGTCGGGCTGCACGTTGCCCTGCGCATCCGTCGCACGGGCGATGAGGGCGCCCTCACCTGGCTGCGGCGGCGTCCAGTCGAAGTCCCAGCACCGCCACGCGTGCTCGGCGTTCGCACCCCGCGGACGGGCGCGATGCCAGCTCGAGCCGCCGTCCGTCGAGACCTCCACGCGCGCGATCGGCGCGCGGCCCGACCAGGAGCGCCCGGTGATCGTCGTCCGCCGGCCGGCGGCAAGCGCTGCGCCCTCGGCCGGCTCGAAGGCGCTCTTGACGGGCTGGGTCGTCAGCGGCGGCGCGTCGGCCGGGTACTGGGGACCGACCATCCGGTACCGCGCGGTGTTCCAGAACGACTGCTGCGGCGTGCGCGAGACCTCGATCGACCCGACCCATTTGATGCCCGCCACCCCGACCCAGCCGGGCACGACGAGCCGCAGCGGCGCGCCGTGGTCGGGCGGCAGGTCGCGGCCGTTCATCTCGTAGGCGAGCAGCGCGTCGTCGAGCGCCTTGGCGATCGGCAGCGGCCGGCGCACGTGACCCTGAGGGCCGCCGCCGGCGACGACCTCGGCATCGAGGCCCTGGGCATCACCGAGACGGCGTCCCGCGAGAGCCCGGCACGGTCGAGGACCTCCGCCAGCGGAACGCCGCGCCAGCGCGCGACGCCGATCGCGCCCAGCTTCCACGGCGTGCCGGGAACCGGCGTGTTCTGCACGGAGCCGAAGTACCAGCGCCCGTTGCCCGCGCACTCGATCGCGGCGGTGATCGTCCGGGCCGGCATGCCCTCGAGATCGGCGAGGGAGAACGAGACGGGCGCCGCCGCAGACCCGATCCCGACGGCGCGAGCCGGTAGCTCCCGCCGTCGATCGCGGGCGTGGCCGTGTCCTGACGGCGTGAAAGACCGGGCATGACCCATTGTCTACCAAATCGGTCGACTTCGTGCTGTGCGCTGGCGGTCGCGCATCGGGGTACACGTCCGGACATGGAGTACCGCAACCTCGGGGCCACCGGAGTCAAGGTCAGCCCCCTCTGCCTCGGAGCGATGATGTTCGGCGCCTGGGGCAACCCGGACCACGACGACTCGGTCCGCATCATCCACCGCGCCCTCGATGCGGGGATCAACTTCATCGACACAGCCGACGTCTACTCGCAGGGAGAGTCCGAGGAGATCGTCGCCAAGGCGCTCGCCGGCGGACGCCGCGACGACGTCGTGCTGGCGACCAAGGTCCACGGCCGCATGGGCGACGACCCCAACCGCTACGGCAACTCGCGCCGCTGGATCGTCAAGGAGGTCGAGAACAGCCTGCGACGCCTCAAGACGGATTGGATCGACCTCTACCAGATCCACCGCCCGGAGCCCGAGACCGACATCGACGAGACGCTCGGCGCGCTCAGCGACCTCGTGCTCCAGGGCAAGGTGCGCACGATCGGGTCCTCGACGTTCCCGGCCAGCGCGATCGTCGAGGCGCAGTGGACGGCAGAGCGGCGAGCGCGCGAGCGCTTCATGTGCGAGCAGCCGCCGTACTCGCTGCTGGTGCGCGGGATCGAGGCCGACGTGCTGCCGACGTGCAAGCGCTACGGGATGGGCGTGATCCCGTGGAGCCCACTCGCCGGCGGCTGGCTGTCGGGCCGCTACCGCAAGGGACGGGACGCGCCCGAGTCCACGCGCGCCGAGCGCCTCCCCGCCCGCTACGACCTGTCTGATCCGGCCAACCAGCGCAAGCTCGATGCGGCCGACGCGCTGGCGCGGCTCGCCGAGGACGCCGGCATGTCGCTGATCGAGATGGCGCTCGCCTTCGTGATCCGCCATCCGGCCGTGACCTCGGCGATCATCGGGCCGCGCACGATGGAGCACCTCGACTCCCAGCTCCCGGCGCTCGACGCGACCCTCTCCGACGACGTGCTGGACCGCATCGACGAGATCGTCGCGCCCGGGACGAACGTGAACCCGGCCGACGGCGGCTACCCCAATCCCGGCCTCGAGCCGGCCGCGCGGCGGCGCTAGCGCCTAGCCCTCGACGCGTGCCTTCTCCAGGCGCGCGTCGCGGGCGAGCATCCGCGGCGAGTCCATCACGATCCCGCGCCGACGCAGGCCGGCGAGGAACGCCTCCTCCTCCCCCACGCGGACCAGCGTGCCGAAGTCGCCGTGGCGCTCGAGCTCGAGGACGGCGGGCTCCAGCGGCACCGGCTGGCCGTCGATCTCGATGCGGGCGCCGGCGAAGCCGGGTGCGACGACCAGCCGCGCCGTCGAGCGCTCCCCGAGCACCAGCGGCGGGATGCAGCCGCCGTGCGGGGCGAGCGGAGTGATCAGCCACGCGCCGCTCCCGGGCGCGAGGATCGGGCCCCCGGCTGCGAGCGCGTAGGCGGAGGAGCCGAGCTGGGTCGACGCGATCACGCCGTCGCCGGAGAAGCGCCCGTAGAGCACGCCATCGGCCTCGACCTCGGCCGAGACCTGGTTGCCGCCGTCGCGCACGACCACGAGGTCGTTGATCGCGGTGCCGGTCGTCCCGGCGGCGTCGGTGACGCGCAGGGCCGGGATCCGATGCGCCGCCCAGTCGCCGGCCGCGAAGTCGTCGAGCGCGTCGACGAGCGCGGTCCCGGCGACCGTGGTGAGCGCCCCCAGGCTGCCGCAGGCGACGCCGAGCACCGGACGCTGCGCGGCTGCCGCGGCGCGCAGCGCCGCGAGCACGGTCCCGTCGCCGCCGATCGCCACCACCAGCTCGGTGTCGGCGGCATCGCCGTCGGGGGCGACGACGGGCCCGTCGGGCACGCGCGAGAGCTGGACCAGGCCGGCGCCGCGGCCCGCCGCCCACTCGCGCAGCGCGGCGAGCGGCCGGCTGATGTCGCGCTTGGGATGCAGCAGGACGCCGACGCGCGAGATCGGCCTGCCGTCGGCGCTCGTCACCGGCTTGACTCTACGACGGCGCGGGCGCCGCCGCCTCCGCCAGCACCGCGGCGGCGGCGTTGCGGCCGTTGAGGGCGATCACGCTGCCGCCGGGATGCGTCGCCGCGCCGCACAGGTAGAGCCCGGGTACGGGGGTGCGCGCGCTCAGCCGGTCCTCCCACATCTGATCCGGGGTCACCTCGCCCTGGAAGATGTTTCCGCCGGTCAGCCCGATGCGCGCCTCGATGTCAGGCGGGCCGAGGACCTCGTAGGCCTCGAGCGTCCCCTCGAAGCCGGGGGCGAAGCGCTCGATCAGGTCGATGAACTGGCGCGCGACCTCCTCACGCCGGCCGTCCCAGTCGCCCTCGGCGAGGTCGTACGGCGCGTACTGGCCGAACACGCTCAGCAGGTGGCGGCCGGGGGGCGCGGGCGTCGGGTCGTAGCCCGTCTGGATGTAGACCTCCCCGAAGCCGACCGCCGGCTCGCCGCGCTCGCAGGCCGCGAACGCGCGCTGCGCGTCCTCGAGGCCGCCCGTGAGATCGATCGTCGCCTGCGCCGGCCAGCGCTCGCCGGGCGCGGCGCTCCACTCGGGCAGCGCGTTGAGCGCCGCGTTGAACTTCACGACCGGGCTGCGCACCTTCCACTCCTCCAGCCGCGTGCGCCAGGCGGCCGGGAGGTCGTGGCCATCGAGCAGTCCCAGCGCCACCTTCGGGTCCGCGTTGCAGAGCACGGTGCGGGCGCGGATCAGCGTGCCGTCCTCGAGCCGCACGCCCGTCTCGGGCACGATCTCGCCGACCGGCACGCCGCACGCGAGCACCGCCCCGGCCTCGCGCGCGGCGTCGGCGATCGCGAAGGAGATCATCCCCATGCCGCCCTTCACGTAGCCCCACACGGGCCCGCGGCCCTCGAGGTCGCCCTGGTAGTGCATGAGCTTGATCGACGCCGTACCGGGGTCCTTCGGCCCGCCGTAGGCGGCGATCACACCCTGCCCGAAGAGCGCGTCCTTGAGCCGCTGATCCTGCATGTGGTCGTCGAGGACCTCGGCGATCGAAGCGCCGAAGACGACGTCGAGCATCGCCTGCTCGCCGTGCAGCAGCTCCTCGATCTCGGCGCGACTCGGCGAGTCTCCCTCCCAGGCGTCGCGCGGGCCGGTGCGCAGCCGCCTGCGGATCTCGTCGAAGAGCTCCTCGTAGGCCCAGTAGCCCGCGATGTCGCGTGCCGAGACGCCGAGCTCCTCCAGGCCGGCCTGCGTGCGGGCGTCGTCGAGCCACTGCGCGAATGCGGTCCCGTCGTCGAACGGCACCCACAGGTTCGGGTCGGCGAGATAGCACTCGAAGCCGCGCCGGGGCAGCTCGAGCTCGCTGATCACGCGCTGGTCGAGCAGGCCGACGACGTAGGCGCACGGGCTCACGACATAGCGCTCGTCGGGGAACGGCCGCTCGAGCGTGCAGGCGCCGCCGAGCCGGTCGCGGCGCTCGAGCACCAGGACGCTGCGTCCGGCGCGGGCCAGGTAGGCCGCCGCCGTGAGGCCGTTGTGGCCGCCGCCGACGACGACGGCGTCCCACTCGCGCGCGGCGAGCTCGGTCACGGGGGCGGGCAGCCCGACGGCTCCGAGGCGTGCGGCGATCTCGTTCATGGCGCGGGCTCCTGGTTCGTGGTCAGGCGGGGACGGGTGCGGCGGCGAGCGCATCGGCGATCACGGCGCCGCCGGGATGGGCGATCACAGGGTTGCATTCGATCACGGAAAGGCCGTCGGCGAGCAGCACGTCTCCCAGCCCGCAGGCGAGGCGTGCGACGGCTTCGAGATCGACCCGCGGGGCGCCGCGGGCGCCGGTCAGCAGCGGCGCCGCGCGCAGCTGCCGCAGCGCTCGCTCGATCCGCCTGTGGGTGGCGGGAGCGCGGCTCCCGCCTTGCCGCATCCGCGGGCATCTGGAAAGGTCACGGCCATCGCCTCTCCCACCGCACCGCCGCGACCGAACGCCCGGCAGCGCATCCTCGCCGCCGCCGTGCGGCGGATCGCGCGTGAGGGGATCGACGACGTCCGGCTCGCGCGCATCGCCGCCGACGCCGGCGTCTCCGCGGCGCTCGTCTCCTACCACTTCGCCACCCGCGACGCCCTGCTCGCCGAGGCGCTCGAGCACTCCTACGAGTACGCGGCGACGGCCCGCATCAGCGTGCCCGACGACGAGCCCGACGCGGCGGCGAAGCGGGTCGCGGCGATGATCGACCAGTGCCTCCCGACGCCGGGCGCGCTGCGCGACGACTGGGTGCTGTGGGTCGAGCTGTGGCTGCGCGCGACCCGCCATCCCGAGCTGCGCCCGACGGCCGCCCGGCTCTACGCCCGCATGCGCGACTGGTTCGGCGAGGCGATCGCCGCAGGCATGGCCGGCGGCGAGTTCGCCGCGGGCGACGCGGGACGGATCGCCGACCGGCTGCTCGCGCTGATCGACGGCTACGGGGTGCGCGCGCTCAACGAGGACCCGCTGATGCCGCTCGCGCGCGCACGGGCGGAGATCTGGGCGGCGATCAGCGCCGACCTCGGCGTCGATCCGTCGCTGCCGCTGCCCGCCTGAGCGCGCGCCGTTCGCGTCGATCCCGTTCAGCGGCGGCTGGTAGCCGACGTAGCCGACGAAGTTCTCGTAGGCGACGTTCGCGTCGAGCAGGTAGTCGAGGAGGCGGTGCGCCAGCACCGGCTCCTCCGCGTCCGCCCCGATGCAGATGCAGTCGTTGAAGATCGGGCCACCGGCGCTCCGGCACCAGTACCCGAGCACACGGTCGAGCGCCTGCAAGTCGCCGAGCGCCTGGAGACGATGCGGGGCAGGGTCACCGGGTAGTCGCGTCGCGAGCGGGATCCCGGACGCGTCGACCGGGCCGCCGGCGGTCGGGTCGCCGAGGATCCCGCGGTCGTGCGGCGACCGGCGCGTCAGTGCGGAGGGGCGCTCCTTCGGGTGCACGGGTAGCTTACGTGGTCACTTCCGCCGGGCTCCCGAGCGCCTCGAGGTAGCGGTCGGCCACCATCACGTCGAACGTGTGGACGTCGCCCTCCTGCGTCGTGTATCGCCCCGGCGTGAAGGCGCCCGAGCGCATCCCCCGCTGCGTGAGCTCGCAGACGCGCCAGTCCTCTCGGTTGACCTGGTCCCAGAACGCGACGGCGTCCGACGGGTCGAAGCCACCGGCCGCGATCGTCGCGGGCGCGAAGAACCACTCGCAGACCACCTCGGTCCGATCCGCCGCGCGCGGCCACAGCGTGTGCAGCATCACGTAGTCGGGGTGCAGCGACACGA
>JAXDHR010000068.1:0-5455 GCA_034664425.1 Solirubrobacteraceae bacterium
GGGCGCACGATGTAGCAGCCGTAGAACGGCCCGACGCGCAGATCGGTGAGCGGGCGCTTGACCTTCGCCTTGATGGCGTCGAGCCCGATCTCCTCGACCATCAGCCAGAGGAAGTGCTTGTTCTGGATGCCCTTCTCGTAGCGGAGGTCCTCCGCCCCGAGCGTCTCGTTGACGCGCTCGCGGTACTCCGTGTTGGCGTCGAGGCGCTGCTGGCACTCGCTCTGCGCGCCCTGACAGGTCGAGCAGATGTTCATCATGAGATCCGCGCCGTTGGCGATCTCCTGCTGCGCGAGCGCGAACGTGCGCGCGTTCAGCGTGTCGGCCAGCTCCTGGTTGTGCTCGGCGATCACGCCGGCGCCGCAGCAGGACGCGCGGTCGAGCTCGACGAGCTCGATGTCGAGCAACGGAGCGACCTTGGCCATCGAGCCGTGCAGCTCGGGGGTGAAGCCGCGGCTCACGCAGCCGGGCCAGTAGGCGACCTTCACTTGTTCGGGCTCCTCTCTTCGGGCAGCTGCCCGCCGGCGGCGGCGGACTGGGCAGCCTGCCCGGCCTCCGCCGGCGCGTCGCCTGCGGCGTCGTTGCCCTCGTCGTCCTCGTCGCCCACCACGTAGAGGTTGAGCTCGAAGCGCTCCTCCGCGTCGTCGACCTTGCGGTAGATGGCCTGCACGGCCTCGAGGTCGCGCTTCTCGAGCTTCTCCCCGAAGAGCGCCTTCCCGGGCGTCACCTTGCGGCGCTGGATCGCCTTGACGATCGCCGGCAGCGAGCTGGCGAGCTCCTGACCGGCCGCCGGATGGAACTTGCCGAACCACGAGTTGCCGCCGTAGGAGCGCGGCAGCAGCTCCGCCTCCTGGAGGATGCCGCGGTCGCGGACGAGGCCGACGAACGCGTCCTCGTGCCGGTGGCCGTTGTTGCGGTCGACGATGCCGTGGTCGTTGCCGGCGATGCGGCGCAGCCGCATGATCTGGCTCATCGGGGCGACGCCCTTGGGGCAGGCCTCGATGCAGTTGAAGCAGTGCGTGCAGTCGTAGATGCCGTGCGGGTCCTCGGAGAGGTCCTTGAGGCGCTCGGCGTGCTGGGAGTCGCGCGGGTCACCGACGAATCGGTAGGCCTTGGCGAGCGCGGCGGGACCGATGAACAGCGGGTCGATCTCCATCGACAGGCAGTCCGAGACGCAGGCGCCGCACTGGATGCAGGCCATCGTCTGGGTCACGTCGATCATCGACTCGGCCGGCACGATGTACTCGCGCTCGGGCGCCTCGCCCTCGGGGATCAGCCACGGCGTCACGCGCTGCACCTTCTTCCAGTGCACGGCGTCCATGTCGACGATCAGGTCCTTGAGAACGGGCATGTTGCCCATCGGCTCGACCGTGATCACCGCCGTGGTCTGGCCCTCGTCCGGCGGGTTCCATCCCTCGCCGAACGCCGTCTTGGCGGCCTCGTCGAGATGCGTGTGGCAGGCCAGGCCGGGCTTGCCGTTGATGCGGACGCCGCAGGACCCGCAGATCGCCGCGCGACACGAGCAGCGGATGCCGATCGAGCCGTCCTGGCGGTCGCGCGCCTGCAGGATCCCGTCGAGCACCGACCGGTGGCCGTCGAGCTCGATGTCGTAGTCCTGCCAGGTGGCCGCCTCGCCCGTCTCCGGGCTGTAGCGGCGGATTCTCAGGGTGTATTCGGGCATGGGAGTCTCAGTACGTCCGCTCCTGCGGCTCGTAGCGCGTGATCGTGACCGGCGAGTAGAACACCTTCGGGGCGTCGCCGCCGTTCATCGACAGGTTGATGTGCTTGAGCCACTCGTCGTCGTTGCGCTTGGGGAAGTCGAGGCGGAACTGCGCGCCGCGCGACTCCTTGCGCTCGAGCGCGCCGATGACGATGCACTCGGCCACGTCGAGCATGTACCCGAGCTCGATGGCTCCCAGCACGTCCTGGTTGAAGACGGTGCCGCGGTCGTCGATCGACGCGCTCTGCGCCTCCTCCTTGAGCCGGCGGACGATCCCGTGGGCCTCGGTGAGGCCGGCCTCGTCGCGGAACACGGCGCACTTCTCGTTCATCATCGTGCCGAGCTCGTCCTTGATCTCCGAGACGCGCCGTCCCGCGCCGCGCTCCCGGCGCACGATGCCGGCGATCATCTCCTGCTCGTCGCGCAGGGCGGCGCGCGAGGGGGTCGGCATCGCCATCCCGATCGCGCGACGGGCGGCGTGCTCGCCGGAGCGGCGGCCGAAGATCAGCGTGTCGAGCAGCGAGTTGGCACCGAGGCGGTTGCCGCCGTGCACCGAGACGCAGGCCACCTCGCCCGCGGCGTAGAGGCCCGAGATCGAGGTCTCGCCCCACACGTCGGTCTTGACCCCGCCCATGATGTAGTGGCAGCCCGGCTTGATGTGGATCGGCTCGCGCGTGATGTCGACGCCCGCGAAGTCGCGCCCGATGTTGACGATCTCGCGCAGCGCCTCGAGCGTGCGCTTGCGCGGCACCTTGGTGATGTCGAGCGCGACGGTGCCGTCGGGAAAGCCGCGGCCCTCGTTGATCTCGGTCTGCTCCGAGCGCGAGACGACGTCGCGCGAGGCGAGCTCGAGCTTGTTGGGCGCGTAGCGCTCCATGAAACGCTCGCCCTGGGCGTTGTAGAGGTGAGCGCCCTCGCCGCGCGCGCCCTCCGTGATGAGGATCCCGTTCCCGGCCAGCGTGGTCGGGTGGTACTGGATCATCTCCATGTCCATCACCGGCGCGCCGAGGCGGTAGGCCTGCGCGATGCCGTCGCCCGTGCAGATCAGCGCGTTGGTGGTCGGCTTGAAGCACTGGCCGGCGCCACCGGAGGCGAGAATCACGGCCTTGGCGGCGAACAGCTCCATCGAGCCGTCGCGGATGTTGCGCGCGATCGCGCCACAGCAGTTGCCCTCGTCGTCCTGCAGCAGGGCGGTGACGAACCACTCCTCGTAGCGGTCGACCTGCTCGTGGTGGCGCATCAGCTGCTCGTAGAGCACGTGCAGCAGCGCCTGGCCGGTGATGTCGGCGATGTAGTAGGTGCGGGCGGCCGAGGCGCCGCCGAACGCGCGCGTGCCGAGGCGACCCTCGGCATTGCGGTGGAAGGTCACGCCGTGGTGCTCGAGCCAGAGCACCTCGTCCGGCGCCTCCCTGCACATGATCTCGATCGCGTCCTGGTCGCCGAGGTAGTCCGAGCCCTTGACGGTGTCGAAGGCGTGCGACTCCCACGAGTCGTCGGGGTTCAGCGCGGCGTTGATGCCTCCCGCGGCGGCGTTGGAGTGCGAGCGCACCGGATGGACCTTCGACATGATCGCCACGGTCGCGCCCTCGCGGGCCGCCGCCAGCGCGGCGCGCTGACCGGCCAGGCCGGCGCCGATGATCAGGACGTCGTGGGAGGGCATGTGGTTGGAGTCTATTGACGGGTCGGTTGCGAAAGGCTTCTGACCCCTGTACGGGTCGACAACCCATTCCGAGCACGGATCGGGCGCGTCACACTGCCTCGGGTGCCCGTGCGTCTGATGATCGTCGACGACCATCCCGATGTGCGCTTCCTGATGCGCGCCGCGGTCGAGGATGCCGCGGAGGACATCGAGGTCGTCGCCGAGGCGGCCGACGCGGCGAGCGCGCTCGAGCTGGTGGAGACCGTCGGCGTCGACGTGATCGTGCTCGACGCGCTGATGCCGCTGATGGACGGCTACGAGGCCGCCGCCGAGCTACGCTCGCGCCATCCCGAGTTGCCGATCGTGCTGTGCACGGGCGTGGTCGACGGCGTCGTCCGTGCCGCCGCAGAGGCGGTCGGCATCGCGGCGTGCCTGAGCAAGGACGAGTTCGAGGCGATCCCGGGGCTCGTCGCGCGGCTGGCGTCGGCCGGCAAGTGAGGGGCGCGATCCGGTAGCGGGGTTGGCTTCCGGCGCGGGCGCCGGGCGCTACCGCCACCGACCGCGGGCGGCGCCCAGCAGCGCCGGGGCTGCGCGCAGCATCCGCGGCAGATCGGAGCGCGAGCGCGCGTAGGCCTCGCGGAGGCCGTCGGCGGCGTCCGAGCCGTGCAGGGGGTCGCCGTGGCCCAGCAGCAGGTGCTCGGGCTGATAGGGACGCAGGCCGCCGGGCGGGAACAGCCGCAGCATCGGGTGGATGCCGGCCGGGCGGCCGTCGCCGAGCCTGTAGTGCGGTGAGCTGCCGACTGCCTCGGCGACCACGAGGGCGCGGCGTTGCGTCCACCACAGGCCCTGCTCGTGCCATCCCGGCAGGTGCTGCACGCGGATGACCTCGAAGGGCGAGTCCGGGATCGCGTCCGGCAGCGAGTACAGCGGCACGCCGAGCGACCGGGCGAGCTCGTCGCTGTCGCGCCCATGGCGATCGAGCAGGCGGATCACGCCCGCGGGCGGCCCCAACGCGCGCACGCGCTCCAGCACGTCGTCGCCGATGACCGGATCGATGAGCCAGACGCGGCCGCCGGCGACGAGCGCGTGGCTCGCGCGCTCGAGCGGCTCTTCGATCACCCAGGTGAGCCCGAGGTCGTGCTCGAGCAGCCGCAACGTCACGTGGCCGCCAGCCGCGCCCGCAGCGCGCGCTCGAGCTGCTCGCGGGTGACGACGCCGCGCAGGCGGCCGTCGGCGTCGACGGCCATCAGCGCGCCCAGGCGGAGCAGTGGCTCCGAGCCGAGCAGCGACTCCAGCGACGCGTCCGCTCGCACCTGGCCCTCGCTCGCGCCAGGCGTGGCGAGCTCGCGCACCGGGCGCTCCTCGCGCTCGTAGGCCGCGTGCTCGACCGCCTGTCGGTGAGCGAGCCCGGCGAAGCGACCGTCGTCCTCGATCACCGCGAACCACGGCCAGCCCTGGTAGCGCAGGAAGTAGTCCTCCCACGCGCGCGTGGCGGGGATCGCGGCCGGGATCGTCACCGGCTCGGCATCCATGATGTCGGCGACCGTCACGCCCTCGAGGCGCTGGGTGAAGGCCGACTGGGCGACAGCCGCCCGCGCGCCGCCGCCGAGCATCCAGCCGAGCGCGACGTACCAGAGGCCGCCGAAGGCGTCGCGCGAGGTGAGCAGCTGGTAGAGCCCGTAGAGGATCAGCAGCCCGGCGAAGATCTGCCCGAGGAAGGCGGCGAAGCGCGTCGCCTTGTTGCGGTCACCGGTCAGCTTCCACGCGATCGAGCGCGCGATCCGGCCGCCGTCGAGCGGGAACGCCGGCACGAGGTTGAACACCAGCAGCAGCACGTTCATCGAGACGAGGAACGAGAGCACGAGGTCCACGACGTTCGACGGCGCCGTGCCGCGCAGCAGCGCGCCGTCGACGAACGCGCTGCCGCCCATCGCCACGACGCCGACGAGCGAGAGGACGACGGCCAGCAGCAGCGTGACCAGCGGGCCGGCGACCGAGACGCGGAACTCCTGGCCCGGCGACTCCGTGTCGTGGCTCATCTTCATGACGCCGCCGAACAGGAACAGGTCGATGCCGGTGACCTCGATGCCCTCGCGGCG
>JAXDHR010000069.1:0-13923 GCA_034664425.1 Solirubrobacteraceae bacterium
GGCAGGAGCTCGCCGCCGGCCGCAGCGAGGCCGACGTGGTGGGTGCGCCCGCCGCTGCGCGTGAGCGTCCCGGCGGCAAGCGCACGACGTTCTCGCTGCGCGAGACGGGCGCGCAGTACACCCTCGACGAGGTGGTCGAGGAGACGGGCGCCGACCCCAAGCTCGTCATCGAGCTCGAGGAGTGGGGGATCGTGGCGGCCGCCGTGATCGACGGGGTGCGCCACTACGACGACACCGACCGCGAGATCGTCCGCGCCGTGCGGGAGCTCGCCGCGTACGGCGTTGCCGGGCGCAACCTGCGGGTGTTCAAGACCTCGGCCGAGCGCGAGGCGGCGCTGCTGCAGCAGATCCTCGCCCCGGCGCTGCGCTCGCGCAACCCGGAGCGCCGCAAGGAGGCGATCGAGGCGCTCGAGAACCTCGCCGCCGTGGCCTCGCATCTCAAGCACCTCCTGCTCGTCCGCGACCTGCGGAGGATCGCCAAGTGAGCGCCGAGCTCGAGGCGCGAATCCGCGACATCCCGGACTTCCCGAAGCCGGGGATCCTCTTCAAGGACATCACCCCACTGCTGCTCGACCCGGCGGCGCTGCGCCTGGCGGTGCGTGAGCTGGCGGACTGGGCGCGCCCGCGCGAGGTCGACTTCGTGGTCGCCGCCGAGGCGCGCGGGTTCATCCTCGGTGCGGCGCTCGCGATCGAGCTGGGGGCCGGCTTCGTCCCAGCCCGCAAGCCCGGCAAGCTGCCCAGCGACACGATCGCCGCCGAGTACATACTCGAGTACGGCGTCGACGCCCTCGAGATGCACGCGGACGCGCTCGCCCACGGGGCGCGCGTGCTCGTCCATGACGATCTGCTCGCCACGGGCGGCACGGCGCGCGCGCTGGCCGAGCTCGTCCAGGGCACGGGTGCGGAGATCGTCGGCTGCGGCTTCCTCGTCGAGCTCGCCTTCCTCGGCGGCCGCGAGCGGCTGCAGGGCTTCGACGTGCACGCGCTCGTCAGCTACGACGGCGAGTGATCGCCACCCGCGAGCGCACGGTCCGCGCGGCGCCCGAGGCGGTGTGGGCACTGGTCGGCGACGCCCACGCCCTGCCGCGCTGGTGGCCGCGCACCGAGCGGGTCGAGAACGTGCACGAGGACGCCTGGACGACGGTGATGCGCTCCGACCGGGGGCGGGTGGTGCGCGCGGACTGGCGGCTCGAAACCTCCGAGCCGCCGTCGCGGCGGGCGTGGTCGCAGGCGATCGAGGGGACGCCGTTCGAGCGCGTGATCTCCGAGCGCCGGGTCGAGGTGCGCGTCGCGCCAGCCGGCGACGGCACGGCGGTGACGCTCGAGCTGCGCCAGCGCTCGCGCAAGCTCGGGCGCGTCGGCGACCTCATCCTGCGCAGGCCCGCCGCCCGCGAGCTCGACGTGGCGCTCGCACAGCTCGCCGAGGCGCTCGGCGGGTGAGGCGCGAGCAGGTCTTCTGGGGCTGGGGCGAGCCGGGCGCCGGCCCCGAGCTGCCGGCGCACGCGGGGGAACTGCTGCGGGAGGCGCTCGGGGTCTCCGGCGAGGTCGTCGACCGGCCCGTCGCGCTCGCGGATGTCCGCCTGCGCGAGCCGGCGCTCGACGGCGCGCTGCGCGGCCGGCTGCGCGACGTCGTGGGGGAGGACGGCGTGCGCGTCGACCGCGAGGCGCGCGTCCTGCGCTGCCGCGGCAAGTCCTACCTCGACCTGCTCGCCCAGCGGGCAGGCGAGGGCGAGACGGCGCCGGACGCCGTCGTCGCCCCGCGCACGCACGCGGAGGTGCTGGCCGTGCTCGAGGCCTGCGCCGCGGCCGGCGTCGCCGTCGTGCCGTTCGGGGGCGGGACGAGCGTCGTCGGCGGCCTGGAGCCCGCGCGCGGCAGCGTCAGCGCCCACGTCTCGCTGGACCTCGCGCGCATGGACGCCGTCGTCGCGGTCGACCGCGTGTCGGGTCTGGCGGTGCTGGAGCCGGGGCTGCGGCTCCCCGAGGCCGACCGTGCCCTGGCGGCGTATGGGCTGACGCTCGCGCATGTGCCGCAGAGCTACGAGTGGGCGACGGTCGGCGGCTGCGTCGCGACGCGCTCGGCCGGCCAGTCGTCGACCGGCCACGGGCGGATCGACGCCAACCTCGTCGGCGCCCGCTGCGCCACGCCGGCCGGGACGGTCGCCCCGCACGCGCTGCCGGGCACCGCCGCCGGGCCGGACCTGCGCCAGCTGCTGGCGGGATCGGAGGGCGCGCTCGGCGTGCTCACCGAGGTGACCCTGCGCGTGCATCCGCGTCCCGAGGCCACGCGCCACGAGGGCTGGTTCGCTCCGAGCTTCGCGGCCGGCGTCGACGCGCTGCGCGCGCTCGTGCGCGCCGGCGCCGCGCCGGACATCGCCCGGCTCTCCGACGAGGACGAGACGCGCACGTCGCTCGCGCTCGCCGGCGGGCTCGGGCTTGCCGCGCGGGGGTTCCTGCGCGCGCGGGTCGGGGCCGGCGCTCCCGGCTGCCTGCTCGTGCTCGGCTGGGAGGGGTCGCGGGCGTCGATCGCGCGGCGCCGGGGCGCCGCGGCGCCGCTGTTGCGGCGCGCCGGCCTCGTCGCCGCGGGCACGCGCCCCGGGAGGGGCTGGGCCGCCGCGCGCTTCGCCGGCCCGCACCTGCGCGACGACCTGCTCGACCGCGGGGTGCTCACCGAGACGCTCGAGACGGCGGCGACCTGGTCGGCGCTGCACGGCGTGCGCGAGGCCGTGGCGGCTGCGCTGCGCGGCGCGCTGGCGACCCCGCTCGTCGGCTGCCACGTCTCGCACCTGTACGCGACCGGCGCCTCGCTCTACTTCACCGTGCTCGCGCCGCGCGCGGACGACGGCAGGGAGCAATGGCGCCGCGCGAAGGCCGCGGCGATGGCGGCGATCGTCGCCGCTGGCGGAACGATCACCCACCACCACGCCGTCGGCCGCGACCACGCCCCGTGGCTCGAAGCCGAGGACGGTGCGCTCGGCGTGGAGCTGCTGCGCGCGGCCAAGCGCGTCGCGGATCCGGCGGGCATCATGAACCCGGGCGCGCTGCTGACATGAGCGACGGCTTCGAGGATCGCGGTCGCTGTCTGGGATCATCATGCCCCGCGCGGAGTCGGGCGAGACTGCGCATGCCTTCCTCGAGTGGTACGAGCCTGACGAGGAGGTCACGATGAGGATCGTTTTCGTGCACGGAGCATGCGTGAAGGACGGATCGTGGTGGTGGCACCGAACCGGTGAGCTGCTGGCCGAGCAGGGCCTCGCCAGCGAGGCGCCCGCCCTGCCGAGTTGCGGCGAGACGGGTGCGCCGACGGATGCGGGAGGGCCCGGGCTGGCCGAGGACGTCGCCGCGGTCCGGCGCGTCCTGACCGCGAGCGACGAGCCGACCGTGGTGGTCGCCCACAGCTACGGCGGGATCGTCACCGCGGAGGCAGCCGCGGCCGTCGCGGGCGTGCGCCATCTGCTGCTCGTATCCAGCTACCTGCCCGAGGTCGGGCAGAGCCTCTCCTCGTTCGGCGGGGAGGAGCCCGCCCCGTTCCTCGACATCGACCCCGAGGGCGGCACCTTCACCGTCCGACGGGACGCCATGGCTGAGACGTTCTTGCAGGACTGCGACCCGGAGATCCAGCGAGAGGCCATGGACAGGACGGCCCGCCAGAGCCTGGCGGTTCTCGCGCAGCCGGTGCAGTCAGCGGCCTGGCAGCACGTGCCCTCGACCTACCTCGTCTGCGCAGAGGACCAGGGCACCCCCGCCGAGCTCCAGCGCGAGTTCGCCGGTCGGGCGGGCAGCGTCGTGGAACTCGACGCCGGCCACCACCCCTTCCTCTCCCAGCCCGCCGCCGTCCGCGACCTGATCCTCACGTTGTGACGGCGGCGCTTGACTGACCGGCCCCCCGGTTCGTCGGTCCGTCCTGTGTGAGCGTCCAGGGGGATGGTGCCGCCGCCGGGCGCCCGCGGTGCACGCGCGGGGCGCCGCCCGCAGGCGGCGCCCCGTCGAGCGTCAGCGGCTCAGCAGGAGCTCTTGTAGAGCTTGCTGGACGAGGCGGCCAGGTTCTTCTTCGTGATGACCGAGAACCCGGTGCCGATCTTCTTCGTGACCGGCTTGCCGCTGAGGGCGTTGATCGCCTGATCCACGCCGTCCTTGCCGATCGTGGCCGGCTGCTGGGCGATCAGGGCCTGGACGACGCCGTCCTTGAGGTCCTGGACCTGCTTGGGGCCGGCGTCGAAGCCGACGATCTTGACCTTGCCGAGCTTGCCGGCCTGGCGCAGGCCGGTGGCCGCACCCTCCGCGCCGAACAGGTTCGTCGCGAAGATGCCCGTCAGATCGGGGTTCTTCGCCAGCGTCGACGTCACGATCGAGGCGGCCTTGGCCGGATCGTCGTTGTTGTACTGCTGGCCGAGGTAGGTCGCGCCCGAGGTGGACTTGATGACCTTCTCGAAGCCGGCGCCGCGCTGGTCGGTCGTCGAGATGCCCGGCTTGACGTTGATGACCAGGTACTTGCCCTTGCCCCCGGTCAGCTGGAGCAGCGTCTTCGCCGCCTGCTCGCCGCCCGCCGTGTTGTTGGACGCGATCTGGGACGCCGCGATGCTCGGCTGGTCGAGCGTGGTGTCGACGAGCACGACCTTCGAGCCGTTGTCGGCGAGCGCCTTGATCGGCGCGTACAGCGCCTTCGTGTCGGTCGGGGCGATCAGCACCGCGTCGGGCTTCTTGGCCTGGACGGCGTTGACGATCGGCGTCTGCAGGGAGGGGTCGAACTGATCGGGACCCTGGAAGTCCAGCGTCGCGCCCTTGGCCTGCGCCTCTGCCTTCGCCCCGCAGTTCATCGTGATGTAGAACTCGTCGCCCTTGACGCCGGCGATCAGCGTCAGCTTGTAGTTCTTGCCCGACGAACCGCTCGAGCTCGAGCCCGACGAACCGCTGCTCGAGCCGCTGTTGCTGCTGCCACATGCCGCCACGACGGCGGCGAGACCGACGACGGAAGCCGTCGCGGCCAACTTGCGAACCTGCATCGTGTTGCTCCTCCTTGGGGTCATGAGCTCCTCCTCCACGCAACTCATGCGCGGTACTGCGTCCTTCTGCGCAGCTGATCCAGGTAGACGGCCAGGATCAGGACCGCGCCGACGGCGACCTGCTGCCAGAACGGCTTGACGCCGGTGATGACGAAGCCGTTCTGCAGGACGACGGGGATGAACACGCCGATGACCGTCCCGGCGATGACGCCGATGCCGCCGAACAGGGAGGTCCCGCCCAGCACCACCGCCGCGATCGCCTGGAGGTTGTCGGTCGAGTGCCCGCCGATCGTGGTCGTCGAGAAGCGGGCGAGCGACAGGAACCCCGCGAGACCCGCGAGGAACCCCGACAGCGCGTAGATCTTGATCAGGTGCCGATCCACGTTGATGCCGGCGCGCTGCGCCGCGTCGACGTTCGAGCCGATGGCGTAGGTGTGGCGGCCGAAGCGGGTGCCCGCGAGGACGATCCCGAAGATGACCGCCACGATGACGGCGATCACCACCAGCCAGGGGATCTGGCCGAAGAGATCGCCCGTGCCGATCTTCTCGACGAGCGAGAACGGCACGTCCCGCAGGTCGACGCCGTCCGTGATCACCTGCGAGATGCCGAGCGCCGCGCCCAGCGTGCCGAGCGTGACGATCAGCGGCGGGACGCGCGCCTTGGTGATGAGGATGCCGTTGAGCACGCCCCACGCCGCGCCGGCGACGAGGCAGGCGGCGAGCCCGATCAGGATCACGCCGAGGTTGTCGCCGCCGATCGACTGCATCAGCTTGCCGCCGATCACGCCGGCGAAGACGAGGACCGAGCCGACCGACAGGTCGATGCCGGCCGTGATGATCACGTACGTCATCCCGACCCCGAGCACGAGCAGGATCGAGGCATCCGTGGCGACGTTGCGCAGGTTGTTGACGGTCGCGAAGGACGAGAACTGCAGGATCGAGAAGACGATGAGGATCGCGATCAGGATCAGCAGCGTGCGCAGCGTCGAGTTCGCCGCGAGCTTCTGGAGCGGGGTGAGGCCCTGCGCGTCCTCGTCGTGGTCGTGCGCGTCCTGCGGATCGTGCTGCGGCGCGTCGGTCGTGGTGGCGTCGCTCATCGTGTCGGCTCCCGCTGGTTGACGGCGCCCGTCATCGCGCCGACGAGCGTCTCCATCGTGGTGTCGGAGGTCTTGAACTGGGCGACGCGCTCGCCGAGGCGGAGCACCTCGACGCGGTCGGACACGGCGAGGACGTCGGGCATGTTGTGCGAGATCAGGACGACCGAGAGGCCGGTGTCGCGCACGCGCCGGATCAGCTCGAGCACCTTGCGGGTCTGCACCACACCGAGCGCGGCGGTCGGCTCGTCCATGAAGACGACCTTGCTCGCCCACGTCACGGCGCGAGCCACCGCGACGCCCTGGCGCTGGCCGCCGGAGAAGTACGCGACCGGCGCCTCGACGTCCTGGACGCCCACCCCGAGCGTCTGGAACGCCTCCTCGGTGCGCCGGCGCATCGCGCCGTTGTCGAGGAAGCCGAGCTTGCCGAGCAGGCCGCCTCGCATCTGCTCGCGGCCGAGGAAGAGGTTCGCCGCGGACTCGAGGTCCGGGGCGAGCGCCAGGTCCTGGTAGACGGTCTCGATGCCGAGCGCGCGCGCGGCGATCGGGCTCGTGAGCGACACCACCTCGCCCTCGAAGCGGATCTCGCCGCTGTCGGGCGTATGCACGCCGGAGAGCGTCTTGACCAGCGTGCTCTTGCCGGCGCCGTTGTCGCCGATCAGGGCGACCACCTCACCGGGGTACACGGTGAAGTCGGCGCCGCGCAGCGCCTGCACGCGACCGAAGCTCTTGACGATGCCGCGAGCCTCCAGCAGGGGCTCCGCCATCATTCTGCCTCGCCCTGGGGGCTCGTCACCGCTGCGCTCGCCGCGCCCGGGGTGGTCCGCCAAGGTGTTGCGTGATATGAGGGGCTCGTCATCGCTTCGCTTGCCTCCTGGGAAGCGCCGATTCCGCGCGGCGCGTCGTCGATGGTCCACAAGCCGGCCGCCCGGCCCGCCGCGAGGGCGGCGCCGCGTGCGCCGGTCGAGAGGGCGGGGGAGTACTCGAACGGCCCGAGATGGGCGCGCTTGACCGCACGCGCGGCCTCGCCGGCGGCCCAGCCGCCGGTGACGACGAGCCGGCGATGCGCCTCGCCGGCGACGGCGTCCATGACCCGCAGCACCTCGGCGCCGGCGGCGCCGACGCTCTCGAGCGCCGCGCGGTAGAGCCGCGCGGGCGAGGCGTCACGCGTGAGGCCCTCGAGCGTGAGCGCCCCGAGGTCGATGCCGCGCAGCGCGAGCGGTCCGGGCTCCGCGTCCAGCGCCAGGGCCTCGAGCGCGTGGCGCTCCTCGACGTCGACGCCGAGCAGCGCGAGCACGCGCGCGAGCGCCGAGCCGGCCCAGACGGCGCCGAGCAGCGCCTGCCGTCCCGGGACGGCATGCCAGCCGACGGTCACGCCGCGGCGGACGGAGCGCAGCACGGCCTCGGGGTCGAGCGGGGCGACCGCGCGCACGAACGCCTCGGCGGTCCCGGAGGAGTCGAGCACGTCGCCCTCGCCGGCCGCGTCGGCGCCGACGGCGGCGGACAGGTGGTCGTGGCCGCCGACGGTGAGCACGGCGCCTTCGGCGCGGCCGAGCCGGCCGGCGCGCGCGCGCCCCATCGCGGCGCCCGCGTCGACGGCGTCGGGCATCAGGCTCTCGGGCGCCTCGGCCCAGGCGAGCGCGTCGGCCCAAGGCCGGCGCTCGTGCAGGTCGTAGACCCCTGTGCGCGAGGCGAGCGAGCGCTCCGCCGCCTCCTCGCCGCCGAAGCCGCGCACGATCCACTCGCCGACGTTGAGCCAGCGCACGCCGCGCGACGCGTCGGGGAGGTTCCCGCGCATCCACGCGTACTTGGCGAGCGTGCAGAGCTCCGAGCACGGCAGTCCCGTGCGTGCGGCGAAGGCGTCCTCACCGAGCTCCGCGGCCATCCGCCGCGCCTCGTCGCGCCCGCGCGAGTCGTGCCAGGCGATCGCCGGGACCGCCGGCGCTCCGCGACCGTCGAGCAGCACGCCGGTCTCCGCCATGCTCGCGATCCCGACGCCGGCGATTTCGCCCTCCGGCGCGGCCTCGAGCGCCTCGCGGCCCGCGGCCGCAGCGGCATCGAGCAGCGCGCCGGGATCGACCTCGGCGCCCGTCGGGACGCTCGCCCAGGGCGTCCGGGCGCGGCCGTGCGCGACCTCGCGGCCGTGCGCGTCGATCACCGCCGCCTTGACCGCGCTCGTGCCGACGTCGAGCCCCAGGAGGAGCGTCCCGCTCATCCGGCCTCCGGTGCCGAAGGGTCCGCGGGACGCGAGCGCAGCACGGAGATGTCCCCGTCGAGCTGCCCCTCGCCCGCGCCGTAGGGTACGAGCACGGTGCTGCCGCGGTGCAGCTCGAGCTCGCCGCCCGCGGTGCGCAGCGTGCCGGCTCCGTCCGTGGCGACGAGGATCGAGAAGCCGCGGTCGAGCAGCGAGCCGCCTTCCAGCCGCTCGGCGCGGAAGTACGGATCCGCCGCGGGCCCGAGAACCGATGCGCCGGCGCCGGGTGCCGTGAGCACGGCGAGCCGGTCGTCGTCCCAGCCGCTGCGGTCGAGCGCCTGCAGCGCGCGGTCCCACCCGAGGCCGAGGTCGCTGTCGTCGGCGGTCAGGTCGAAGCCGGCCCATTCCAGGTTGATCGAGAGGTCCGTCGGCTCCTGCAGCTCGACCAGCAGGATGCCCTCCCCGATCGCGTGCGGCGTGCCGCCCGGCACGAAGATCGCGTCGCCCGGCGCCACCGTCAGCTCGCGCATCGCGCCGAGCATCGCGGCCGAGTCCTGGTCGGTCATCCAGGCGCGCACGGTCTCCAGCGGGACGTCCTCGGCGAAGCCCGCGTGCACGACCGCGCCGGGGTCGGCGTCGACGATGATCCAGGCCTCCGTCTTGCCGTGATCGAGCCCGAGCGCCTCCTTGGCGAACGCGCGGCCGGGATGGAAGTGGACGGCCAGGCGCTGTCCGGCGTCGAGCAGCTTGACCAGCAGGCCGGTATCGGTCCCCCAGCGCGCGACGTGCTCGGGGCCGAGGAAGCCCTCGGGGTCGGCGGCGATCGCGTCGCGCAGCAGCGTCCCGTCCTCGAGCCGGCTCGGCCCGCGATCGGGCTTGCCGAACATGCTGTTGACGGCGCCGATCCACTCCTCCGGCGTGTGGTCGTGGGTCATGTCGAGCCCGCGCAGCTCGGCGATGCGGCGGCCGCCGGCGTAGAAGTGGTGCTGGACGTTGGGCGGCAGGACGAGCGGCTTCACTGCGGAGGGACCTCCCCGGATCCTCGGATCACGAGCTCGGTGGGGACCACGACGCGGCGCGGCGGGCCGTCACGGCCGTCGAGCCGCATGAAGGCCAGTTCGGCGGCGTGCCGACCGAGCTCCTGGCTGTCGTGGCGGACCACCGTGGTCGGCATCACGAGCAGGTCGGCGAGCTCGAAGTCGTCGAAGCCGACGAGCGCGACCTCGTGCTCGAGGCCACGCAGCGCGCGCAGCGCGCCGACCGTGTGCCGGTTGTTGCCGGTGAAGATCGCCGTCGGGCGCCGGTCGGGCGCAAGCGCGAGCAGCTCGCGCACCACGTCCTCGGCCAGCTCGGCGGAGTGCGTGTCGAGCCGGACGAGCTCGGAGTCGACCTCGACGCCCGCGTCGGCGAGTGCCTCGCGGAAGCCGCGCAGGCGCTCCGACGCGGTGTAGAGGCGGCCGGGATCGGCCACGTAGGCGATCCGCCGGTGCCCCTGGGCGAGCAGGTGCTCGATCGCGTTGCGCGCGCCGCCGCAGTTGTCGAGCAGCACGGTGTCGGCGTCGACCCCGCCGGGCGGGCGGTCGAGGAAGACGACCGGCGTACCATCGCCGGCCTCGCGGGCGAGGTAGCTGTGGTCGTCGGAGGCGGGGACCAGCAGCAGCGCGTCGACGCGGCGGCGCAGCAGCGCCTGAACGAGCGCCCGCTCACGGTCGGGGTCCTCCTCGCAGGAGGAGGTGATCAGCATGCGGCCGCGATCGGCCGCGGCGGCCTCGACGGCCTGGGCGATCGCCGAGTAGAAGGGGTTGCCGATGTCCTCGATCACGAGGCCGATCGTCGAGGAGGATCGGCCCTGGCGCAGCGAGCGGGCGAGGTCGTTGCGCTGGAAGCCCAGGTCGGCGATCGCGGCGACCACTCGCTCGGCCGTGTGGCCGGCGACGCCGGGCTCCTCGTTGATCACGCGCGAGACCGTCTTGAGGCTGACGCCCGCTCGCTCCGCGACGTCACGCATTGTGGGCCGCGAGCGCATCGCGGGCATCACTTCCGGCACTGTCCTCCTCCTCTGGACAACGCTGGACGACAACGTTGTCAGATTCGGACCGTATGCCGCGCCGCGCGGGCTGTCAAGGGCAATTGTTCAGGCCGGCTCGATCGGCGTCGCGGCCAGCAGCTCGCGCATCCGCGCGGGATCCAGCACACCGGCGGTCCGCGATTCGACCGCGGCCGCCGCGGCGGTCACGCCGGCGCGCAGCGCGGCCACCACCGGCTCACCGCGCTCGAGCGCGGCTGCCAGCGCGCTGGCCAGGACGTCGCCCGCTCCGATCGGGTTGGCGACGCGCACGCTCGGTGCGCCGACCCAGGCGCTGCCGTCCGCCGTCGCGACGGCCGCGCCCGCGGCGGCGGCGGTGACGACGGCCGAGCGCGCGCCGCGCTCGCGCAGCCGCGCGGCGGCCGCGAGCGCGCGCGGCCGTGCGTCGGGCGACGCCTCGACCGCCTCGTCGGCATGGCCGTGCAGCAGCCCCTCCGCCTCGGCGAGGTTCGGGGTGACGACGTCCGGCCCGGCCCGGAGCGCCTCGCCGAGCGTCGGCCCGTTCGCGTCGACGACGACCGGCGTCCCCGCCGCCTGCGCGATCCGCGCCAGCCGCCCGTAGCCGTCGCCCGGCGCCCCGGGCGGGAGGCTGCCGGAGCAGACGAGCACGCCGTGTCCGCCGAGCGCGCGGCGGATCGCCTCCTCGAGACGCTCCCAGTCGCCCGGCGCGAGCTCGGGCCCGGGCTCGTTGAGCACGGTCGCGCGCCCGCTGGGCTCGAGGATCACCGACGTGGAGCGGATCTCCCCACCGACGCCGATCGCCTCGAGGGCCACGCCCTCCTCGCCGATCAGCGCCGCCGAGGCCCGGCCGGTATGGCCGGGGACGAAGGCGACCAGTGTTGCCGGGGTGCCGAGCGCGAGCGCCGCCCGCGCCACGTTGAGGCCCTTGCCACCGGGCGTCACGACGACGTCCGCGAGCCGCAGCACGTCGCCCGCGCGCAGTTCGGGGATCGTCGAGGTCCGGTCGATCGTGAGGTTGGGTCCGGCGATCAGCATGGGGGGATCATGCCTTGACAACGTTGTCAGACGCGCCGTAGTCTCCGTGGCGCCCCCTCCGCCGTCAAGGCGGCGCGACGAAAGGACCGCCCACGTGCTGCCGTATCGCCTCAATCGCCTCTTCAGCGCGGCCTCAGGTCGCTCGCTCGCCATCGCCGTCGACCACGGCGTCCCCGGAGAGCCCGACCTGCTCGAGGGCATCGAGGACATGGAGCGCGTGATCGACTCGCTCGTCGAGGCCGACCCGGACGCGCTGCTGCTCGCCCCGGGGCAGGCCGACCTGCTCCAGCGCCGCGTCGGGCGCGAGAAGCCGGCGCTCGTGCTGCGCGTCGACGCACCGAACGTGTACGGGCGCGAGGTGCCCGACCTGCCGGTCTCGACGCAGTACGACGACCCGGTGGGGCTCGCGGTGCGGCTCGACGCCGCCTGCGTGGTAACGAACCTGCTCGACTCGCCCGGCCAGCCGTCGCTGCGCCAGAGCTGCGTCGAGAACGTCATGCGCCTGCGCACGGCCTGCGACCGCGCCGGGATGCCGATGATGGTCGAGCCCGTCCCGATGGCGCCGTCGACGGCGGGCTACGACGTCCACCGCGACCCCGAGCGCCTGCGTGGCCTCGTGCGCCAGGCCGTCGAGCTCGGCGCCGACGTGATCAAGGCCGACCCGCTTCCTGACGCCGACGACTTCGCCCGCGTCGTGCGCACGGCACGGGTTCCGCTGCTCGTGCGCGGCGGGGGCCGGGTGGCGGTCGAGGAGCTGCTGGAGCTGACGGCGTCCGTGCTCTCCGCGGGTGCGCTCGGGCTCGTCTACGGGCGCAACGTGATCCAGCACCAGGACCCGCCGGCGATGACGCGTGCGCTCGCCGCACTCGTGCACCAGGGCGCATCGGCCGAGCAGGCGCTCGCCCGGCTGGGGTAGGGCGCTCGCCGGCGCGAACGCCGACCCGCTGACGCGCGCTACTGGCCGTGCGGCAGGGTGCCGGAGAGCACGACGGGGCCGGGCTTCGCCGGCCGGGCCCTGGTCTCGCGCGTGATCAGGACCTTGTCATAGGTCGCGAACAGCCGCGGGAAGTCCTTCGCGTCCTTCTTGCCCGGCCCGCCGACCGTGAGCACGTTGTTGGTCACCGAGGTCTGGGGGAAGCCGAGCAGCTTCGCGGTCCCGTCCTTCTTCGTGAACCAGACCGCGTAGAACTCGCCCTTGCGGTTGTTAGGGATGTTCTGCGCGCCGATCGCGAACTGGACGCTGCCGTTCTGGGACTTGAACAAGCGCATCAGCCCGGCTGCCTGCGAGCCGTTCGCGCCCTGGAGCAGGATGTCGTTGGCGGACGCCTGCGGAGTCGAGGACGGCGTGGCCGTCGCCGCTGGAGCGTTCGCGGCCGTCGTCGCCGGGTCGCCGCCGCCGCGGGTGAGGAACCAGATCAGGAAGGCGGCGAGGGCGAGCGCGACCACGCCGATCAGCAGCGCGCCGCCCAGGCGCGAGGAGCCGGCGACCGCCAGCGGACCCGGACCGCTCCCGCCACTGCCGCCGCCGGCGGCTGCAGGCGCTGCGTCGCGCATCGGGCGCGGCCGGGGCGCGGGGTCGTCGCGCAGCGGGCGCGGGCGCGGTGCGACCGGCGCGGCGCCGGCCGCCGTCCCGCCCTCGGGCACGGTGGGGACGCGCTCGCCGCCGACCTCGCGCAGCCGCCCGGCCGCGCGCGCCGCCCACGCACGCGCCGGCTCGGAGCGCTCGAGCTGCGTGTGCGTCGCCGCCGCGGCGCGCTCGGTCTGCTGGCCGAGCAGCCAGTCGCTGATGCGACTCGTGTCGACATCGCCGTCGGGGGATCCCGCCAAGGAGCGCAGCGCCGCGTCCGCGCGCTCGCGGACCTGCTGCTCGGGGATGCCGAGCAGCTCGGAGAGCTCGCCGTAGGAGCGGTCCTGCCGGAGGACGAGCTCCAGCACGGCGCGCTGATCGGGTGCGAGGAGCTCGAGCGGCGTCATGGCTGCTGCTTCGGAAGGGTAGTAACGCTGCTTGAGAGCCGTCTCAGGTTGCGCTCGCCTATGCTCGGGCCGCGATGGACGCACCCTTGGGCCCCTTCAGCGGCTTCGACGCCCACTACGGTCTCGAGGTGCTCGTGGCCGACGACGAGCACGTGCGCGCGCAGGTGCGCGTGCGTCCCGAGCTGCTGCAGCCGGCCGGCCTCGTCCACGGCGGGGTTTTCGCCTCGATCGCGGAGTCGATCTGCTCGATCGCGACCTGGTTCGCCGTGCAGCCCGAGGGGCGCTCCGCCCAGGGGCTGAGCAACCAGACGAGCTTCCTGCGCCCGATCGTCGGCGGCACGATCCACGCGCACGCACGGCGCCGCCACCGCGGCCGCACGACGTGGGTCTGGGAGGTCGACATCACCGACGATCAGGACCGTCTCTGCGCGCTCGTGCGCATGACGGTCGCGGTGCGGCCCGCGCCGAAGACCTGAGCCGGGGCGGGGACGGTTCTGCTTTGCCGCGGTTGGGGGTTCGGGGCGTGGGCGGTCTGCTCGGTTTTCGGCTAGGGGGAGGAGTGGGTGGTGCTGCGCGGCG
>JAXDHR010000070.1:0-4921 GCA_034664425.1 Solirubrobacteraceae bacterium
GCCGGTCGATCGTCTCGTTGACCGCGCGCTCGTTGCCCGGGATCGGCGTCGCCGAGAAGACGACGGTGTCCCCGCGGCGCAGCTCGACCGACGGATGGTCTCGGTAGGCCATGCGGCGCAGCGCCGACAGCGGCTCGCCCTGCGAGCCGGTCGAGACGATCACTAGCTTGGAGTCGGGGAAGTTCTCGATCTCGCGCGGCTGCACGAGCATGCCCTCCGGCACGTCGATGTGATCGAGCGAGCGGCCGATGTTGACGTTCTTGCGCATCGAGCGCCCGATCAGGGCGACCTTGCGGTCGAGCGCTGCGGCGGCGTCGACGACCTGCTGGACGCGGTGGATGTTCGACGCGAAGCACGTGACCACGATCCGCCCTGAGCAGCGCGCGAAGACCCGTTCGAGGTTCGGCCCGACCAGCGACTCGCTGGTGGAGATGCCGGGGCGGTCGGCGTTCGTGGAGTCGCCGCACAGCAGCAGCACGCCTTCGCGGCCGAGCTCGGCCAGCCGCGCCATGTCGGCGGGCGCCCCGCCGACCGGCGTCTGGTCGAACTTGTAGTCGCCGGTGAACACGATCGTGCCGAGATCGGTCTTGAGCGCGACGCCGGACGAGTCCGGGATCGAGTGCGTGAGGTGCAGGCGCTCGATGCCGAACGGGCCGGCCTGGGCGACGTCGCCGATCGGCAGCACATCGAGGTTGACGTCGCGCAGCTTGTGCTCGTCCAGCTTCGAGCGCGCCATCGCGATCGTGAGCTGGCCGCCGTAGACGACGGGGATCGCCTTCTGGCCGAGCTCGCGCATGATCCAGGGCAGCGCGCCGAGATGATCCTCGTGGCCGTGGGTGATGACGACGGCCTCGATGTCGTCGGCCCGCTCGCGCAGATAGGAGAAGTCGGGCAGCACGAGGTCGATGCCCATCATCTCCGCCGTCGGGAACCGCAGCCCCATGTCCACGACGACGATCCGGCCCTCGTACTCGACGACCGTCAGGTTCTTGCCGATCTCCCCCACGCCTCCGAGCGGGAGGACGCGCACGGCGCCGCTCATCCGGTCTCGCGCAGAGCGCTTGCCACCGCTGCGCGCGCGGACGTCTCCCGCAGCAGCCCGTGCTTGGCGAGCGCGTCGCGCACGACCGCGCGCTCGGCGTCGTCGACCTCGACGAGCGGGAGCCGCAGGCCGCCGCAATCGCGGCCCAGCATCGCGAGCGCGGCCTTGACCGGCGCCGGGCTGGCAGTCACGAACAGCGCCTTGTAGATCTCGCGCAGGCCGGCGTCGATCTCCGCACGCTCCCCGGGCTCGTCGACGATCCGGCGCATCTCCGGCCCGACCACGTGCGAGGCGACGCAGATGCCGCCCGCGCCGCCCTTGTCCATCACCGCGGCGAGGATGTCATCGTTGCCGGCGATCATGGCGAGGCCGTCGATCGGGTCGATCTCGGCCGAGTTGGCCTGCTTGACCGCGTCGATCCCCTCGATCTGGCCGAGCTCGGCGAGCAGGTCGGGCGCCATGTTCACGGCGGTGCGCGAGGGGATGTTGTAGAGCACGACGGGGACGCCGGAGGCCGCGCGGGCGACCTCCTCGAAGTGGCGCTTGACACCGCGCGCGTTCGGCTTGTTGTAGTACGGGGTGACCGAGAGGACGGCGTGCGCGCCGGCCTCGATCACGGCCTCGGTCATGTGGACTGCGTGGCGGGTGTCGTTGGAGCCGGCGCCGGCGACGATCGCGCCTTCGGAGCCCAACTCGGCGGCGATCAGGCGGATGAGGCCGACGTGCTCCTCGTCGGTCATCGTCGCGGCCTCGCCGGTGGTGCCACAGACCACGAGGCCGTGCGAGCCGCTCGCGAGCAGGTGCCGACCGAGGGCGACTGCGGTCGCCTCGTCGACGGACCCGTCGGGCGCGAACGGCGTGACCATGGCCGTCAGCAGGCCTTCGTAGGGACGCATGGCCGCCAGTCTGGCAGGCGCGCAACTCGGATGCGCCCAAGTTCCCTCACTGCGGGGGTTCGTGCCGGCGCGGCTCCGGGATGGCGTCGGTAAAGCGGCGCGGGACGGCGGCGTCCTCGCCCTCCTCCCACAGCGTCACCACGATCAGCTCGCACCGCGGGCGGTCGTCGATGCACACGAACACGAGGTCGGGGCGCCGCACGTCGCGGACGTGGACGGTGCCGCGCTCGGCGGCGGTCCACGAGCCGGCGGACCACGCCACGGCGACGCGGCCGGCGATCTCCGGCCTGGCGTCCATGAGGCCGCGCACGCGCTGGCGGTAGCGCTCGACGGCGTGGTCGGTCACCGCCACCAGCGGTATCGGCGGACCGGGCGCGGCCACGGCGCTCAGTCCTCGGGCCAGAGGATCCGCTCGAGCCCGATGGTGACCGGATCGGGCAGCGCGGCGACCCGGCGGACGGCGAGCAGGACGCCCGGCATGAAGCTCGTGCGATCGGTCGTCACGTGGCGCAGCGTGAGCGTCTGGGCCTGGTCGCCGAGGATGACCTCCTGGTCGGCGACGATGCCCGGCAGGCGCACGGAGTGGATCGGCACGTCGCCGTCCATCAGCTCCGCGGTGCGCCTGGCGGTGCCCGACGGCGCGTCGAGCTTGGCCTGATGGTGCAGCTCGATGATCTCCGCGCGCGCCATGTGCCGCGAGGCCTCAGCGGCGAAGCGCATCATCAGGACGGCGCCGATCGCGAAGTTCGGGGCGACGAAGGCGCGCGCCCCGGTCGCGGCGCCCGCGGCGATCTCCGGCAACTCGGCGGCGTCGAAGCCGGTGGTGCCCACGACGACGTGGACGCCGCCCTCGAGCGCGAGCCGCGCGTTCTCCAGCGCGGTGTCCGGGCGGGTGAAGTCGACGAGCACGTCGGCGTCGGCGAGCACCGAGCGGACCGCCACGCCGAGCGCCGGGTCGGCGCGCCCGCTGAGCGCCATGTCGTCGGCGCCGTCGACCGCGGCGCAGACCGCCTCCCCCATGCGGCCGGCCGCGCCGGCCACGGCGACCCGGATCATCCCGCCTGGCGCAGAGCGCCCATCACCGCTTCGCTCGAGGCGCCCCCGCTATCCCCGGCCGGGCAGGCCTGGCCGACCGCGGCGCGGAACGCGTCCTCGTCGGGGCCGATGCCGGCGGCGCTGAGACGCTCCGGCGCCCACAGCTCGGCGGTCAGCTCGCGAAGGTCGTCGAGTCTGACGGCGTCGAAGCGCTCGACCAACTCGTCGACCTCCATCAGCGGCAGGTCGAACAGCAGCCCCGCGCCGAGCCGGTTCATGCGCGCGCCCGTCGATTCCTGGGCGAGCACGACGCGCGCCTTGACGTTCTCGATCGCCCGGCGCAGCTCGACTTCGGTCGCCGGCTGCTCGCGCAGCCGCCCGAGCTCGTCGGCGACCACGCGCATCGCCTCACCGACCTTGTCGGGACGGGTACCCACGTACAGGCCGATCTGGCCGGTATCGGCGTACTGGCCGGAGAACGAGTAGACCGAGTAGGCCAGCCCGCGCTCCTCGCGCACGGACTGGAACAGCCGCGAGGAGGACAGCCCGCCGAAGATGGCGTCGAGCACGCGCGACGCGAAGCGGCGCTCGTCACCGCGCGGCAGCCCGATCCCGCCCAGGCAGACGTGGCACTGCTCGGTGTCCTTGAGCTGGAAGCGCACGGTCGGCTGCGGCAGGGCCGGCGCCGGCGCGACCTCGGGTGCGTCGCCCGCTGCGGCACGCTCGCCGAGGGTCGAGGTCGCGAGCTCCACGATCGCGTCGTGGTCGACCGAGCCGGCCGCCGCGATCACGATCGAACCGGGCACGTAGCGCCGCGCATGGAACGCAGCGATCCGGTCGACGGGAGCCTCGCGGATCACGCGCGCGTTCCCGATGATCGGGCGCCCGAGCGGGTGGTCGCCGAAGACCGCCTCGCCGAGCACGTCGAAGACCGTGTCCTGCGGGTCGTCCTCGTACATGGCGATCTCCTCGAGCACGACGTCGCGCTCGGGATCGACGTCGCGGAACGCGGGCCGCCAGACCATGTCGGCCATCACGTCGAACGCGCGCGGCAGGTGCTCGTCGAGCATGCGCGCGTAGACCGTGGTGCTCTCCTTGTCGGTACCCGCGTTCAGCTCCGCGCCCATCGCGTCGAAGAGCTGGTCGATCTCGGCCGACGCGAAGCGGTCGGAGCCCTTGAAGAGCAGGTGCTCCAAGAAGTGCGACAGCCCGGCTTCCGCGACGGTCTCGCCGCGGGAGCCGGTCGCCACGAAGAAGCCCAGGGCGGCGGACCGCACGGAGGGCATGGCCTCCGTGGCGATCCGCAGCCCGCTGTCGAGCTCCGTGATGCGGTGGTTGGGCAGGGTCTAGGCCCGGTCCGGATCGCGATCGCCGCGCGGCGGGCGACGCTCGCGGTCGCGCCCGCGGCCGCCGCCGTCCCGGTCGCGCCCGCCGCCGCCGTTGCGGCTGCGGCCACGGTCACCGCCGCCCCCGCCGCCGGTGCCGACGCCGGCGAGCTCCTCGGCGGACTTGCCGGCGATGTCCGGGTCCTCGGCACGCCGCAGGCCGATCCGGCCCCGCTCGCGGTCGACCTCGACCACGCGGACGGCGATCTCGTCGCCCTTGTTGAGGACCTCCTCGACCGTCCCGACGCGCTCGCCGGGCGAGACGTTGGAGATGTGCAGCAAGCCGTCGGTGCCCTTGGCCAGCTCGACGAAGGCGCCGAACGTGGTGGTCTTGACCACCTTGGCCGCCGGGAACTCGTCGCCGACCGCGACCTCCTTGGTCATCGAGCGGATGCGCTCGATCAGGGCGTCGCCCTGAGCGCCCGTCTGCGCGTACACGCGGACCTGGCCCTCGTCGTCGACGTCGATCTGCGCCTCGAACTCGTCCGACAGGCCGCGGATCGTCTCGCCGCCCTTGCCGATCAGCAGGCCGATCTTGTCCGAGTCGATCTTGATCGACGAGA
>JAXDHR010000071.1:0-4911 GCA_034664425.1 Solirubrobacteraceae bacterium
TCCTGGCGTCGCTCAAGGGTCCGCCGGGCGAAGCCCAGGCGAAGTAGCCGGCGGCCACATGGGCGGCGCGCGCAGCGGAACCCTCGAGGAGGGGCAGGTCCGCGCGATGTTCGATCGCATCGCGGGCTTGTACGACCTCATGAACTCCGTCATGACGGCGGGGCTGCATCACCGCTGGCGCGAGCGCGCCGCCGACCTCGCGGCGCTCGCTCCCGGGGACCGCGCGCTCGACGTCGCGACGGGCACCGGCGACCTCGCGCTCGAGCTGGGCCGACGCGTCGGGCCGGCCGGCGAGGTGGTCGGGTCGGACTTCTCCGAAGGCATGCTCGAGCATGCGCGCCGCAAGGGCGCCCGTGCGGGCAACGTGCGCTTCGAGCAGGCCAACGCGCTCGCCCTGCCCTACGCCGACGGCGAGTTCGCGGCGGCGACCGCCGGCTTCGGCGCGCGCAACTTCTCCGACCTCGCCCAGGGCCTGCGCGAGATGACGCGCGTGGTGCGGCCCGGCGGGCGCGTGGTCGTGCTCGAGATCACCACGCCGACGCGCCCGCCCTTGTCGACCTTCTTCCGGCTGTGGTTCGATCGCGTCGTGCCGATGATCGGCCGCGACGAGGCGTACACCTACCTGCCCAACTCGGTCAAGCGCTTCCCGGGACCCGAGGCGCTGGCGGCGGTGATGGCGGGCGCCGGGTTGACCGACATCCGCTGGATCCTCACGGCGGGCGGGATCATCGCGCTGCACGTGGGCACGAAGGAGGCGTGATGGCGAGCGCCGAGTCTGTCGCGGCGGTCGTCTCGGCCGGTGGCGCCCACGTCCCCGAGCTCATGGACCGCGTCGAGGCGCGCCTGCGCGCCGTCGCCGCCTCGCACGGCCGGGTGCTCGGCGAGCACGCCGAGGCGACGATCGCGGCCGGGGGCAAGCGCCTGCGCCCGCTGCTGGTGCTCGTGGCCGCGGGGCCGGAGCCCGAGCGCGAGGACGCGCTGGTGCGCGCCGGCGCGGCGGTCGAGCTCGTCCACGCGGCGTCGCTCGTCCACGACGACGTGCTCGACGGCGCTGCGCTGCGACGCGGCCGGCCGACGGTCGTCGCGGCCGCGGGGCGCGACATGGCGATCGCGACCGGCGACCTGCTGTTCTCGCGCGCATTCGCCGAACTCGCCGGTACGGGGCGCCCCGACGCGGTCCGGATCCTCTCCGACGCCGCCTCGGCGCTCGCCGCCGGCGAGCTGCTCCAGCGCGCCGATGCCTGGAACGCGGACGTCTCTCCCGAGCGCTACCTCGCGCGCTGCGACCTCAAGACGGGACGCCTGTTCCAGGCGGCGTGCGCGCTCGGCGCGCTGCTCGGCGGCGGCGCGGTCGAGCCGCTCTCGGCGTTCGGGCGCCGCATCGGTCTCGCGTTCCAGTTGCTCGACGACGTCCTCGACGTGTCGGGTCCGGTCGAGCGCACCGGCAAGCATCGCGGCACCGATCTCCTGGACGGCACGATCACCCTGCCGCTGATCCTCGCCCGCGAGCGCGACGCGGAGCTGGCCGCGCTCGACGTGCGGACGGTCACGACGCCCGAGCGGGCCCGGTCAGTGTGCGACGCGATCGCCGCGACGGGCGCGCTCGAGCTCGCCCGCGAGCAGGCGCTCGGGATGGTCGCGGAGGCGAAGGCGCAGCTGCCGGCGCTGCCGGAGGCCCAGCAGGCCGCCCTCGACCTGGTGGCCGACGGCGTCGTCGACCGATACAGCTAGAAGTCCTCGGGGAGGATGAGGTCGGAGGTGAGCGCGACGGTGAAGCGGTCGATCTCCTCCTCCATGTTGGCCTTGGTGAGGCGTTTGAGGTCGCGCATCAACGCCTCGGTGCCGTGGTCGAGCGCCTCGTCGAAGCGGTCGACGGTGCGCTGGTCGTAGACGCCGGACTCGGTCCACTCGCAATTGGGGCAGCGCAGGAGGACCTCCCAGTGCGTCGGCGAGACCTCCTCCCACTCGACCGGGTAGACGAGCGCCCGGTCGCACTCGGGGCACAGGTGCAGGTCGTCGAGCGGCGCCCGGACCGGCGCGGGCGCCGGGAGGGTCTCGTAGTAGACGACCTCGATCGACCGCCCCGAGGGAAGGACAACCTTGCGTACGTACTGGCCGTTGTGGTGTGGGTTGGTCATCGCAGTCAGTTCAGATGGGGTCTGGGCCGGATATCGGCCGCGTTTGCGACGAACTTGACCGTGGGTGGACCGAAGGCTGACCTTGACCGGGGACATCCGGTCGGCGCTACGCTCCGTAGGAAAGGGCGAGGCGACCCCGAACAGGCGGTTCAACGTGTTTGCAGGCTTCGGACCCACCGAGCTCATCATCGTGCTCGTCATCGTGTTGCTGATCTTCGGCCCCAAGCGCCTGCCCGGGCTGGGCAGGCAGGTCGGCGGCGCGTTGCGCGAGTTCAAGGAGTCCGTCACCGGTCGCGACGACGGCGAGGACGACGATCGCCGGGAGGCCGGCGCCGCCCTCGGGCGTCCCGAGGGCGAGCCGGACGTGACCCCCGCGGCCGACCCCGCACGCGAGCGCACGCCGCAGTCCTAGCCGGCTTCGCATGGCCACGACCCTTCGGCCGGTCTCGCACGAGGATCGACTCAGCCTCGTCGAGCATCTCGACGAGCTGCGCTCGCGGCTGATCGTCTGCGTCGCGGCCTTCGTGGTCGCGCTCGGCGTCTGCCTGTGGCAGAGCCATGCCGTGCTGGACATCCTCAACCACCCGCTGCAGTCGACGACGGGGCACAACCGCAGCGACCCGACCGTCCGCCAGGCCGACTACGACGCCCAGATCGCGCGCGCACTCGCCCTGATCGCGCCGGTGCTGCGCGAGTCGGCGGCCAGCGCGCGGACGCCGCAGCAGCGCGCGACCGCGTCAAAGGCGGCGGCGGCGGCGAGCGCGGCGGCGCGGGCGGTACCGCCGGTGGAGGCGCGCCGGCCCGTGACGCTCGGGGTCAGCGAGCCGTTCACCGCCACGTTCAAGGTGGCGGCCTACGCGGCGCTGATCCTGATCTTGCCGATCCTGCTCTACCAGGCGTACGCCTTCGTGCTGCCCGCCTTCTCGCCGTCGGAGCGCTCGGTGGCGCTGCCGCTGATGTTGCTCGTGCCGTTCCTGTTCATCGCCGGCGTCTGCTTCGCGTACTTCCTCGCCCTCCCCGCGGCCATCAACTTCCTGCAGAACTTCAACTCCGACCAGTTCCAGATCCTGATCCAGGCGCGCGACCTGTACGGGTTCTCCGTCACGTTCATGGGAGCGATGGGCCTGCTCTTCCAGCTGCCCGTCGGAATCCTGGCGGTGGTCCGCATGGGGATCGTCAGCGTGGCCCAGCTGCGCCATGTGCGCCGCTACGCGATCGTGGTGTGCGCGATCGTCGCCGCCGCGTTGCCCGGCGTCGACCCCGTCTCGATGATCCTCGAGATGATCCCGCTGGTCGTGCTCTACGAGGGCTCTATCCTTCTTGCCGCCCTCACGGAGCGTCGCCACCCGCGTCACGCCGGTTCCTTCGCCGGTCTCGCAGACGCGGACGACGACGCAGAGCACCTTTCGAACCCAGACGACGAATAGACCCGCATGCTGTTCGATCTCCGCGGCGCCGGCCGCCGGAAGACGGTCCAGGTGACCTACATAATGCTCGCCGTCCTGATGGGCGGGGGCCTCGTCCTCTTCGGCATCGGCGGCAGCGTCTCCGGTGGTCTCGTCGACGCGATCACGGGTTCCTCCGGAGGCTCGACCGGCAACGGCGCCTACGAGAAGCGCGTGAGCCAGACGCTCGCGCAGACCCGCGCTCATCCGAAGGACGCGGCCGCCTGGGCCGACCTCGCCCGCGCGCGCTTCCAGCTCGCCAGCACCACCGACAACCTCGACCAGGCCAACGGCACGTGGACGGCGAGCGGCAAGAAGGTCCTCGCGGGTGCCGCGGCGGCCTGGCAGCAGCACCTCAAGCTGGCGGGCAACAAGCCCGACGACGGCGTGGCGGGCCTGATGGTCCAGGCCTACAGCTCAGCGGGGCTCAACCAGCCGCAGAACGCCGTCGCCGCGCAGGAGGTCATCACGGCCGCGCGCCCGACGTCGGCGACCTTCGCGAACCTCGCCGTGCTCGCGTACCAGGCGGGCAACACCCGCACCGGCGATCTGGCCTCCAAGAAGGCGCTCTCGCTCAGCGCCAAGGACCTGCGCGCGAACCTCAAGTCACAGCTCGACCAGGCGAAGCAGCAGAGCGCCGCGGCGGCCGCCTCGAGCGCGACGCCCGCCGCGACGGCAACCCCGACCGCGAGCGCCTCGAAGGGCAAGAAGAAGTCGGGCGGCAAGTAGCACCGCGCTAATATCGGGACTCGCGCCCTTGTAGCTCAACTGGCAGAGCAGCGGACTCTTAATCCGAAGGTTCCAGGTTCGATTCCTGGCGGGGGCACTCCGAAAGTCCCGCGATGCGTGCGATGCGCCGGCTGCATCACGTCGAGCGCACGGGCGACGCAGATGTGATCTCGGCGGCCTTCCGCGTATTCGCGCGGGTCAGCCCCCTCCGGCCGCGGGTTCGGCGTGTGGCGCTGGCTGGAGCACATGCTCTTTGAGTTGGTGGCGGGACCCGACTCCGAGCTTGCGGAACGGACCCGAGCACGCTCGGCGAACGCTTCCATGCCGAACTCGCTGAAGAGATCGTGCGCGCTGCGAAGCTGTTCGCGGGCGTCGAGCCGCCGGCGCCGGCGGCGCAGCCATTCGCCGTACAGCAGACGAGCGCGCGCGAGCGCGAAGCGGACGCGTGCGGCCCAGCCGCTCGATCGCCTCACGGAAGAGGTCCTCGACGACGTCATCCTCGCTCACCAGCGCTCGGCACTGGGCCTCGACCCCAAAGCCCAATCGGTGCGACTGGTCCGCGTCAGCTCCGACAGCCGGCGCAGCCCGTCGGCGGCGAG
>JAXDHR010000072.1:0-8334 GCA_034664425.1 Solirubrobacteraceae bacterium
CGGCATTCCGGTGCTGGGCGAGCTCCCGCTCGAGGACCCGCTGGACGCCGCGCTGGCGGCGCTCGCGCTTGACGCCGCGCAGCTGCTGGGCCGCCCCGGCGAGCGCGTCCGCGTGCGCATCTGCGGCTCCGACACGTGCTCGGCGCGGTTCTACGACCGCTCCCCCGCGGCCCGCCGCCGCTGGTGCTCGATGGGCACCTGCGGCAACGCCGCCAAGGCCCGGCGCCACCGCGCCCGTACGGCCCTAATCTCTCCCTCCCCTGAAGCGAAAGGCGCGAACGCCCAATGAGTGAAGTCCAGTCAGGCCTGGAAGGCGTCGTCGCCTTCGCCACCGAGATCGCGGAGCCCGACAAGGAGGGCGGCGCGCTGCGCTACCGCGGCGTCGACATCGAGGATCTCGTCGGCCAGGTCCCGTTCGAGAAGGTCTGGGGGCTGCTCGTCGACGGGACCTTCGAGCCGGGTCTCCCGCCCGCCGAGCCCCATCCGCTGAGCGTCCGCTCGGGCGACCCGCGCGTGGACGTGCAGTCGGCGCTCGCGCTGCTGGGGCCGGAGTGGGGCTTCGAGCCGCTGATCGACATCTCCGACGAGGTCGCGCGCGACCAGCTGGCCCGTGCATCGGTGATGGCACTCTCGTTCGTCGCCCAGTCGGCGCGCGGCACCGGCCAGCCGCCGGTATCCCAGCGCGAGGTCGACAAGGCGACCTCGATCCCCGAGCGCTTCCTCGTGCGCTGGCGTGGCGAGGCCGACCCCGACCAGGTCAAGGCGATCGACGCCTACTGGATCTCGGCCGCCGAGCACGGCATGAACGCCTCGACGTTCACCGCCCGCGTGGTCGCCTCCACCGGGGCCGACGTGGCGGCGGCGCTGTCGGCCGCCGTCGGCGCGCTGTCCGGCCCGCTGCACGGCGGGGCCCCCGCGCGCGTGCTGAAGATGCTCGACGAGGTCGAGCGCATGGGCGACGCCGAGCGCTGGGTCAAGCAGGCGCTCGACCGCGGCGAGCGGCTGATGGGATTCGGGCACCGCGTCTACCGCGCCGAGGATCCACGCGCTCGGGTGCTGCGGCGCACGTCGCGCGAGATCGGCTCGAGCCGCTTCGAGGCGGCCGAGGCGCTCGAGCAGGCGGCGCTCGCCGAGCTAACAGCGCGCAAGCCAGATCGCGTCCTGGCCACGAACGTCGAGTTCTGGTCGGCGGTGGTGCTCGACCATGCGGAGGTCCCGCCGCAGCTGTTCACGTCCCTGTTCACCTGCGCGCGAACCGCCGGCTGGTCCGCGCACATCCTCGAGCAGAAGCGCGAGGGGCGGCTGATCCGCCCGAGCGCGAAGTACGTCGGTCCCGGCGAGCGCCGGCTGGCCGAGCCGCAGGGCGCAAGCGCCTAGAGTCCCGGCGCGGTCCCTTGGGTCCGCAGCTCGGCGACGGCGGCGGCCATGCCGTCGATCTCGTCGCCGAGCGCCTCGAGCGCGGTCGGATCGCCCTCCTGGGCGGTCGCGACCGCCGCGCGGCACTGGGCGACGTGCTCCTCGACGCGGGCGAGCAGGGTCTCGATGACCTCGGGTTGCATGCGCATGGCGATGGACGCTAGCCGCCCGCCATCGCTGCGCGCGCGATCGCGAGATCCTCGAGCGCGAGGCCGACCGACTTGAAGACGGTGATCGCAGCCGGCTCACGGCGTTCGGCCCTCCCGCGCACGACGTCGGCGAGCTCGACCAGCGCGCCGGGCTCGAGGCCGGCCTGGATCACGTCGCCGGCCTCGGCGAGCGCGGAGGCGCGCGTCTCCACGACCACGGTCGCGCGGCGCATCGCCACGTCGTCGAGCTCGCGCAGGTCCGGGCGGTAGGCCCCGACCGCGTTCACGTGCGTGCCGGGCGCGAGCCACGCGCCCTCGAACAGCGGCTGCGCGCTCGTCGTGCAGGTGCAGATCACGTCCGCTCCGGCCACCGCCTCGGGCCCAGCGACCGCGGCGCCCAGCTCGTCGGCGAGCGCCCGCGCCCGCGCCGGGTCGCGCCCGACGATCGTCACCGTCTGGATCGGACGGATCGCGCGCATCGCCGCGACGTGGGCGCGCGCCTGCGTCCCCGCGCCGAACACGACGAGCGCGCGGGCGTCCGGCCGCGCGAGCCGGTCCGTCGCCAGCGCCGAGACCGCCGCGGTGCGGATGGCCGTCAGCTCAGTGCCGTCGAGCAGCGCCTCCGGCACCAGCGAGCCGGGGGAGAACAGCACGTACGCCCCGTGGATGAACGGCAGGCCCCGTGCCGGGTTGCCCGGCGCCAGCGTCACGAGCTTGACGCCCAGCCCGCCAGCCGCCGCGTGGGCGGGCATCAGCAGGAGCTCGCCGCCGGGCACGGCCAGGTGCGAGCGCGGCGGCGTGGCGCTCGGGTCCTCGTCGCGGAACGCGGTTTCGAGCGCCGCGATCGCCACGGGCCACGGCAGCGCGGCGCGAAGCTCCGCCGGCCCGAGCAAGCGCAACGGCCGGGCCCTAGGAGAGGTCCAGCACCGGCGTCGGCGGCGTGATCGGCGTGTCCTCGCCGTGCGGCACGATCGCGGTGCCGAGCGCGAAGAACTCGATCACGTGGCTGCCCCAGCCGTGATTGCGCTCCGTCAGCTGCACGCCGACGATCCCCTCGGCCTTGAGCGCTTCCGCCTCGGACTGCATGCGCTCCATCGCCAGCTCGCGCGCGTCGTAGAGCGCCTGCGTGAAGTTCGGCAGCTCGACGTTGCGCCCAGCCTGCTTGAGCGACTGGAACATCCCGCGGTGCGCGACGTGGTAGACGCACGAGCCCATGACCATGCCGACGGGGCGGTGGCCAGAGCGCAGCAGGGTCCAGAAGTCCTGGCCCGAGAGGTCGCTCGTGAACGGCCGCCCGTTCGGCGCGCGGTGCAGCTCGCCCCCGCGGTGGCGGATCGCGGTGCCGATCGCGATGAACTCCGCCATGTGCTCGCCCCACTCGTAGCGCCCGACGTCGAGGCGCACGCCCACGATCCCGTCGGCGCCGAGCTGGTCGGCCTCCTCCTCCATCCGCGTCATCGCGAGCTCGCGGGCGGTGTACATCGCCTCGGAGAGCACGCTCATCTCCTGGCTGGCCTTCCAGCTCGATTGCTGGAAGCCGATGTGAAAGATCGAAGAGCCGACGACGAGCCCGAGCGGCTCGAAGCCCGCCTCGCGCACGAGCAGGAACTCGCTCACCGACAGATCGGAGGTGAAGAGGCCGCGCTTGTTCTGCTCGAGGCGCGAGCGGCCCGCCTCGGGAACGCCCTCCAGCGAGCTCGGGTCGTATGCGCTCATCGGGTCGGTGCTCCTTGTCGGACGATCATCTGGGGGTCCACCGGCTGGTGCTCGCCGTGCGGCGCGATCGCGGTGCCGAGCACGTGGAAGGTGATGATCAGGTCAGTGCGCTTGCTGTTGTTCTGGTCGACTTCGCGCGTGTGGATGTCATGGTCGATCTGCACTCCCACCATGCCGCCCGCGCCGAGCCGCTCCGCCTGGTTCGTGGCCCGGCCGAGCGCCATCTCGCGCGCCTCGTAGACGCCCTGCGTGAAGTCGGTGAGCTCCTGGTTGCCGGCCCAGCCCATGAACGAGCCCGTCGCCCGCCGCGTGCGGTAGCCGGGGACGACGTAGAACACCGACGTGCTGGCGACCACGCCGACCGGCTCGTAGCCGCCGCGGCGTAGGAGCTCGTAGTCGGGCATCGAGAGGTCGGTCAGCACGGGCCGCGCGTCGGCACGCGCGTCCGCCAGGTGCACCGCGGTGCCGTTGACGACGATCTCGATCTCGCCGGAGAGGAACTCGTGCCTGCGGCTCTCGAACGTGACGTCGACGACGGCGTGGCAGCCGGCGAGGCGGGCCTCCTCCTCGAGCCGGCCGAGGGCGAGCCGCCGCGCCGTGTTCCAGGCTTGGGTGAGCTGCGTGAGCTCGGTCGAGAGTGCGCTGCCCCAGCCGCCGCCGAAGGGGTAGGACTGCCAGCCCACCTGGTAGACGGAGGAGCCCATCACCTGGCAGACCGGGCGCACGCCGCGGCCGTGGGCGAGCGCGAAGTCGCCGACCGAGAGCCCGGAGGTGAACGCCGTGCCGCCCGCGCCGAGCTCGCGGATGCGCTGCTCGGCCGCGGCCGGGATCGAGCCGCGCTCGAGCCGCTCGATGTCGGCGGCCCGCCGCGCGGCCGCGTCGGCGCCCTCGTCGCCGGCGCCTGTGCGCAGGCGGTCGAACAGGCCCACGGCTCAGCCCACCAGCCGGTCGAGCGCCGCGCGCGCCTCGGCGCTCGTCGCGGCTTCTGCGCGCAGCTCGCCGGTCAGCGCCGCCATCCAGGCGCCGAGCTCGAGCGGCTCGCGTTTGATCACGACCCCGCGCACCTCCTGCTCGCGCGCCGCGTCGGTACGGCCGCCGTCGACGCGCAGCGCGTAGCGCCAATCGCCCAGCCGGACCTCGATCGCCTCGACGACCTTGTCGCGCGAGAGCAGGCGCTTGGCGCGCCGGCGGACGGTGGTGCGACCCGGCAGCGCGGCCTCCAGCTTGAGCGCCAGCACCTCGATGCCGGACGTCAGCTCTGCGCCGTCGGCGCGCAGCCCGGCGGCATCGAGGTCGAACCCGAGGTCATCGCTCACCCGGCAAGCGTAGGGGAACGATCGCCGGGCCCGCGCGCGGGCCCGGCGACCGGCAGCGTCCTAGTCGCCCGCGACGAGGTCGGGCTGCACGGCGACCGCCGCGTGCTCGTTCGGCACGCAGTGGGTCATCGTCACACCCGCGACGTCGCGCGGGCCGTTGTTGCCGAGGTTGCGGGCGCGCTCGAGCTCGGCCTCGGTCAGGTTCTGCGTCGCGAGCGGCTCGAGGTGGCGCACGTCGCCGGCCGAGATGCCGAGCCCGTCGCCGACCCGCTGGCCGAGCTCGTCGTCGGCCATGAACCAGTGCCAAACCATGCGCTCCTGGATCGGCCGCTCGCACTGCGAGAGCGCGTCGACGAGGTTGGCGACGAGGTCGTCCTTCTCCCAGGGCTCGGAGAGCTGGTAGCGCTCGCCGGCCTGCTGGTAGTCGTTGCGGCGCTCGATCCGCGCGCGCGTCAGGCGAGCCCGGTACTCGGGGCCCTGCTCGGCGTGGCCGGGCTGCGCCGCCTCCTCGAGGCCGCCGGTGATCGACGGTTCGTAGTTGACGCTCGGGTTCTCACCGCCGCCGTCGACGTGATAGGTCATCTCCCCGTCGCGCAGGTTCGTCGCGACGCGCTTCTTCGGCGCGTTGACCGGCAACTGCAGGTAGTTGGTCCCGACCCGGTAGCGCTGGGTGTCCGAGTAGGAGAACGTGCGCCCGACGAGCATCTTGTCGTCGGAGAAGTCGAGCCCGTCGACCAGCACACCGGTGCCGAAGGCGATCTGCTCGGACTCCGCGAAGAAGTTCTCGGGCTTGCGGTTGAGCTGCAGCGTGCCGACGTGGCGCAGCGGGAAGTCGTTCTCCGGCCACACCTTCGTATCGTCGAGCGGATCCCAGTCGAGCTCCGGGTGCTCGTCGTCGGACATGATCTGGACGGACAGGTCCCACTCGGGGTAGTCGCCGCGGTCGATCGCGTCGTAGAGGTCCTTCGTGTGGACGCCGAGCACCTGGGACTGCATCGCGGCCGCGTCCTCCGCGGTCCAGCTCTTGACGCCCTGCTTGGGATGCCAGTGGTACTTGACGAGCACGGTCTCGCCGGCCGCGTTGACCCACTTGTACGTGTTCACGCCGAAGCCCTGCTGCGTGCGGTAGCTCGCGGGAATCCCGCGCGGGCCGAACACGAGGGTGATCATGTGCAGCGCCTCGGGCGTCTGGGAGACGAAGTCGAAGACGCGGTTGGGCACCTGGCGCTCGAAGGTCACCGGGTCGGGCTTCTGGGAGTGGATGAAGTCGGGGAACTTGATCGCGTCGCGGATGAAGAAGACGCCGAGGTTGTTGCCAACGAGGTCCCAGTTGCCGTCCTCGGTGTAGAACTTCACCGCGAAGCCGCGCGGGTCGCGCACGGCCTCGGAGGAGTCGCGCCCGCCGGCGACGGTCGAGAAGCGCAGCGCGACGTCGGTCTGCTTGCCGGCCTCCTGGAAGAGCTTCGCGCGAGTGAACTTCGAGATCGGCTCGTCGCCGGCCTTGCCCGTCGCGGTGAAGTGGCCGAAGGCGGTCGCCCCGCGCGCGTGGACCACCCGCTCGGGGATCCGCTCGCGGTCGAAGTGGCTCATCTTCTCGAGGAAGTGGTAGTTCTCGAGGGTGGCCGGACCACGCGACCCGACGGTGCGGAGGTTCTGGTTGTCGTAGACCGGATGGCCCTGGCGTGTGGTGAGCTCGCGCTCGGAGTCGCTCATGCGGCGTCCTCTCGTTCGGGTTCGGACTGGCAGGTGGGGCACACGCCCCAGAAGGTGACCTCGGCCTCGTCGACGGCGAAGCCGGCGGCGTCGGAGGGCTCCAGGCAGGGCGCGACCCCCACGGCGCAGTCGACGTCGGCGGTGTCGCCGCAGGCGCGGCAGACGAGGTGGTGGTGGTTGTCGACGCGCGCCTCGTAGCGCGCCGGGCTGCCCGCGGGCTCGAAGCGGCGGGCGAGTGCGGCCCGATGCAGCGTCTCGCAGACGTCGTACGCGGTCTGCGTGGAGATGCTCGTGCCCCCGGCGCGGACGCGCTCCAGCACCTGGTCGATGCGCGGGTGGTCACGCGCCTCGGTGAGCACCGAGAGCACGGCCAAGCGAGGGGTCGTGACACGCAGCCCGGCGTGCCTCAGGCGCTGTTCGAGCTCCACGAGGGCAACCTAGCAAGACTGGAAGCGTTCAAGTCTGAGTGGCAACGACTGGCCGGCGAAACCGGGTATGCCTCCAAGCATGCTGCAGCAACGCAACCTCGCCGCCTTCACGACGTCCGCACTCGGACTCGGCTGTATGGGCATGTCGGAGTTCTACGGGCCGGGGGACGAGCAGGAATCCATCCGCACCATTCACCGCGCTTATGAGCTCGGGGTGACCCTCCTCGACACCGCCGACATGTACGGCGCGGGAGCCAACGAGGAGCTCGTCGGCCGCGCGATCGCCGGCCGCCGCGACGACTTCGAGATCGCCACGAAGTTCGCCAACCGCCGCGACGGCGATCGCCGCTGGGTCGACAACTCGCCCGAGTGGATCCGGCAGGCGATCGACGACTCGCTGCGCCGCCTCGGCGTCGATCACATCGACCTGTACTACATGCACCGCCGCAACCCGGACGTCCCGATCGAGGAGTCGGTCGGCGCGATGGCCGAGCTCGTGCACGCGGGCAAGGTGCGCCACCTCGGTCTCTCCGAGGTCAGTGCCGAGACGATGCGCGCCGCCGTGCGGGTGCATCCGATCGCCGCCCTGCAGAGCGAGTGGTCGCTGTTCACGCGCGGGATCGAGGAGGAGATCGTCCCGACCGCCCGCGAGCTCGGCATCGGCATCGTGCCGTACTCGCCGCTCGGCCGCGGCATCCTCTCCGGCGCGCTGACGAGCACGGACGACCTCTCCCCGGACGACTTCCGCCGGGCCAACCCGCGCTACTCGGAGGAGAACCTCCGGCACAACCTCGAGCTCGTGCGCCGGCTGCGCTCGCTGGCCGAGGAGGTCGGCGGGACGCCCGTGCAGCTCGCGCTGCGCTGGCTGTTGGAGCAAGGTGACGACGTGGTCCCGATCCCCGGTACCAAGCGCGTGAAGTACCTCGAGGAGAACGTCGGCGCTACGGACATCGACATCACCGAGGAGCAGCTGCGCCGGCTCGACGAGCTGTTCCCGCTCGGCGCCGTGGCCGGCGAGCGCTACCCCGAGGCGGGGATGGCGAGCGTGGAGCAGTGAGGCCGCGGGCGGCGTAGGCCGAAATCCCACAACGACCGAGGGCCCGGCGGAACGCCGGGCCCTCGGTCGATCTTGCAGAAGCGCGTGGGCGCCTCTTTACATCATGCCGCCCATGCCGCCCATGTCGGGCATGCCGCCGCCGCCGCCGCCGTCCTTCTCCGGGACCTCGGCCACGATGGCCTCGGTGGTCAGGATGTTCTTGGCGATGGACGCGGCGTTCTGCAGCGCCGAGCGCGTGACCATGGCGGGGTCGATGACGCCCGCGCCGACCAGGTCGACGTACTCGCCGGTCGCGGCGTTGAGGCCGATGCCGGCCTCGGCGCGGCGCACCTCGTTGACGACGACCGAGCCCTCGAAGCCGGCGTTCTGCGCGATCTGGCGCAGCGGCTCCTCGAGAGCGCGCAGGACGATGCGCGCGCCGGTCTTCTCGTCGTCGATCGCGATGACGTCGAGGTTGATGGCCTCCGTCGCCTCGAGCAGCGCGACGCCGCCGCCGGCGACGATGCCCTCCTCGAGCGCAGCGCGGGTCGCCTGCAGGG
>JAXDHR010000073.1:0-6623 GCA_034664425.1 Solirubrobacteraceae bacterium
CCGGCCCGTCGCCGGCCGTGGTCGCGACCGCCCGCGCCCGGAGCGTCACGATCTCGGTCTCGGTGACCGCCGGCGTGTAGTCGTACGCCTGCCGGTGCGCGGCGTGGAAGGCGTCCTCGGCGGCGGCGAGCGCTCCCGGGCCCAGCGGCTCGGCCGCGAGCGGCACCGTGAGGTTGTACGCCTGGCCCCGGTAGCGCATGTCGAGCTCGAACTCGATCGCGGACGGCGCCGCGTCGCCCGCGCCGGCCAGCAGCGCGCGGCCCTCGTCCGCGAGAACGCCGAGCGCGGCGTCGAGCTCGGCGGCATCGACGTCGGCGGTGCGGCGCAGCCAGGTCAGGCGCAGGTCGTGACGCACGTCGGCGAGCAGGAGTCCGAGCGCGGCGGTGATCCCCGGGTGGCGCGGCACGAGGATCCGCGCGACGCCGAGGTCGTCGGCGAGCGCGCACGCGTGCATCGGACCCGCGCCGCCGAGCGCGACGAGCGCGAAGTCGCGCGGGTCGTGCCCGCGCGCGACCGAGACCACTCGCAGCGCGCCGGCCATGTTGGCGTTGGCGATGCGAAGGATCGCCTCGGCGCCCGCCTCGACGCCGATCCCCAGCGGATCGCTGACGTGTGCCTCGACGGCGGCGCACGCTGCCGCCCGGTCCAGACGGACGCCGCCGCCCAGCGCGCGGCGCGCGTCGAGCGAGCCGAGCACGACGTGGGCATCGGTGACCGTCGGGCGCGTCCCCCCCGCGCCGTAGCAGGCAGGTCCCGGGGCCGCGCCCGCGCTGTCGGGCCCGACGGTGAGCGATCCGAAGCGATCGACGGACGCCAGCGAGCCGCCCCCCGCCCCGACGGACAGCACGTCGACCTGCGGCAGGTTGACCGGGTGACCGTGCTGGTCGCCCTGGAAGCGCAGCTGCGGCAGCCCGTCGACCACCAGCGCGATGTCGGCGGTCGTCCCGCCCATGTCGAAGGTGAGCAGCTGCGAGTGGCCGGCAGCGAGCCCCAGCCGCGCGGCGCCGATCACCCCCGCCGCCGGCCCGGACGCCGCCAGGCTCACGGGCAGTCGCGCCGCCCGCTGGGCCGTGGCGACGCCGCCGTTGGACTGCATGAGGTGCAGCGGCGCCGCGACGCCGTGACCGCCGAGGCGACCGGACAGCCGCTCCACGTAGGCGCCGGCGACCGGCAGCAGCGCGGCGTTGAGCACCGTTGTGCTCGCCCGCAGGTACTCGCGGAACTCGGGCGCGACGCGGCTCGAGCACGCGACCGGCACGCCCGGGAGCAGCTCGTCGAGCAGGGCCTCGATCCGCTGCTCATGGGCCGGGTTGACGAAGGCGAAGAGGCCGACGACGGCCACGGCCTGCACCTGTTGCTCGAGCAGGCGGGCGGCCACGGCAGCAACATCCTCCTCCGACAGCGGCTCGACCTCACTGCCGTCGGCGCCGATCCGCCCGCGCACCGCATGGCAGCGCTCGCGTGGGACCAGCGGCGCCGGCTGCGGCGACCACAGGTCGTAGACCCGCCGGCGCTGCTGGGTGCCGATCTCGAGGATGTCGCGAAAGCCCTCGTTGGTGATCAGCGCCGTCCGCGCCAGGCGCCCCTGGACGATCGAGTTGGTCGCGACGGTCGTGCCGTGCACGAGGTAGTCGAGCCCGGAGAGCGGGATGCCGGCGCTGCTCGCGACCTCTGCCAGCGCGACCTCGAAGCCGTCCCCCAGGTCGCCGGGCGTCGTGCGCGTCTTGGCGACGTGCAGCCGGCCCTGCGCGTCGACGAGCGCGGCGTCGGTGAAGGTGCCGCCGACGTCGATGCCGGCCCGCACGGCGCCGCAGGCGGAGCTCGCGGCGGTCATGTCGCGACCGTACGGCCGCGGCGTCGCCACGGCAATCGGTGAGTTGACGTACGGGCCGCGTGCGCTCAGCGCGCGCCGCAGAACCGCATCGCCGCGACGGCGAGCCCCTGCGCGCAGGTCACGAGGTCATCCACGGGCACGTACTCGTCGATCGTGTGCGCGACGCTCGTGCCGTCGGGGTTGAACCCGGACGGGCCATAGGCGATCGACGGGATGCCCGCGAGGCCGGTGTAGGTTGCCCCGTCGTACCAGGAGTCCAGGCCGGCGCGGGAGCCCGAGCGGCCGACCGCGCGCGAAGCCTCGAGCATCGTGCTGACGATCGGCTCGTCCTCTCCGATCTCGAGCGGCGGCACGCCGTTGGGCCACCACTCGATCACGGGCGGGTGCTCGGCGAGCCAGTCGTCCTCCGCGGTCTCGCGTGCGATCCAGGCCTCGACCTCGGCGCGGACGGCGAGGCCCGGCTCCTGCTCGCCGACCTGCGCCGGCACGTACATGACCGCGACCGTGAGATCGCACGTCGCCGGGTAGGTGACGGCCCACTCGCCGGCCGCGATGACCGTCGGCAGCAGGTCGGGCGCGGACAGATGGGGATGGCGCAACTCCGGCAGGGCGGCCCAGCGAGCCCGCAGCGACCGGATGGCGTCGATGACCACCGTGGCCTTCTCGATCGCGTTGACCGCGCCGCCGTCCCGCCACGGCACCTGACGGACCTCCGCGTGCCCCGGACGTCCGGGAACGCGGACGACCCCGTACTCGGAGCCGCGGCAGGCCACCCAGGTGTCGAAGCCCGTCGGCTCGGTGACGATCCCGGCGTCCGCGCGGATCCCGCGGGTCACGACCGCTGAGCCGCCGGCGCCCGAGGACTCCTCGTCGGTGTTGGTCGCCACGACGAGGTCGCCGGAGAGCTCCACGCCGAGCCGGGCGAGCACCTCCGCCGCGAAGACCATGCTGGCGACGCCGCCCTTCATGTCACACGAGCCGCGCCCGTAGAGCCGCCCGTCGCGGATCTCGGCCGTGAACGGATCGCTGGTCCAGCGATCGAGCGGCTCGGCGGAGACGGCGTCGATGTGCCCGTTGAACAGCAGCGACCGGCCGCCGCCGGCACCGCCGAAGCTGGCGACGAGCTGCGGGCGGCCGACGAAGTCGAGTCCGGGAGGCACCCGCGGCCTCCCCGCCATCGCCTCGGCCGAAGGCTCCCACACGTCGACGTCGGCGCCCGCGCCCCGCAGCCGGTCGGCGAGGGAGGACTGCAGCGCCGCCTCGTCGCGCGGGGGGTCGCCCACGTCGCGGGCCGTGGTGTCGAACCCGATCAGGCTGGACGCGAGTTCGACGAGCTCGTCACGGCGGCCGGAGATGTCGTCGCAGACGGCGCGTTCTCGGTTGCTGAGGTCCATGACCATCCCGGGTTGGAGGAACGCCGGGCCACGGCGCGGCCGCAGTGTATGCATCATGCGGATCATGTCGTCCACTCCCTTCGCCTCGCTGGCCCTGCCCAACCCGCGGCTCGCGGCCGAGCAGATCCGCGGAATCCTCGCCGAGCACTGGGGCGTCGACGGCACGCTCGAGGAGATCGGCAGCAGCCAGGACCAGAACTTCGGCGTCACGGACGCGGACGGGCGCCGCTTCGTGCTCAAGGTGGCCAACCCGCACTGGCGCCGCGGCGAGCTGGACATGCAGAACCGCGCGATGCTCCACACCGCGGCGAACGCCGACTTCGACGCGCCCGTCCCGGTGCCGGCCCGCGACGGAGCGCTGATCGTCCGCGCCTGCGGTCACGACGTGCGGCTGCTCACCTGGGTCGAGGGCAGGCCGCTGTGCGACTTCGGCCACCTCCGCGCACCCGTCTGGCGCGCGCTCGGCCGGCTCTCGGCGCGCAGCGCGCGCGCCCTGGCGGGGTTCGAGCACCCCGAGCTCGGCCGCGACCTCCAGTGGGACCCGCGCCGCTGCGCGGAGGTCCTCGACGCGCTCGGCGACCTCGTCGAGGGGGAACCGCGCGAGCTGCTCGGTCGCGCGAGAGAGGCGTTCACGACCGTCGCGGCGGACGGTGCCGGACTGCCGGTGGCGCCGATCCACTGCGACGTGACCGACTACAACACGGTCTCCGGCGCGTCCGCCGGCGAGGGTCTCCCGACCGGGCTACTGGACTTCGGCGACGTCGTGCGGACGTGGCGGGTGAGCGACGTCGCGTGCGCGGCGGTCTCGGCCATCGCGCACGACCTCGACGATCCGCTCGGCGTGGCGCTCGCCGTGCTCGAGGGCTACCACCGCGAGTCGGCGCTGTCCCCGCCTGAGGTGAACGCGTTCTGGCCGCTGGTGCTCGCCCGCGCGGCGGTCTGCGCGATCTCGGCGACCCAGCAGGCCGCCGTCTCGCCCGAGAACGTGCTCGCCGAGCGCGCCGTCGTCGACGACTGGGCGGTGCTGCGGGCGCTCGACGGCGTCGTGACGGTGCTCGGCGTCGCCGCGTCGCGAGCGGCCTGCGGGCTCGAGCCCGATGTGCGCGGCGCGGCCCTGCCAGAACTGCTGGCCCGCGCCGGCTGCGCACCGATGCTCGACACCGCGGGCGCCGTCGCGATCGACCTCTCCGTCGGCTCGGACGGCCTGGCCTTCGGCGCCTGGAGCGACGCCCGCGCGCTCGCGGCTGCCGTCGCCGACGGCGCGGGCAGCGACGGCATGGCGCTCGGACGCTGGGGTGAAATTCGGATCGAGCCGGGTCCCCCGGGGGAACGCCCGCCGGCCACCCTGCACCTGGGCGCCGATGCCTTCGCAGCGCCCGGCACCGACATCCGCGCGCCGCTCGAGGGCATCATCGCCTCCCACGCCGACGGCGAAATGTGGCTCGAGTGCCGCGCCGGCGAAACCGTCGCCCACGTCCGCCTGAGCCGCGTCGAGCCGGCGCGCGCGGCCGGGGACCGGGTGGCGCGCGGCGACGTGATCGCGCGTGTCGCGCCGGCGACGCGTGGGCTGCTGCCGCCGCACGTCCACGTCCAGCTGTGCGCGGCGCCCGGGCTGCCGGGGATGGGCAGGCCGCGCGAGCGCGCCGCGTGGCTGGGACTCTGCCCCGACCCCTCCGTGCTGCTCGGCGCCGACGTGCGTGCCCGCGAGCCCCGCAGCGCCGGCCGCGAGCGCGACCGCCGCGAGCGGGTGATCGCCTCGCCCCAGCGGCTCTACTACGACGAACCGCCCGAGATGGTCCGCGGTTGGCGGCACGTGCTCTACGACGCCGATGGGCGCCCGTATGTCGATGCCGTCAACAACGTCGCGGTCGTCGGCCACTCGCATCCCGCGGTCGTCGAGGCCGCCACGCGGCAACTGCGCCTGCTCAACACGAACTCGCGCTTCCTCTACGGCGCGATGACCGAGTACGCCGAGCGCCTCAGCGGGCTGTTGCCCGCTGGGCTCGACCGCGTGTTCCTGGTCAACTCGGGCTCCGAGGCCGTCGACCTCGCACTCCGGCTCGCGCGTGCGTTCACGGGCCGACGCGACGTGCTCGCGCTGCAGGGCGCCTACCACGGGTGGACGAAGGCGACCGACGAGCTGTGCACGAACCCCATCGACCGGCCGGGGTGGCGCGACGAGCTCGCGGCCCACGTTCACGTCGCCGAGCAGCCCGACCCGTACCGCGGGCGGTTCGGCGACGACGGGAGCCGCTACGCCGAGTCGGTACGTCGCGCGTGCCGGGCAGCCCCCGACGGCCTCGCCGCCTTCGTCGCGGAGCCGCTGCTGGGCAACCAGGGCGGCGTCGAACCGGCCAGCGGCTACTTCGCGGCGGCCTATGACGCGGTACGAGCGGCCGGCGGCGTCTGCATCGCCGACGAGGTGCAGGTCGGATACGGGCGCACGGGTGAGAGCTTCTGGGCCTTCGAGCACGAGGGCGTGGTCCCGGACATCGTCTGCGTCGCCAAGGCGGTGGGTAACGGGCACCCGCTCGGCGCCGTCGTCTGCCGACCGGAGATCGCCGACGCGTTCGACCGCCAGGCGCCGTTCTTCTCTTCGACCGGAGGCAGCCCGGTCTCGTGCCGGATCGGCCTCGCGGTACTCGACGCGATCGAGCGCGACGGACTGCAGGGCAACGCGCGCCAGACGGGGACGCGGCTGCGTGCAGGCTTCGAGCGCCTCGCCACGCAGCACCCGATCATCGGAGCGGTGCACGGCCGTGGCCTCTACCTCGGCGTCGACCTCGTCCGCGATCGCGAGACGCGTGAGCCGGCCGCGGCGGAGGCGCTGGCGATCTGCGAGCGCTTGCGCGACCTCGGCGTCATCGTCCAGCCGACCGGCGATGCGTTCAACGTGCTCAAGATCAAGCCGCCGCTGTGCATCGACGCCGACGGCGCCGACCACCTGCTGGGCGCCCTCGAGCGCACGCTCGGCGAGCGCGCGCCGAGGCGCTAGACCGCCTGGCGGGGGGCGGGACGTCCGCAGGCGGGTCCGGCGCTTCGTCGATCATGTCCGCGGACTGCCGGGGGCGCGAGCACCGGTCTCGCGCACGCGTGAAAGCTCGATGCGGTGGCGCGCGATGCTCGCGGTGTCGGCGGACCCCAGGGTCCTCGAATCGCGAATGCGACGCTGCGCTGAGGTGAGTTGGGAAGTCCTGAGCATGCCGATCACGATCGCGGATCCAGCCGTCGGTCGCACCGGTGTTCCCCTGGTCAGTCCCCTAGTCCGACCCCGAGCCCCCTCCGGTGGGCCCCACAAGGGGTATGGGGGACCGCCGCGACCCGCCCCGGTGACCTGGCTGTTCACGCCTGCCCGGGCGGCCGCCTGGTTACCTCGCCGACCCCTCCTGCAACCG
>JAXDHR010000074.1:0-4779 GCA_034664425.1 Solirubrobacteraceae bacterium
CCGCGCTGCGCACGAGCCCCGGGTCGAAGGACTCGATCGCGCGCACGACGGTCGGCAGCACGTCGAGCGCGTCCTGCGCGGTGTAGACGCGCTCGTGATGCTCGGAGCCGGTGTGCTCGGCGACGAGACGCGCGGCGGCGAGGTCGGGCGAGTCCTGGGTGCCCACGGCGCTCCCACGCCTCCGGCGGGGGAGCGTCGAGCGGGTCTTCGGGGATCGCGCTCGCGGAGCGCACCAGGCCGCCGGCTTGATGCCGACCGGGTCGCGGGCGGTGACGAAGCGCCCGTCCTCAGCGGCCGCGACGACCGCGAACATGCCGTTGAACTGCACGAGCGACTCCGGCCCGTGCGCGTCGAGCAGCAGCAGCGCGACCTCGTTGTCGGAATCGGTCAGCGCCTCCGGGCCGCCGAGCCGCGCGCGCACGTGCTCGTGGTCGTAGATCTCGCCGTTGCCGATCTCGATCGAGCCGGCGTCGTCGGGCCCGCGATGGGCGACGCGCTCGAGCATCCGCTCGAGCGCAGCCGGGTCAACGCCTCCGTGCGAGGCCACGATGCCGCACTTCCTGCGCCCTACCCGGAGTAGAGCTGCTGACGCATGGCCCCGCTCGCCGGCGGCCCATACGCGGCCGGCCGGCGGTCGCCGAGGTGGTCGATGAACGCGCGCGCGACCTCGACCGCGTCGGGATCGATGCGGGCCACGGCGACGCCCGCCCCCGTGCCGGTGTGCGCGTGCACCGTGCCGTCGGGATCGACGACCTTGGCGTGGCCGAAGAAGCGCAGCGCCCCGAGCCGGCCGGTCTGGTTGGTGGAGACCCAGACGACCTGGTTCTCGACCGCGCGGGCGATGTCGAGGGCGTCGAAGTGACGCACCTGCTTGTCGAGCGCCGGGGTGCGCGCGGGATGGTGGCGGTCCATCGGCCACGCTGACAGGCAGGCGATCGTCTGGGCTCCGTCGAGCGCGAGCGCGCGCGCCGCCTTGGGGAAGAGCTTGTCGTAGCAGAGCAGCATGCCGAGACGGCCGACGGGCGTGTCGAAGGCGGCGAAGCCCTCGCCCGGGCTGTAGGCGAAACGCTCGGCGGGCGGGAGGTGGACCTTGCGGTGGTGGCCGAGGACGCCGTCGCCGCTGACGCAGACCGCCGACGTGTACGGGCCGTTCGCCCCCGCCTCGGTGTAGCCCATGCAGACGACGGTGTCGCCCGCGGCCTCGATCAGCCGCCGGAGCTCCGGGCCGTCCGGATCGAGCGCCGGCGGCAGGACCGGGCCGGCCGGCTCGTCGGCGTCCGGCTCGCGCAGGTAGCCGCCGAGCGCGCACTCGGGGAACACGACGAGTTCGGCGCCGCGGGCGCGCGCCTCCTCGAGCGCCCAGTCGACGGCGGCGAAGACCACGTCGAGATCGCGCTCGGACGGCAGCGCCACAGCGGCGATGGCGGCGGGCAACCTCGTCATGGCCGGAATATCGACCGTCGCGCCGACGGACGCCATAGACGAACGTCGCAAAGTGCGGGACGGCGTTGGTCCCAGGGCCGAACCGCTGTGCACGAGCGGGCTTGCGCCGGCGCGGCGACGTGCCACGATGGATGATCACCCATCGACGCCGAGCACGAGGAGCGTGAACATGGCGAAGATCCAGGTGGTATCCGAAACGGGTACCGGCGAGTCCGCCGAGGTCCTGATGAGCGAGCACGTCGCGCCGCCGCTGCTGGAGAGCGAGCACTACTCCGCACAGCTGATCGAGCGCGTCCGCTGGGCGACGCAGGACGCGGACGATCGCGAGCACGAGGACCGATGAGCCCGGGGCCGCATGGCGGTCCTTAGGGCATGACCGCGGGCCTACGTCATGGGCCGGAAGATGTTCGGCGGCGGCGACGGTCCGTGAGACGAGGACTGGCGGGGTGGTGGGGCGAGGACCCGCCGTACCACACGCCCGTCTACATGCTCAGCCACCACGAGCGCGCGCCGCTGGTGATGGACGGCGGCACCACGTTGCACTTCGTCACGGACGGGATCGAGTCCGCGCTCGAGCAGGCACGGACCGGGGCCGCCGGCCGCGACGTGCAGGTCGCGGGCGGAGCGAGCAGCGTCAACCGGTACCTCGTTGCGGGCCTGCTCGGCGAGCTGGTCCTGCACGTCGTCCCGGTCGTGCTGGGCTCGGGCGAGCGGCTGCTCGAGGACGTCGGCGATCCGGCGCTCGAGATCGTCGAGACGGTCGCCTCGCCGGCGGTCACGCACGTCCGCCACGGGGTCGGCCGCCGGTAGGATGGCGGGCGCAGGTCGCCCGCCATCATGGCTGCCGCTCCACCCGCCAAGATCCGCGACGCCGACCGCACGCGGCGGCAGGTCCTCGACGCCGCCGAGGAGTTGTTCGCGTGCCACGGCTTCGACGGCGCGAGCCTGGCCCAGATCGGCGAGGCGGCGGGTGTCTCGCGCGGCACGCCGAGCTACTTCTTCGGCTCCAAGGAGCAGCTGTATCAGTCGGTGCTCGAGCGGATGTACGCCGATCGCACGGCTGCGCTCGAGCCCGCCTTCGGGTCGCTGATGCGCTGGGCGCGCGCCGACGACCCCGCCGAGACGCTCGAGACGGTGCTGACCGCCTCGGTCAAGGGCTACCTCGAGTTCCTCCGCGGCCGACCGTCCTTCGTCGACCTCTTCGAGCGCGAGGCGCTCGCGGGCGGCGGGCGCCTCGCGCGCATCGACCACGGGTCGACGGTGATGGAGGACGCCTTCACCGCGCTGCGCGAGCACCGCGCGCGCCACGGGCTGCGCGACTTCGACGTGCCGGACGCGGTCACCTGTCTCGTCGCGCTCGGCTACATGCCGATCGCGCATCGCGGCACGCTGCTGCGCCGGCAGCGCCTGAGCCTCGAGGCGCCCGAGTTCGTCGGGTCGCGGACGCGGCTCATCGTCGACGTGCTCCTGCACCTGCTGCAGGCGCCGGCTGCATGAACGACGATCGCCGACCGCGGGCGAGCGCGTGGCCGATTGCCGTGCGTATACGACGGTAGTCGCCACGCGCTCGCCTGCTGCAGACGGTGTCTACGTGCGGCCCTTGCGCGCGACGATCACTGCGAAGCGGTGGTCCTTGAACAGGCAGTCGGCATCCTCGAAGCCGGCGTCGCGCAGCCAGGCCAGCTGGTCCTCGACGCTCGCGCAGCGGTCGAACCGCATGCGCTCCACCGCGCCGGCCCACTCGGCATCGTCGGAGCCGGCGGCGCGCGCCCGCTGCTCGTGCCAGCGCGCGTAGAGCTCGGTGAAGAACGGCGTCGCGCCGGCCACCTGCTCGGCGTTGACGAACACCCCGCCGGGCCGCAGCGCCGCGTGGACGCGCTCGAACAGCCGGCGCTTGCCGGCGTCCTCGAGGTGATGAACGGCGAGCGCGGACGTCACTGCGTCCCACGAGCCGTCGGGGAGCGGGTCGTGCAGGTCGGCGACGACGTACTCGACCGCCGCGTCGCCGAGCTGCTCGCGCGCCTTGCCGAGCATCGCCGCGGCGCCGTCGGTCAGCGTCAGCCGGGCGTCGGGGTAGGCGGCCCGGAGCGCGCGCGCCAGCAGCCCAGTGCCGGCCCCGAGGTCGAGCACGCGCTGCGGCGCCGCCTCGCAGAGGGCGAGCGCCTGCACAGCGGTGTCATAGAACGCGTCGAAGGGCGGGATCAGGCGCCGCCGGGCCGCGTCGTACTCGCTCGCCTGGGAATCGAAGGTCGCTGTTGCGTTTGACATCGCGTACAATTGTACGCAATCACGCCAGGGCCCGGCAACCCTCGGGGATATGGATCCGCACGGTCGAGGCGGGGTCCTTCAAGGATTGGCGCAGGGGCGCAATCGACACGTCCCTGGTCCTGCCGGTCGCGATACTCGCGGCCCTCGCGAACGTGAGCGGCGTCGTCGCCGATCCGATTCCCGATTGCTCGACGACGGGACGCGCGTGCGGCGGACCCTCGGCCGCACGCGCTGCCGCGGGCGCTGACCGCCCGGCCCGCGCGGATGACGAGCTGGCCCAGCGACTTCGCCGGCAGTCGCTCGCCACGCCCGCATCCTCGAGCTCTCGGCCGGCTGACGATCCGCGGGCGGAAACGGCCGGCGACCGACTGACCGCCCGAACAACAGGCGCCCCGGAGATCCGGGGCGCCTGAAGACGTCAGTGATGTTGGCCTGAGCCGCCGGCGGTCAGCCGCAGCCGGTGTTGTTGCCGCAGCTCGAGCACGTGTAGCAGGAGCCCGTGCGCTGCATCATGCCGCCGCAGTTCTGGCAGGCCGGGCCGAGGTCGAGGCCGAACATGCGCGCCGGGACCACCGGCGGGGTGTCCGTCATCGCCGCCGCCGCAGGCTGCACATCGCCCGGGCGGGCCGGCGTGGCGGGCGCCGCGGGGAGCGCGGCGCCGGAGACGCCGTTGCTCGGCGATGCGGTGTCGCCTGCCGCGGCCGCGACGGCCTCCTCGCCGGAGCGCTTCGCGCGCACCTGCGGGGTCAGGATGCCGAGCTCCTCCTGCGTGTCCGCGTCCAGGAACCGCGACGCGAGCCAGCGCATGATGTAGTCGGGCATCGACTTCGCGAACGGGATCTCCGGGTTGGTGGTGATGCCCTCTGGCTCGAAGCGCATGTAGGCGAACTTGCGCACCAGCGTGTCGAGCGGCACCCCGTACTGGAGCGCGATCGAGATCGCCGTGGCGAACGAGTTCATCATGCCGCGGAGGGTCGAGCCCTCCTTGCCGATGTCGGTCAGGAAGATCTCCCCGACCGTCCCGTCCTCGTACATGCCGGCCGTGATGTAGCCCTCGTGGCCGCCGAG